>NZ_BAAAHG010000084.1:0-13586 GCF_039525155.1 Streptomyces thermoalcalitolerans | reverse complement strand
CCGCGGTGGACCGGCTGCGGGACTCGCCCGCGTCCAGCGGTGCCGCCTCCGCCGCCACGTGCTCCACGCCCTCGCCGTCGCCGCCCTGCACGGGCACCGACTGCGGTGCGTCCTCCGCCGGGGCGGCCGTCGCGTCGCCCTCCCCCGCGGGAGCGGGCACCCGGGGCTCGCCGCTGCCCGTCTGTCGCCGGGGAGTGGACGGCTGGAGCGCCATTCCCCCTGTCGTACGGAACAGTTCGTCGGCCCCCGGCAGACTCACTCGGCGTGACACCGGGCGAGCACCTCCCTGGCAAGCTGGCGGTAGGCGGCGGCGCCGACGGAGTTGGAGGCGTACGTGGTGATCGGCTCACCGGCGACCGTGGTCTCCGGGAAGCGGACCGTGCGCCCGATGACCGTGTGGTACACGTGGTCGTCGAATGCCTCCACGACACGCGCGAGCACCTCACGGCTGTGCACGGTGCGCGAGTCGTACATCGTGGCGAGGATCCCGTCGAGCTGCAGCTCCGGGTTGAGCCGTTCCTGCACCTTCTCGATGGTCTCGGTCAGCAGCGCGACACCGCGCAGCGCGAAGAACTCGCACTCCAGCGGCACGATCACCTTGTGCGCGGCCGTGAGCGCGTTGACGGTGAGCAGACCGAGCGAGGGCTGGCAGTCGATGATGATGTAGTCGTAGTCGTCCACCAGCGGCTTCAGCGCCCGCTGCAGTGTCGACTCGCGCGCGACCTCGGAGACCAGCTGGACCTCGGCGGCCGACAGGTCGATGTTGCTGGGCAGCAGGTCCATGTTGGGGACCGCCGTCTTCAGCAGGACCTCGTCCGCGGACATGCCCCGCTCCATGAGCAGGTTGTAGACGGTGAGGTCGAGCTCCATGGGGTTGACGCCGAGCCCGACCGACAGCGCGCCCTGCGGGTCGAAGTCGACGAGCAGCACCCGGCGTCCGTACTCCGCGAGCGCGGCGCCCAGGTTGATGGTCGACGTGGTCTTGCCGACGCCGCCCTTCTGGTTGCACATCGCGATGATCGTCGCGGGGCCGTGGTCGGTCAGCGGACCGGGGATCGGGAAGTACGGCAGCGGACGTCCGGTCGGGCCGATGCGCTCACGGCGCTGGCGCGCGGCGTCGGGCGCGAGCGTGGCCGCGTACTCGGGGTCGGGCTCGTACTCGGCGTCGGGGTCGTAGAAATGCCCGTCGGGCAGGTCGTCGTAGTCGGCGAAGTGGTCGTGGGGCGCGCCACTTCCGTCGCCGGCCATGGCGTTCACGTGATGGCCATCCATGCTCTGGTGTGCTGACTGAGCCACCGCTGACATCCGGTGGCTCTGGTGGGCTGTGAAGGTGCGCACAGCGACGGAGCCGACAGCTTCGAGCCCCGTGGGACCCTGGCCCCGCGCAGGCGTTCCTGGTTGACCACCCTCGGGAGAAAATGTCGACTCATTCACAAGTCGTCCTACCTCCTTGGTGACCAGGAAACTTCTAGACAGGTCAGCGTGGCACCATGCCGACGGTTGGCGACTCTATGGCGTGTCGGGCGTCCGCAGCAACACAATCCGCCGGACCCGGCCCGATGTGTCGGCAATGAAACATCCGGCTGTCAAGGGCGTACGGCCGTCGCACAAGAGGTTTCACCGGTGCGTGAATCGGTCGAATGGTTGCGTTCGAGGCGAGTTGACCGGCTGCGACGGGGGTGCCCCCGCACGCATCCGGCCGGACCTTGACGCTCAAGGTCCGGCCGAAGATGCATCGTTGAGGAGGCGCGTTGATGTATCGCCTTGTACGCCCTGGCGACTTGGCGACCGCTCAGCCCAGCAGGGACTCCACGGCGACGTGCTCGAGGCCGTGCGCCTCCGCGACCTCGCGGTAAGTCACCTTGCCGGCGTGGGTGTTGAGGCCCTTGGCCAGCGCCGGGTCACGGCGCATCGCCTCCACCCAGCCGCGGTTGGCGACTTCGACGATGTACGGCAGCGTGGCGTTGGTCAGGGCGTAGGTGGAGGTGTTGGGCACCGCGCCCGGCATGTTGGCGACGCAGTAGAACACCGACTCGTGGACCTTGAAGGTCGGCTCGGCGTGCGTGGTCGGGCGGGAGTCCTCGAAGCAGCCGCCCTGGTCGATCGCGATGTCGACAAGAACACTTCCGGCCTTCATCCGGGACACCAGCTCGTTGCTGACCAGCTTCGGGGCCCTGGCGCCCGGGACGAGCACGGCGCCGACGACGAGGTCGGCCTCGAGGCAGGCCTTCTCCAGCTCGAAGGAGTTGGAGACGACGGTCTTGACCTTCGTGCCGAAGACCTTGTCGGCCTCCTTGAGCTTGCTGATGTCCTTGTCGAGCAGGGTCACGTGGAAGCCCAGGCCGATGGCGATCTGCGTGGCGTTCCAGCCGGAGACGCCGCCGCCTATGACGACCGCCTCACCGGCCGGCACGCCCGGGACGCCGCCCGGCAGCACACCGCGGCCGCCGGAGGCGCGCATCAGGTGGTAGGCGCCGACCTGCGGGGCCAGCCGGCCGGCCACCTCGGACATGGGAGCGAGCAGCGGCAGCGTGCGGTTGGGCAGCTCGACGGTCTCGTAGGCGATCGCCGTGGTGCCGGCCTCCAGCAGGGCGTCCGTGCACTCCTTGGAGGCGGCCAGGTGCAGATAGGTGAAGAGGACCTGGTCCTTGCGGAGGCGGTGGTACTCCTCGGCGATGGGCTCCTTGACCTTCAGCACCATGTCGGCCTCGGCCCAGACCTCGTCCGCGGTGTCGAGGATCCGGGCGCCGGCGGCCACGTACTCCTCGTCGGGTATCGAGGAGCCGACGCCGGCATTCCGCTCGACGACGACCTGATGGCCGTTGCGTACCAGCTCGTTCACGCCGGCGGGGGTGATGGCCACCCGGAACTCGTTGTTCTTGACTTCGCGGGGGATGCCGACCTTCACGTCGATCACGGTCCTTGGCTCAGGGATTCATGGCAATGCAACACGTACCCCGGCATAGGGGTACGTACCGGGATACACCGCAGGGGAACGAGCGGCAGAACCAGTCTAATGAAGGCGTTCGTCCTGTCTAGCCTTTCATTGCATCAATCTTTGGCGAAGGCACTGCGGATTTCGTAGGTTCCCGCATCCTGTCCCCGCCAGGCGTCCGTCACGTCGCCGTCCGTGCCCATGTGGATGTCGTCGCCCAGCAGACGCGCGGCCGCCTGGCGGTGCAGGGCCGCCGCGACCGGATCGCCCAGCCGCTCCAGGGTGCCGGCGAACCGCATCTGCAGCTCCGCCTGCAGCCGTACGTCCTCGGCACGGCGCGCCCACTCGACGGCCTCCTGGCACAGGCGCAGGCACTCCTCGGGCCGCCCGGCGTACTCGTGCACGCGCGCCTGTTCGCTCACCACCCGTGCCTGGGCGGAGGCGTCGCCGGCCTTGCGGTGCACGGCGGCGGCCGCCCGCCAGTTGCGCAGGGCCTCGTCGTAGCGGCCGGCGCGGGTGTGCGCGGTGGCGATGCGGCCGTAGAGGCGGGCGGCGTCCTCGCGCTCCTCGCGCGCGAGGCGCTGGACCAGGGCGCGGCCGAACCAGTCGGCGGCCCGGTCGTGGTCCCCGAGCTCCTGGTAGGCGCCGCCCACGGATTCCATCGCGCGGCCGGTCGCGTACGGGTCGTTCGCCTCGCGTCCGGCGTCCAGCGCGGCCCGGTAGCGGGTCAGTGCCTGGGGGGTGCGGCCGGTACGGGCGTCCAGGTCGGCGAGGTTCAGCAGGGCGGCGGCCTTCTCCCGGGGCAGCCGCTGCCGCTCGGCCACCTGGAGGACGAGCCGGTGGACGTCGTAGAGGTCACCGGCGGCGGCCCGGGTGCCGAGGTGGGCGACCATGGCCCGCACCAGCTGGGACATCAGCCGGCGGGCCAGGGTGTCCAGTTCGCCGTCGGCGACCGCGAGCCGGGCGGCGGCGAGCAGGGCGGGCCGGCGGGCACGCAACCAGTTCTCGGCGGCCCGGGGGGTCGGAAAGCGCAGCGCGGGCGGCAGGCTCTTGAGCTTCTCGCGGGTCTCGGGGCTGTCGGTCTCGGTGATCGCGCGGCAGGACTGCAGCAGCCGCACCATCCGCTCCAGCATCCGGGCGCGGGCCAGCTGCAGTTCGCCGGGGCGGTCGTGGCGCTCGGTGAGGGCCCGCAGCAGCGGGTGCAGACAGCCGGGGACCTCGTAGCACGGCAGCGGCGTGGGCAGGGGCCGCAGCAGGCCGAGGGCGGCGAAGTCGTCGAGGACGACGCGGGCGTCCTCGACCGAGCAGCCGGCGAGCGCGGAGGCGATGTGCGGGTCCACGTCCCCGGCCGGGGCGAGGGAGAGCAGCCGCAGCACCCGGGCGGCCGGGCCCGGCAGGGTGGCGTGCACCAGCCGCAGCACCCGGGCGAGCGCGGGGCCCTCGTCGGTGTCGGCGTGCAGCTGCCCGGCGAGGTCGGCGACGGCGGCCTTGGGGTGGGCGGCCAGCCAGCCCCCGGCCAGGGTGAGCGCGGCGGGCTGGCCCTGGCAGATCTCGACCAGGCTTTCGGCGGCGCGCGGGTCGACGGTGATGCGCACCGGGTCGATGTGCTGGGCCACCAGCTCCACGGCGGACTTGGTGTCCAGTCCGCCGAGCGTGCAGGGGCGGACGTCCGCGATCCCGGTGAGCGGGCCCCGGGAGACGGCGACGAGCAGGCAGTCGGCGTTGTCGGGCAGCAGCGCGTCGACCTGCCCGGCGCCGGCCGCGTCGTCGAGCAGCAGCAGCGCCCGGCGCCCGGCGAGCGCGTCCCGCAGGGTCGCGGTCAGCTCGTCCTCGTCGGCGCCGGGCGGGGCGGGCAGGCCGAGGGCGGTGAGCAGTTCGCGGGCGGCGCGCTCGACCGGTACGGGGGTGCCGTCGGGCTCCGTGAGCCGGGCGCGCAGCACACCGTCGGGGTAGTCGTCCGCGACCTGCCGTACGAGCTCCTCGGCGAGCGCCGTACGGCCGGAGCCGGGCCTGCCCGCGATCAGCAGGACGCGGGCGCGGGGGGCCTTGCGGCCGGAGAGGGTGTCGAGCCCGGCCCGCTCGATGTCGGCGCGCAGCTCCTTCAACTCCCGTGTGCGGCCCAGGAAGGAGCTGTCGGCGGCCGCGGGGAACCGGTTTCTTCCGGACAGGCTCACCCCGCCTGCGTCCACCGCCTGGTCCGTCACGGGCCACACTCCCGTCCCACCGCACACGCAAGCCCGCCGGGACTCCGGTCCGGGCGCTGTCCAGAGCCTAGTTCACGCTCCGCGGCCTTCCGGAAAAACCACGGCGGGCAGGTCGCCCGACCGGATCAGACGATGGTCGCACCGCGGCGGCTCCCGGTCGGCGGGCCGCCCTCCGTGCCCTGGCCGTGCCCCGGCCGGCCGCACCCGGCCGTGTTCCCGTTCGTGCTCCGGCCGTGCTCAGGACTCGAAGGGGCGCGCCGGCCAGGGGGCCTCCGCCGGGCGGAGTGCGTCGAGGCCGTCGCCCTGGCGTGCGGCGACCAGGGAGAGGACGCCCACGACAAGGCAGTTGTTGTGCAACTCGCCCGCGAGCACGCCGCGGACCAGCTCGTCGACCGGCACGCGCGCGTGCTCCATGTCGGTCTCCTCGTGCTCCGCCGCGAAGCGCGCGCCCTCCACCTCGGACAGCCCCCGGGCGAGGAAGATCCGCACGGCCTCGTCGCAGCCGCCGGGGGTGGTGTACACATCGGTCAGCACCCGCCAGTCCTCGGCCTTGACGTGTGCCTCCTCGTACAGCTCGCGCTGGGCGGCGTGCAGCGGGTTCTCGCCGGGCACGTCGAGCAGGCCGGCCGGGATCTCCCACAGCCGCTGCCGCACCGGGTGGCGGTACTGGCGGATCACCAGCACCCGGTCCTCGTCGTCGAGGGCGAGGACGGCCACGGACCCGGGGTGGACCTGGTAGTCGCGGCGGGCCACGGAGCCGTCGGGCATGACCACGTCGTCGGTGCGGACGGAGGTCTTGTTGCCCACGAAGGGCGTGTCCGTCGCCCGGATCTCCCACTCCTCCGGAGTGTCCCTGATCGTCATGCCCTGTCCTTCCGACCGTGCGACGTGCACCGAAGGTGCGCGGACGAAGCGGGGGCGCCCACCGTTGAGGGAACGCACCCCCGCAACCGTACAACCGGGTGTGTCACTTGGAATTCTTCCGCTCGATCGCGGCCTTCACGAGGCCCGCGAACAGCGGGTGCGGGCGTGTCGGGCGCGACCGCAGCTCCGGGTGCGCCTGGGTGGCGACCAGGTAGGGGTGGACGTCGCGCGGGTACTCCACGTACTCGACGAGCTTGCCGTCCGGGGAGGTGCCGGAGAAGACGAGGCCCGCCTTCTTCTCCAGCTCCGTGCGGTAGGCGTTGTTGACCTCGTAGCGGTGGCGGTGCCGCTCCTCGACGTACTCCTTGCCGCCGTAGACCTCGCGCACGAGCGAGCCCTCGGCCAGCTTGGCCGGGTACATGCCGAGCCGCATCGTGCCGCCCATGTCGCCCTCGCCGGAGACGATGTCCAGCTGCTCGGCCATGGTGGAGATCACCGGGTGGGCGGTGGCCGGGTCGAACTCGGTGGAGTTGGCGTCCGGGATGCCCGCGAGGTTGCGCGCGGCCTCGATCACGACGCACTGCAGGCCCAGGCACAGTCCCAGCAGCGGGATCCGGTTCTCACGGGCGTAGCGGATCGCGCCGACCTTGCCCAGCACACCGCGGTCGCCGAAGCCGCCCGGGACGCAGATGCCGTCGACGTCGGCGAGCTGCTCCTCGGCGCCCGCCGGGGTCCTGCAGTCGTCCGAGGTGACCCACTTGATCTTCACCCGGGCCCGGTGGGCGAAGCCGCCCGCGCGCAGCGCCTCGGTCACCGACAGATAGGCGTCGGGCAGGTCGATGTACTTGCCGACCAGGGCGAGGGTGACCTCGTGCCGGGGGTTGTGGACGCGGTCCAGCAGGTCGTCCCAGGTCGTCCAGTCCACGTCCCGGAAGGGCAGGTCGAGCCTGCGCACCACGTAGGCGTCCAGGCCCTCGGAGTGCACGACCTTGGGGATGTCGTAGATCGACCGGGCGTCGGGGCAGGCCACCACGGCGGCCTCGTCGACGTCGCACATCAGGGAGATCTTGCGCTTGATCGCGGTGGGCACCTCGCGGTCGCAGCGCAGCACGATCGCGTCCGGCTGCACACCGATGTTGCGCAGGGCGGCCACCGAGTGCTGGGTCGGCTTGGTCTTCAGCTCGCCGGAGGGGCCGATGTAGGGCAGCAGCGAGATGTGCACGACGAACACGTTGTCCCGGCCGACCTCGTGGCGGACCTGGCGGACGGTCTCCAGGAACGGCAGCGACTCGATGTCGCCGACCGTGCCGCCCACCTCGGTGATCACGACATCCACGTCGTCGGTGGCCATGCGGCGGATGCGGTGCTTGATCTCGTTGGTGATGTGCGGGATGACCTGCACGGTGTCGCCCAGGTACTCGCCGCGCCGCTCCTTGGCGATCACCGAGGAGTACACCTGGCCGGTGGTGACGTTGGCGCTGCCGTCCAGGTCCCGGTCGAGGAAGCGCTCGTAGTGACCGATGTCCAGGTCGGTCTCCGCGCCGTCGTTGGTGACGAACACCTCACCGTGCTGGAAGGGGTTCATCGTGCCCGGGTCGACGTTCAGGTACGGGTCGAGCTTCTGCATCACGACGCGGAGGCCACGGGCCTTGAGCAGCATTCCGAGGCTCGATGCGGTCAGGCCCTTGCCGAGCGAGGAGGCGACACCTCCGGTGACGAAGATGTGCTTGGTCGTCGTGAATTTGGACGGCATGGCCAAGAGAGGGCTCCCGTGGTCGCGGTTGGTCGTGCGGTACGGCGGTCCGGCCCGGGGAACCCGGAAGATCCGGCTGAGGTGCCGTCGCTGCGGTTCGGGGGGTTCGAGCCCACCGGTCCACGGGCTACCAGGGTATCAGCGCCGGGCGGGCGTGGCTCACGGCCACGTTCCGCACCCCTTCCGACACGGGTACGTACCACACACGGGGCTCTCAGCCATGGCTCACTCATTCAGCGCATGCGGGTTGCCGGGAGCGGCACGCAGATCATCTACATGCGTCGTATCCTGCTCGGACACTCACTGAGGAGCCCGGCCGGCAACACGGCACCACCCCCGCCCGTAATGCCCCGGAAACAACGAAAGCTCGTCAGTTCGTTGAGCAGGAGTTGTCGGTCCGCCCCCCGTGGTTGACCGGCGCGCTGCCCGCTCAATGCGCTTTACAACCACCCCTTGACCGCACTAGCGACAGCCCCTTCGCGGGGTGTGACGTGGCCGTTCGACTGGAGTTGCACGTGGCCGGGCGTATCGAAGACTACGCACTCATCGGAGACATGCAGACCGCTGCCCTGGTCTGCCGGGACGGGACAGTGGACTGGCTGTGCCTGCCCCGCTTCGACTCGCATGCCATCTTCGCCGGCCTGCTGGGCACCGAGGACCACGGCTTCTGGCGGCTCGGTCCCGCCCACCCGGCCGGCAGCGAGCCGCCCGCGGCGACCCGGCGCACCTACCGCGGTGACTCGCTGATCCTGGAGTCCGAGTGGGACACCCCGCGCGGCACGGTCCGCGTGACCGATTTCATGCCCCCGCGCGACGGCGCACCCCAGCTGATCCGTATCGTGGAGGGGGTCTCGGGCCGGGTCCCGATGCAGTCCACGCTGCGCATGCGCTTCTCCTACGGCCGGATCGTGCCGTGGGTGCACCGGCGCAACGGGCGCACGGTGGCGGTGGCGGGTCCGGACTCCGTGTGGTTCGACACACCGGCGAGGACCTACGGCAAATCGCTGACCACCTACGCGGACTTCACGGTCGCGGCAGGTGAGCGGGTCACCTTCACGCTCTCCTGGCAGCCCTCGCACAAGGAGGCGCCGCCGCTGCCGGAGCCGGAGCAGTCCCTGGAGGCGACGGAGGAGTTCTGGCGCGAGTGGGTGGGGCACTGTACGTACCACGGCCCCTACCGCGAGGCCGTGATCCGTTCCCTGATCACCCTCAAGGCCCTGACGTACGCCCCCACGGGCGGCATCGTCGCGGCCCCCACCACCTCCCTGCCGGAGGACATCGGCGGCGTACGCAACTGGGACTACCGCTACACCTGGCTGCGGGACGCGGCGATCACCCTGTCCTCGCTGCTGCGCACCGGCTACCGCGAGGAGGCCCGTGCCTGGCGCGAGTGGCTGCTGCGGGCGGTCGCCGGCGACCCCGAGAACCTGCAGATCATGTACGGCATCGCCGGTGAGCGCGAACTCGGCGAGGCGGAGCTGGAGTGGCTGCCCGGCTACGAGAACTCCGCGCCGGTCCGGGTCGGCAACGGCGCCGCGCACCAGCTCCAGCTGGACGTCTACGGCGAGATCATCGAGGCGCTGCACCTGGCCCACATGACGGGCCTGGCCCGCAACGACTACGCCTCCCTGCTCCAGCTCAAGCTCATCGAGTACCTGGAGAAGCACTGGCAGGAGCCGGACGAGGGCATCTGGGAAGTGCGCGGCCCGCGCCGCCACTTCGTGCACTCCAAGGTCATGGCGTGGGTCGCCGTCGACCGGACCATCAAGCTCATCGAGTCCGGCGACGTGGACGGCCCGCTGGAGCGGTGGAAGAAGCTGCGCGACGAGATCCACCGGGACGTGTGCGAGAAGGGCTACGACAAGGAGCGCAACACCTTCACGCAGTCCTACGGCTCCCGGGAGCTGGACGCGTCCCTGTTGCTCATCCCGCAGGTGGGCTTCCTGCCGCCGGACGACAAGCGGGTGATCGGCACCATCGAGGCCATTCAACGCGAGCTGTCCACGCCGGACGGCTTCATCCTGCGCTACCAGACCGCCGGCGACAACGCGGGCGTCGACGGCCTGCCCGGCGACGAGGGCGCCTTCCTCGCCTGCTCGTTCTGGATGGCCGACGACCTGGCGATGATCGGCCGTGTGGACGAGGCCCGCAAGCTCTTCACCAAGCTGCTGTCCCTCAGGAACGACCTCGGGCTGCTGGCCGAGGAGTGGGACCCGAGGCTGCAGCGCCAGGTGGGCAACTTCCCCCAGGCCTTCAGCCATGTCCCCCTGATCGACACGGCCCTGCGTCTGACGGCGAGCGGCGCGTACGGAGGCTGAGGGCGCGCGGCCGCGGGCGGTCCGCGCCTCCCCGGTGCCGGGGCAGCCGTGTCCTCCCCGGTGCCGGACCGCACCCGGGGCACCCCTGCTCGAGAGGCTCGGGGGCTCGGGGAGGGCGCGGGGAGGCACCCCGCGCCCGCGGGCGGGCACGCCGCCGCACGGTCGCCCCGGCCCGGGGTCCCCGGACACCTCGGGGTCCCCGGACACCTCGGGGCGCCCCGGGCTGCCGCGGTGCCGCGGGCCCGGGTAGCGTCCGCTTCCATGGACCGCAGCCTCAACCCGGAGGGCACCGGCATCACCGTCCGGCGGGCCCTCGAACTGCCCGGTCTGCGCAGCGGCCTGCCCGAAGTCGTGGCCGGTGCCGACCGGCTCGACCGCACCGTCCGCTGGGTGCACACCGGAGAGGTCCCCAACATCGCCTCCCTCCTCAAGGGCGGCGAACTCCTCCTGACCACCGGTTACGGCGTCGGCAGCCGTCCTGCCGACCAGCGTGCCTTCGTCCGCACCCTCGCCGACCGCGGTATCGCGGCCCTCGTCGTGGAGCTGGGTTCCCGCTTCGCCCGTCTGCCCTCCGCTCTCGTCGAGACCGCCCGGAGCGCCGGTCTCCCGCTCATCCAGCTGCACCGCGAGGTGCCGTTCGTGACGGTCACCGAGGAGATCCACACGGAGATCGTCAACGGCCACTACGCGCTGCTCCAGCGGGCCGAGGAGGTGCACCGCCGCTGCACCCGGGCACTGCTCGACGGCGGCGGGGTGCCCCAGGTGCTGGTCATCCTGGCCGACTTCTGCGGCAACCCCGTCTTCCTGGAGACCCCGGACGGGCAGCTGCTGTACGCGGCCGGCTCCGGCCCCGAGGGCGCCGATCCGCTGCAGGTCTGGGAGGGGCTGCGCGCCCAGCACAAGGACGCCCCTCCCCCGGCCGGTTCGGTCCTCGTGGACGTCCCCGGCGGCAGCCCCGGCACCGGCTCGGTGCGCGCCCGGCTGGTGATGCTGCCGGTGCGCTCGCCCCTGGCCCCGGTGCACCGGATGGCGGCCGAGCGGGCGGCCGGCATCCTGGCCGTGGTGCTGATGCACGCCCGTCAGGAGGAGGAGCTGGCGGCGCGGGGCCGCGGCGACTTCCTCACCGATCTCGCCGAGGGCCGTATCGCCGCCGAGGACGCCCCCGCCCAGGCCCGTGTGCTCGGCTTCAAGCCGGGCAACGGCCCGCTGCTGCCCGTTGTGATGCGCCCGGGCGACACGCTCGCGTCCGCCGGGGGCGCCGCGGGTCCGCGTCCGGCGTCCGGCGGCGGAAGCTGGGCGGTGCTGGCCCGTGCGGTCGCGCAGGAGCTGGCCTCGGTGGGCGTGCCGGTGCTGCTGGGCGTGCGGCCCCTGGAGGGCCGCGTGCTGCTGCTGGCCGGTCTGCGCTCGGAGGCGGAGCGGCCGGCGGTCGCGGACCGGGTGGCGGCGGCCCTGCGGGCGGGTGCGGAGCGTGCGGGGATGCACCGGCCGGGCGGGCAGCCGCCGGTGGTGGTCGTCGGGATGGCGGGGGGCTGGGCGACGGTCCCGGCGGGTCTGAGGCACGCGGCCGAGGCGGCGACGGCGGCGCTGGGGCTGCCGGACCGGCCCTGGTACGACGCCCGCCGTCTGGACATCGACCTGCTGCTGTGGCGGCTGCGCGGCCACCCGGACCTGGCGGCCTTCGTGGACCGCGCGATCGGCCCGCTGGTGGACCACGACCGCCGCTCGAAACCGCCGCTGCTGCCCACCCTCCAGGCGTATCTGGCGAACGCGGGCCGCAAGGCGGAGACGGCGCGCGAGCTGCATCTGAACCGGCAGACGCTCTACAACCGTCTCGCCCGGATCAGTGAATTGCTGGGCACCGACCTCGACGATCCGCAGACGGTGCTGGCGCTGAGCCTGGCCCTGCGGGCCCGCCGGCACGTTCCCTGACGGATCGTCAGTTCGGCGGCCAGGGCCGGGTCAGCTCGTCGTAGACGCTGAGCACCTGGGCGACCGTCTCGTCCTCGGTGGGCCAGGTGGCGGCCTGCCGTGCGCCCATCTCCCGCAGTTCCTGCCGGCGTCCGGGGTCGCCCAGCAGCCGTGCGACGGCATCGGCGAAGGCCTCCGCGTCCTGGTCCGGGACCAGTTCGGCCGCGTCGCCCACGAGTTCGGTGAGGCCGTCCGTGCGCACGGCGACGAGCGGCACGCGCGCGTGCAGCGCCCCCTGGGCGAGGACCGGGCGGGCCTCCCTGCTCCTGGGCAGCAGCGCCACGTCGGCCGCCGTCAGCAGCTCACCGACGTCCTCGCACCGCCCGAGGAGCCGGACGGGCAGTTCCTCCTCCTCGATCCGCTGCTGCAGCCGGGGGCGCAACGGCCCCTCGCCCGCGACGAGGACCAGGGGCATGGGGTCCAGCAGACGCCAGGTGCGGGCGGCGTCCAGCAGCAGCTCGTGGCCGTGGTCCGGCTCCAGGGGGGCGACCGCGAGGAGCAGCGGGCGGCCCAGGGCGCCGAGCTCGGCCCGCACCTTGGGGCGCGGGCGGTCCGGACGCTCGTATCCGGCGGGCGGCCAGGGTGCCGCGACGGCGGCGAGCCGCGCGTCCCGGGCGCCCCGGCGGCGGGCCCGGTCGACGAGCCCGAAGGTGGTGCCGAGCACGACGGTGGCGGCCCTCACCACCCGGCGCTCCAGCAGCCGCAGCAGATGCGCGCGGGCCCCTTCAGCGTGCGCGTAGGTGTGCCAGGTGACCACCAGGGGGGTGTTCCGGCCGCTGAGCGCGAGCGCCGCCCGGAAGGAGGCGTGCAGCCCGTGTGCGTGCACCAGGTCGGCGTCGGCGCAGACCGTGCGCAGCGTGGCCACGGACACCGGGTCATTGCTGCGGGGCACGTGCACGTGCTGGGCGCCGACGTCGGTGAAGCCGTAGGCACGGTCGGCCTCGCGGGGGGCGCACACCGTGACCCGTACGCCCCTGGCCACCAGCCCGGCGGCCAGCGACCGTACGTGCGCGCTGCTGCCGGCGTTGCCTCCGCCCAGCACCTGCACGGTGCGCAGCGGAGACTGACCGTGCGGTGTGCGGCGGCTCACGGGGCTCACGGGGCCGGGCTCCTGGTTCGGCGTCGGGCGATCACGGGAACGACCATGGGAACGACCATGGAACGACCATGGGAAAACGTACAGAAGGTCGTACAGAAGGTATCGAGCCGAGGACCCCGACCGCGCGCTCTTGTCCGGCGTACCGCCCCGACTTCAAGGATGTCCGTACGGACAAGTCACTCGAACGAGTGAAGTCGCGGGCGTAGTACCCCCTTTTGCCCGCTCATTTTTTCGCCGTACACGGCGGCGGCGGTCACCGCGAGAGCGTGCGCGGCCAATCCGGCGCGCCCGTTGCACGCGACGGCGGCCATGCCGAGGGCCGCGCCCAGGGCGTGCGCCCCCGTGTCGCCGAGCATCACGCGCTCCCCCAGGTCCTCGGGCAGGACGGCCGCGGCGGCCCCCGTGGCGGCGGCGGCCAGTTCCGCGCCCGCCCGCCGCGCAGCAG
>NZ_BAAAHG010000083.1:0-13712 GCF_039525155.1 Streptomyces thermoalcalitolerans | reverse complement strand
GGGGCGCCTGGCCGGCGGCGGCGCGGGCCTCGGCGACGAGCGGGCCGGGGCCGATCGGCACCGGGGCACCGGCCAGGCGCACGGGACCGGAGTCGGAGGCGCCGGTCTGCGCGGGCAGGGGCGGCGAAGGGTCGTGCGTGGGCGGAGTCGGAGGCGGGGGCGGGGGCGGCGGGGGCTGTGCGGGAGTCTGGCCGCCGCTGCTGGAGCCGGATGCGGTGGACTTCTTGGCGGGCGGGCGGCCGTTGCGGCGGGCCTCGATGAGGGCGACGGCCCGCTCGGGCAGCCAGGCGGAGGCCGTACCGCTGTCGTCGGAGCCGGAGCCGAACAGGTGCGGGGCGAGCTGGGCCTGCAGGTCGGCGGGGTTGGGCCGGGCGGTGGGGTCCATCTGCATGCAGGACTCGATCAGCGGACGCAGCTCGTCCGGGAGCCCCTCCAGGTCGGGCTCCTCGCGCAGCAGCATGAAGACGGTCTCGACGGGGTTGGCACCGTGGTAGGGCGGGTGCCCGGTGGCGGCGAAGACCAGCATGGAGCCGAGCGAGAACACGTCGCTGGCGCCGGTCACGCTGCGGGAGTCCTTGGCCTGCTCCGGGGACATGTAGGCGGGGGTGCCGACGGCGACGTTCGTCATGGTCAGACGGGTGCTCGACACCCCGGAGGCGATACCGAAGTCGATCACCCGTGGTCCGTCCTCGACGACGAGCACATTGGACGGCTTCAGGTCGCGGTGGACCAGTCCGGCGCTGTGGATGGACTGCAGTGCCTCGGCGACGCCCGCCGCGAGCCAGCGCACCGCCTGGACCGGGAGCGGCCCGCACTCGTTCACTATCTCCTCAAGGGAGGGCGCGGGAACGTAGGCGGTGGCCAGCCACGGCACGGCGGCGCGCGGATCGGCGTCGACGACCGCGGCCGTGTAGAAGCCGGAGACCGCCCGGGCCGCCTCCACCTCGCGTGTGAAGCGGACCCGGAACAGCTGGTCCTCGGCCAGCTCGCTCCGGACCGTCTTGATCGCCACCCGCCGGCCGGACGCCGAGCGTGCGAGATAGACCAGCCCCATGCCGCCGGCGCCCAGCCGTCCCAGCACCTCGAACGGTCCGATCCGCCGCGGATCGTTCTCCGTCAGCTGATCCACCACTTGCCTGCCACCTCCCCGTACGAGCCGCGCCACCCACATATGTACGCGACCGAAGTGCAGCGTCTCACCACCGCACCGCCGCGGCGGCACGCACCCCGATTCTTCCTGTCCGGCGCACAGGTTGCGAACCCGGTGACGAAACAGGATGCCTGGGCGAAAACCGCCCCCTTTCCTCTCAGGAAGGGGATTTCACCTCTGCTGCCACCGCTGTTCCGCCCTGTTCCGCTTCGGGCCTCACCTCTGGAGTACGGCGAAGGACGCCCCCTGATTGTCGACCACGACGGCCACGTTTCCGTACGACGTCCCGAAGGGCGGAACCTGCACCCGTCCCCCGAGCCGGCCGACCGCCTCGAGGGCCTCCCCGATGTCCGCCACACGGAAGTGGACGAGGAAGTGCGGCGGCATCTCGGCCGGGAAGACCTCGAGGAGGGAGGCGCGGCCGAAGTCGGGCTCGGCGCCCGGACCGAAGAGGGCGTCGTGGAAGAGTCCGCCGTAGAAGGCGTTGGCGGCCTGGGTGTCGCGGGCGTACAGCTGGGCCCAGACGAAGGTGCCCTCCTCGTGGCGCCTGCCGAAGCCGGGGTGGCTGCCCGGCTGCCACAGCCCGAAGACGGCGCCCTCGGGGTCGGCGGCGAGGGCGGCCGTGCCGAAGCCGTCGGCCGGGGTGGGAGGCATGACGATCTGCCCGCCTCCGGCCCTGATCCGCGCAGCCAGCGCCTGGATGTCCGGGGTGGCGAAGTACACGGTCCACACGGTGGGCATACGGCCGTCCGTCTTCGGCGCGAGCGCGGCGACGGGCTCCCCCTCCAGCCGGGCCACGACGAACCTGTCGTGCGTCTTCCCGCTGTTCCTGCCGTTCCCGCCGCTCTCGCTCTTCCTGCTGTTCCCGCCGTTCCCGCCGTTCTCGTCGAAACTCCACCCGAAGAGCGCACCGTAGAAGCGCTTGCCCGCCTCAAGATCGGGAAGCTGTGCGTCCACCCAGCAGGGGACGCCCTCGGTATACGCGGATGCCCTGTTATCGGCCATGCCGCCAAATTATCCGGGTCGCGTGCACCCCGCCTATCAGGCGCACCGCCTATCGGGCACACCGGCCTCTCCCTCCCCTTGCACCCCATTTGCAGTCGGCCAAATCGCGCTCCGTTCTCCCCTCGGTAAGCTGACGACATGACAGGACAAGTGCGTACCGTCGACGGCCGCGTGGCCGGTCGGCGTGGGCAGGAGACTAGGCAAAAGCTGCTCGACTGCCTCAGTGAGATGCTCAGCTCGTCACCGTACCGGGACGTCAAAGTCATCGATGTCGCCCGGCGGGCGGGAACTTCTCCCGCGACTTTCTATCAGTACTTTCCGGATGTCGAAGGCGCCGTCCTGGAGATCGCCGAACAAATGGCTGCCGAGAGCACCGGATTGGCGGAGCTGGTCGAGGGCCGCTCCTGGGTGGGCAAGGCCGGCTGGCAGACGGCTCAGGAATTTGTCGACGGATTCCTGGACTTCTGGCGCAAGCACGACGCGATTCTGCGCGTGGTCGATCTCGGGGCCGCCGAGGGCGACAAACGCTTTAACAAGATCCGTATGAAGATCCTGAACTCCGTGAACACCTCCCTGGCGGACTCCATCGCCGAACTCCAGACCAAAGGGAGAGTCGACAAGGACGTGAACCCGGCCGCGATCTCCGGTTCGCTGGTCACCATGCTCTCGGCGGTCGCCTCGCATCAGAAGGCATTCTCCTCCTGGGGCGTGAAGCAGACCGAACTCAAACCGAACCTGGCGCTGCTGGTATACCTGGGCATCACCGGCCGGAAGCCGACGCGATAGCCCGTACACCGGCATCGGATTTCTCTTGTGTTCAAGTCCTGTCAAACAGGCGGTGGTCCACTCGGGTGGATTGCCGCCTGTTGCGTTTGTGCGGGTGCGGTCCGCCGTTCCCGCTTCGTCCGCCGGAGTGCCGGGCCACGCCGCCCCGCGGCCCGTGCGCCGCAGGAGGGGCAGCCCGGTCCCGGCAGGCCCGGCCCCGCCGGGGCGGCCGCCCACCCGGGCCTGCGCCCGCCCGGACCGCCTTCGTCTCCCGCCGGCGGCCCGGCGGTGTCGCCGGCCGGGGTGATACTCCCTCCATGGACTCCATGGAACCGGATCTCCACGAGCTGCTGACGTCGCTCCGCGTATGGGACCCGGAGGTCACCGAGCTTCCCGCCTTCGACCCGGCGACGGCCCCCGACACCCCCCTCGCCCTCTTCACGAGGTGGTTCGCGGAGGCGGTCGCGGCCGGTCAGCCCGAACCGCACACCATGTCGCTGGCGACGACGGACGAGGCGGGCCGTCCGGACGTCCGTGTGGTGATGCTGCACGGCGCCGACGCGGAAGGCTGGTCCTTCGCGACCCACGCCGGCAGCCGCAAGGGGCGGCATCTGGCCGCCCGCCCCCACGCCGCCCTGGCCTTCTACTGGCCGGTCCAGGGCCGCCAGGTCCGGATCCGGGGGCCGGTCACGACCGCCACGCCCGAGGAGGCGCAGGCGGACCTGCACGCCCGTTCCACGGGTGCTCTGGCCGCCGCGCTCACCGGTCACCAGAGCGAGGTCCTGACCGGCCTGGACGAGCTGGCCCGGGCCTCGGAGTCGGCCTGGGAGCGCGCCCGGCGCGAGCCGGACGCCGAGGTCCCCTCCTGGACGCTCTACCGCCTCCGGCCGGCCGAGGCCGAGTTCTTCCAGGGCGAGGCCCGGCGCCGCCATGTGCGCCTCCGCTACCGCCGTACGCGGGACGGCTGGGTCCGCGAGCTGCTGTGGCCCTGAGCGGGGTCAGCCGAAGTCGTACACCGCGAAGTCGGACACCGGGCGGTAGCCGATCCGCTGGTAGAGCCCGTTGCTGGTCGGGTTGGCGAGGTCGGTGAACAGCAGCACCTCCTGTGCCCCCGCCTCCCGCGCGGCGCGGCTGACCGCGGCCGTGACGGCTCCCGCGTACCCGCGCCTTCGCAGGTGCGCCGGGGTGTAGACCCCGGCCACACGCACCTGCCCGGCGACCTCGGGGGTCGTCCCCGCCATGGCGACGGGCGTCCCGTCCGGGGTCTCCCAGAACAGGACGGAACCCCGTTCGATGCGTTCGTCCGCCCACTCCCCGGGATCCCGGGCAACCACCTCGCCGGAGTCCGCGCAGAACTCCTCGAACCACCGGGCGAGCAGTTTCCGGTCCGCCTCGCCCACCACCCGCGCCCGCCCGGGCGGGACCGGCTGCGGAACGGTCAGCTCGCCCAGCCGGTAGAGCCGCTGCCGCTGCCGGAGGGTGATCCCGGCTCCCGTGCGGCGGCGCCAGGCCTCGGCGAAGGCGGCGGCGGTGTCACGGTCCGCCGAGACACCGGACAGCTCACGCCCCAGACCGGCCAGCCGGGCCGCCAGCGCATCGGCCTCCCGCTCGGTCAGGGAGGTGAGGCAGAGAGGGTACGGCGGTGTGTGGAGGAAGGTCCCGCGCACGCGCGTGGCCTCCGCTCCTCCTTCCTCTTCCCCTTCCTCCTTTCCCTCCCTTCCCGTCAGGACGCCGAACTCGGGGTCGGCGTCCCCGTAGACATGGGGGCCGCGTGAGCGCAGGGTCTCCGTCACGGTCAGGTGGACGGTGTGCCCCGCGGGCCGTGCGCGGAGGAACTCCCCGGCGCGCGCCAGGAAGTCCTCGAGGTCACTCGTCAGATACCAGTCGTTCCGGTCGTTTTCGAAAGCCATGCTCCATGGTCCTGCCCGCGGCCGTCCCGCGCCTCCGAATTAAGCGGCCCGGCCGGAGCGCCGGCTCGCTCCCTCGCGGCCGGAGCGCCAGCTCAGCCCCCTTCCGGCCCCGCCGCTTCCGTTACGTCGCCCGCGCCTCTTCCCCCACCGGCGCGGCCACGGCCGCGGCGTACACCGTGCGCTCCCGGGCGGCCGGCGGCTGCCGGATCAGCTGTGCCAGCCGTGTCAGGGGGGCCTCGCCCGACGGGTCGCCGGTCATCACCCCGTCGGAAACAAGCAGTTGTGACCAACCCGCAACCAATTCCGGTCTTGACCGATACCCATCAACCGGTCACGCGATTACTCTCGCGCTCATGAACGACTCCACCCCTGTGCCAGCCGCGCAGCCTGCCGACCGCCCTGTGTACGTCATCGGCGGAGGCCCCGGCGGATTGGCCACCGCCCAGGCACTGCGCGCGCGGGGGATACGGGCCGTCGTCCTGGAGAAGTCCGACCGTGTCGGAGCCTCCTGGCGGCGCCACTACGACCGGCTGCACCTGCACACCACCCGGCGCCTGTCCAGCCTGCCCGGTCTGCCGATGCCGCGCCGGTTCGGCAGGTGGGTCTCGCGCGACAACATGGTGCGGTACCTGGAGAAGTACGCCGAGCACCACCGGCTGGAGATCGTGACCGGGGTCGAGGTCTCCCGGGTCGAGCGCACGCCGGACGGCACCGGCTGGCTGCTGCACGCCACCGGCGGGCGGCGGCTGACCGGCCGCGCGGTGGTCGTCGCCACCGGTTACAACCACACCCCCCGCCTGCCCGACTGGCCCGGCCTGGAGTCGTACGCGAGTGGGGCCGGCGAGTTCCTGCACGCCTCCGAGTACCGCAACTCCCGGCCCTACGCCGGCCGTGACGTCCTCGTCGTCGGCGTCGGCAACACCGGCGCCGAGATCGCGGTGGACCTGGTGGAGGGCGGCGCCTCGCGCGTACGGCTGTCGGTGCGCACCGCCCCGCACATCGTGCGCCGGTCGACCGCCGGGTGGGCCGCCCAGTACACGGGCATCGCCGTACGGCGGCTGCCGGTCCGGCTGGTCGACATGCTCGCGCGACCGCTGGCGAGCCTGAGCGTGCCGAACCTGTCGGCGTACGGCCTGCCCCGCCCCGACAAGGGCCTGTACACACGGGTGCGCGAGGGCGCGATCCCCGTTCAGGACGTCGGTATCGTCAACGCCGTCCGCAAGGGTGCGGTGGAGGTCGTGGCCGCCGTCGAGGGTTTCGAGAACGGCAAGGTCGTCCTCGCCGACGGCACCCGTGTCCAGCCGGACGTCGTCATCGCCGCCACCGGTTACGTCCGTGCCCTGGAGGGGCTGGTCGGTCACCTCGGTGTACTCGACTCCCGCGGCCGTCCCGTCGTCCATGGCGCCCGTACCTCGAAGGACGCACCCGACCTGTACTTCACCGGCTTCACCAACCCCATCAGCGGCATGCTGCGCGAGCTGGCCATCGACGCGGAGAGGATAGCCAAGGCCATAGCGAAGGCCGATGCCCAAACCGGTGCCCGCACGGACGGCCGTCACGGCTCCCGGCTGCCGGTCTGATCGACGCCCCGGCCCCGTCCGCCGACGGCAGCCCGTCCACAGCCTGTGGACACATCAGCCCGCGGGCACATCTCGGGTGCGGGAGAGAGGACCGGCCGGCGACGCGCTCCTGCCCACCCCGAGTACGGCAGTGCGCGCCGCCCGCCGGTCGCGGCGCCCCCGGTCCCGCCCCCCTCGACTCTGCGGGGACCGGCCGACGCCGGCCGTACGACCCACACTCGCCGAGGACTTCCGGCGCCCAAGCCCTCGACGTCCCCTCACGGCGAATCGCTGCCACAAGCGTGATCAAACGGACAGGAACCGTCAACACCGCTCAGGCGGTTTACCCGTTATGCCCCATCGCACCGGGCCGCGCACGGAAGCATCTCCCGGCGCACGACATGACGGATCCAGGGAACAGGACGGCGCACGGACCATCACGCGCAGCGCCGCCCACCTCGTGCGCCGGCCCGAGGGGTTCTGCGGGCACAAGGGCCGGGCATCGGGTGCGCACACGGCGGGAGAGCCGCAGGGGGCTTGTCCACAGGGGGCTTGTCCGCAGGGGCTGTTCCAGGGGTGACGGAGGTGACCAGGGGCGATCAGAGGCGACCAGGGGTAGCTCTACACCGCCTCGCACGCCAGTCCTTCGGGGGTCAGTCCTTCGCGCACCGCCGGCACCGCGGTCTTCGCCGCGCCGGCCGAGGGGGTGCGGCGGTCCACTTCGCACCAGATGCGCTTGCCCTTGCCCTCCGGGCTCCAGCCCCACCGGTCGGCGAGTCCGTCGACAAGGGCGAGGCCGCGGCCGCTCGTGGCCTCGTCGCTCACCCAGCGCGGCACGGGGCCGCTCGTGGCCTCGTCGCTCACCCAGCGCGGCACGGGGGCCCGGGTGCTGGCGTCGTCCACTTCCACGCGGATGGTGGTCACGTCGGCGGGCGCACCGGGCAGGGACAGCCGCAGGACGGCGGGATGGCCGGTGTGCACCACGGCGTTGGTGACCAGTTCGGAGACGAGCAGGATCAATGTCTCGGCGAGTGGCTCGTCGGCCTGTATCCCCGAACCGACGAGCCGCGAGCGGGCCCATCTCCGGGCCCGCCCCACCTCCGCGGGGTCGGGCCGGATCTCCAGCTGCACTTGAAGCACCTGCACCGCTCACACCATCCGAACCGGCGGACACATAGCCTCGCGCACGCGAGGGCCACGATCGTAGCCATTTTCCGCATGACCAGAACAACGGCCAAAGAAAGAGTCACGGAACGTGACTTTTCCGGAGACCAGCATGGTTGACTGACCGTCACCGAAACAAGCGCTTCGGGCATATTCCCGCGCGAAGGAGTACCTGTGCGTCATACTGTGCGACGCCCGTTGTGACATGGCTCGAGTTCGGAACCACTCGCATCTCACCCAAGGTACCCGAGTGCGGCGGTGACTCCGGGATGTGACGAGTCGCGCGTGGGGACGCCGATATGACAGTTACTCACCGTAACGCATTTGTGCCACGATCCGTGACATTCGCCGAGGGTCCGGACCGCGCGGCCGGCGGCCGTGCGCGGCGTCAGGCGGACAGTGGTTCCTCCGCCACCGCCGTCGCGAGGTCCTCGTAGACGTCGAAGAGGCGGCGGACGCCGAGCGCCCCGAGCACACGGTTGACGTGTGCGCCTCCCCCGTGCTCGCCCCCGCTGCCGCGGGAGGTCCCGTCCGCACCGCCGGCCGGCAGGATCAGCCGGAGCCGACCCCGGCAGGAGCGGATCAGACGGCGGGCGGCTATGAGGACGCCGACACCGCTGGAGTCGCAGAAGAAGACGTCCGAGAGGTCCAGGACGAGATGGTGGCGGCCCTGTGCCACCGCCTCGTGCACCCGCTGCCGCAGCACCGGCGAGGTCACCAGGTCCAGTTCGCCGGCGACCCGGAGCACGCTCCACTCGCCCAGCCGGTCATCGGTCACCTTGAACACCACGGCCCGCCCTCCGCTCGCCGGCACTTCCCCGGAACCGCCCGGAATAGGAAGCAGTTCCTGTCTTTCTTTCCGCGCGGCTGCCCAGCGGCCGTTCCCTCAAACGACATGACTCAAACAAAAACAGCTCTTTCTGCCGCTCATTTCGGTCATTTTCGATCGCACTCGATCGGGATCGGGCTGGTGACACCGAGGGCGCATGGACACAAAGAGACGTGCGCTGCCGGACGTGCCGACTACATTCGTGGTGACCGCACAGACACACCGGACAGGGCGCAACCGGGTTTTGAGGGGGCCTCATGGCGAAGAGGGACGCACCGCCCCACTGGGACCACGGGATGCGGCAGCGGCTGGTGCACGGGGAGGCAGCCGCCCTCGGCGAGCTCTACGACCGTTTCTCCTCCCTGGTGCACGGCCTCGCCCACCGGGTCCTCGGGAACGAGCGGGCCGCCGACCACATCACCCGTGAGGTCTTCGTGCACGTCTGGGAGCACCCCGAGGCCTACGACCCCCGTCAGGGCTCCCTGCGGGCCTGGATGGCCGCGCTGACCCGCCGGCTCGCCCTGCGGCGGCTGCACGGCAGCGGGACCGCCGCGGCCCCCGACGGGCAGAGGTCCCCCGATCCCGTGGCCCTCGGGGTGCGCCGTGCCTCGGCCGCCGCCCGCGCCGACCGCATCGTCCACTCCATGCCGGTCCCCCTGCGCGCCGCCCTGGAACTGGCCTACTTCCAGCGCCGCGACTACCGGCAGACCGCCGCCGATCTCGGCATACCCGAGGACGAGGCCCGTCGCCGCCTCCGCCTGGGCCTTCAGCTCCTCTCCACCGCCCATGACACGAACGTCCCCGAGGTGCCGCCCGGTTACGGGGGTGCCGCGTGAGCCCTCCGCACCCGGAACGGCCCGACGCCCCGGACGGCCCCCGCGCCCCCGGCGGGCGGGTGCCGCCCGCACGGGAGGAGCCGGCGGAGGTGAGGGGCCGGGGTGCGGGGGAGCACCGTGCGCTGAAGTCGCTTCTCGGGGCGTGGGCGCTGACCGCCTGTGCGCCGCAGGAGGCGGCGGCGGTCGAGGAGCACCTCGGGGAGTGCGACGAGTGCGCGCGGGAGGCGCTGCGGCTGCGGGAGGCGGTCGGGCTGCTGCACCGGCCCGACAGCCTGGACCTGGACCCGGGACTGCGCACCCGTGTGCTGGACAGCTGCCTGGAGCGGCGTCCGCCACGCATCCCGTGCCCGAATGGGCGGCCCCCTACGATGCCGAGACCGCCCGTCTGGACGCGCTGCTGCAGGACATGGGCGACAGCGAGTGGCACGCGCCGGTGCGCCTGCGGTGGTTCACGGACGAGGGCGCCACCAGCCGCCGTACGACCGTCGCCGGGGTCATCGCGCATCTGCTGAGCGTCGACGGGCTGGTCGCGGTGGCGCTCGGGCTCGACGACCCGCTCGGCGACCTCGGTGCCCGCGCCGGCCGCCTCACCCCGGCGGCGCGCACCGAGGCGTACTGGCGGGCCTCGCACTTCCCGCCGACCCGGTCGGTGCGGGCGCCCTGGCGGGAGCAGTCGCGCGCCCTGGTGCGGACGGTGTCCCCCGGCGGCACGGACATGGCCGATCTCACCGTGTCCTACGGCGACTTCGAGATTCCGCTGCCCGACGCGATGCTGGACCGCGCCTTCGAGTGCTGGGTGCACGCCGAGGACATCGCCCGGGCCGTGGACTACCCGTACGAGCCGCCCGCCCCGCGGCATCTGCACGAGATGATCGACCTCGCGGCCCGGATGCTGCCGCTCGTGCTCGCCGCGCGGCGGCGGGCCGGGCTCGCCCCGCCCGTCCGGCATCTGGTGGCCGCGGGCGAACCCGGCCGCAGCCTGCGCCTGGAGATCGAGGGGCAGGGCGGCGGCCAGTGGCTGCTCCCGCTCGACTCACCCGGAGCGGTGGGTTCCGCGGAGTACGAGGTGGCCCATGTGGCACTGGACGGTCTGGAGTTCTGCCGGCTGGCGGCGGGGCACCTCGCTCCGCACGAGGCGGCCGCCGGCCAGTTCGGCGACCGCGAGGCGATCAGGGACGTGCTGTACGCGACGGCGTCGATGAGCCGTCTCTGACGCCGCCGGGCGGGTCAGGCGAACACCACCGTCCGCCGCCCGTTCAGCAGGATCCGCCGCTCCGCGTGCCACTTCACCGCCCGTGCCAGCGCCTGGCACTCCACGTCCCGTCCGACGGCGACCAGCTGGTCGGGGGTGAGCTCGTGGCCGACCCGCTCGACCTCCTGCTCGATGATCGGCCCCTCGTCGAGGTCGGCCGTCACATAGTGCGCCGTCGCGCCGATCAGCTTCACGCCCCGCGCATGGGCCTGGTGGTACGGCTTCGCCCCCTTGAAGCTCGGCAGGAAGGAGTGGTGGATGTTGATGATCCGGCCGCTGAGCTGCTTGCACAGGTCGTCGGAGAGGATCTGCATGTAGCGGGCGAGGACGACCAGCTCGACCTTCTCCTCGTGCACGATCTCCAGCAGGCGCGCCTCGGCCTGTGGCTTGGTCTCCTTGGTCACCGGGATGTGGTGGAAGGGAATGCCGTACGACGCCACCAGCTCGGCGAAGTCGGTGTGGTTGGACACCACCGCCACGATCTCCACCGGGAGCGCGCCGATCCGGGCGCGGAAGAGCAGGTCGTTCAGGCAGTGCCCGAACTTGCTGACCATCAGCAGGATCCGCATCTTCTCGTCGGCCCTGTTGATCTGCCAGTCCATCGCGAAGGAGTCACCGACCGCCGCGAAGCTGGCGCGCAGCTTGTCCACCGTGACCGGGGGCTCGGCCGAGAAGTGGACACGCATGAAGAACAATCCCGTGTCGTGGTCGCCGAACTGCTGGCTGTCCTCGATGTTGCAGCCGGTCATGAACAGATAGCTGGACACGGCGTGCACAATGCCCTGTTTGTCCGGGCACGAGAGGGTCAGGACATACTGGTCGGCCGGAGCCGTCGCGGCTCGGGAGGACTGCTCGTTCATGCAGGACAGGTTCTCATGCCGGGAGCGGTCCGTGGCCCGACGACCGTCATGCGGACCGTGTCAGGATCCGCAGCACCTCGAGGGTGTGGGGCGGTGCGTCCGGGTCGTCGCCGTCGCTCGTCGCCAGCCGCACATGCGCGTCCCGGGCCGCCTGGACCGCCTCGGGCCAGGCGGGGTGATGGAGGTAGGAGGCCACCGGCGCGTCCGGGCCCACCTGGTGCATGATGCGCAGCACCCGCAGGACCGCGGTGTCGACGAGCGCCGCCTCCTGGGAGTCGCGGAAGATCGTGCCCACGTATTTCTCGGCGGACCAGTTGTCCAGCCAGGTGTCCTCCACCAGCCGGTAGACGGCGTCGGTGACATCGCCGTACCCCTCGACGCCTGCCAGCCAGACGTCCCGCTGGAACACCGGATCGGAGAGCATGTGCAGCGCGGAGCGCACATTGCAGCGCCAGCGCCACCACGGCATGTCGTTGACGGGCATGCCGCCCATGGTGGACGAGCGACGACCGCGACGGGAAGAGGACTCCGAACCTTGCACGGTCATCGATCGTACGTTCCCCACCGCGACCGCTTCCTTCGCCCCTGCAATTCACCTTGACGTCACTCTCCGTTGACCGGGAGTCGCTCAAGGGTTGGCGGGCGGCGGAAATGTGTGTGTACATGACCGGCAGGCGGCACTCCCGTACCGCATTCCTTCCTGTCTTCCCCGTCCTCCCCGTCCTCTCCGCCCTTTCCACGCCTCACCCGGCGCCATGGACTCCTTCCGCCGCCTCCGCGAGGGCTGCCCAGGGTGCGCACCGCCGCCGTGTTCGGCGGCGTCGGCCAGTCGGTGATCGACGCCGCCGGCGGGAAGTCCGGCCCGTACGAGGGGGCGTACGTCACCGGCTGGTATCCGGGGGTGAGCGATCCCCGCTGGGACGGGACGAAGGACGGGGTGAAGAACGGGATGAAGAGGGCCATCGACGAGCACACCTTCGGCGACCACCGGATCGACCCCGAGGACGCCGGAGTGCGGACCGCGTGGATCGCCTGCACCGTGCTCCGGGCCGTCCTGGAGGGAATCGGCGACGGCGAGGTGAGCGCCGGCACCGTACGGCGAGGACGCCGGAGGACGCGGACCTCGACTGACCGGTCCGCGCCCCCACGGCTCGGCCGGCCGGCGTCACCGCTCGGCCGGTGTCACAGCTCGGTCGGCTGGCGCTGGGTGAGGCCGTACGTCTGCGCGATCGGGTTCCACAGCTGGGCGGCCTTGGCCTTCTGCACGCTGGCGACACCGCTCTCCCGGTTGCCCGCCCGGGTCTGGTTCGTGATGCGGGCGCCGCCCTTCTTGCAGCCCTTCTTGCCGGCGGTCTGGTCGGCCCAGGCGGCGTAGTGCCGGTCGGCGGCCTCCGACGCCTTCCAGGCCTTGGTGAGGGCCTCGGTCAGCTCGGCGTTGCGGGGCAGCTTGTCGACCGACAGCTGTTCCAGGCGGGTGACCAGGTCCTTGCGCTGCTCCGCCGCGTCACGCAGGCTGGCGGCGGCCTGGTCGAGGTTCTCGCACTTCTTGACGTCCTCCACCGCCTTGATCACGGCGGACCGGCTGTTGCCGCTGTCCGCCAGCAGCCTGTCCAGCGCGACCGCCTGCTCCCGGACCGGGTCGGCGGTGGGCGAGGGCGACGGGCCCTCGGTGGCGGGTGCGGTCGCCGAGACATTGGCCTTGGTGTCGTCGCTGTCGCCCTTGTCGCCGCTGCTGAGCAGCGCGCCGGCGCCCATGCCGAGGGCGATGATCCCGACGCCCGCGGCCGCGATCAGCGGTATGCGCGAGCCGGTACGCCTCCCTCCCCGGCCGCCGCCGTCGCCCCGCCCGGCGGACGGAGCGGGTGCGGGCTGCTGGATGCGGGGCAGCTGCTGAGTGGCCGGGGCCGTGTCGCCGGAGCCGTTGCGGAAGAGGTTGAGGTCGTCGAACTCGGCGGGCGTCTGCCGTCCGCCGCCCGCCCGGGCGCCCACGGGCGGCATGAACTGCGTGGCCTCGGCGTCGGGGTTGTGCCCGGGGGCGCCGCCCTGGGGCGCGGGGCCCGGAAACCGCGCCGGGTCCCCGCCCGTCTCGGGCGGCAGCGCCCCCGGCGCCACGGGCGGAAGGTACTGGGTGGCCCCTTCGTTCGCCGCCACGGGGGAGACGGGCGGCAGGACCTGGGTGGCTCCCTCGTCCGCGGCCGGGGCGCCGGAGACGGGCGGAAGGTACTGGGTGGCCCCTTCGTCCACCGCCGGGGCGCCGGGGCCGCCGGGCTGGACGGAGGCACCATAGGGCGGGGCCGCCGGGGCTGCCGGGGCCGCCCGGGCCTCCAGGCCCGCCGGCACGGCCCTGGGGCTCGCCGCCGAAGGGCGGACCCGGCGGGATCG
>NZ_BAAAHG010000082.1:0-13992 GCF_039525155.1 Streptomyces thermoalcalitolerans | reverse complement strand
CGTCTGCCCACAGCCGGGCCGCCGCTGTCCGCTCCAGCCCCCGACGCCCCGATCAACCCACTTCACGAAGATTATTTCGCTGAGAAAACCTCAGTGAGTCTGGGGGCTCTTTTCAGCCTCCTGCTGACGCTCATCACGCTTTCGGTCGCGCCGTCGGCGCAGGCGGGTGACATTCTGACCGAGAAATCGGCAGGAAGGAAGTACAGGCTCGAATCGAAGGCGGCGAGCGCCGAGGCCGGAAAGCCGATATGCGTCAGCGTCGAGATCCATGACTCCGGAAACCAGTACGGAAAACTGCGGGCCCGGACCGACTGCGAAGAGCGGATCATGGGAGACCTTCACGCTGCACACCGGTGACAAGGGGAAGACGGCTACCCTCCGTTCCGAGGCCAACGGTCTCTACGTCTCCGCCGAGTTCCACGACTCCGGTTCTCACTTCGGAATGCTCCGGGCGCGACAGGACGGCAGCATCGGGAACTGGGAAAAGTTCGAGATAGTGCCCCAGGATGGCGACTGGTTCGCGCTGCGCTACACCTTCTCGGAGGGCGGTACGACCACCAAGTACTACGTTTCTGTCGAGATCAACAGCACCGGAAGCGACGAGGGGCTGCTGCGGGCCCGTAAGACCGGGACGCCGGGCTCATGGGAACTGTTCAGGCTTCATCGGATAGATTCCGAAGGAGTCCCGCCCGCGGCCTCGTCGACGCCGTCCAGGGACATCCGCGCCCTGTCGTGGAATGTGTGCAGCAACAACGGATCCTGCCCGATGTACGGCAAGACCACCAAAGAGTTCGTGGATGAGGTCGTGGCGCAGGCGGAGAAGGCCCGAGCCGACATCATCTTTTTGCAGGAATTCTGCGAGAAGCTTGCCAAGCCGCTGGAGCAGGGGCTCGAGGAGAAGTTCGACGACGGCGCGGACACGTGGGACGTGAGATTCGCCCCGATTCAGCATGAGATCGACGGTACGGAAGCAGAAGATGGTGGCAAGGGGCTGTATGCCCAGAAGGCCTGCGCAAAGAACCGCGGGGCTTATGGAGTTGCCATCGCCGTCCCCGCGGAGAACACCTGGTACAGGGCCATCGAGCTGGAGTCCCCCAGGGACAAGGACGAGGATGAGAAGGAAAACCCCAAAGAGCGGCGGACGGCGCTGTGCGCCGCGATACAGTCGTGGGCGGTCATGGGGTGCACCGCGCATTTCAGCACCGGTGGTTCCGACTATGAGGACCCGGACCGGGTGTTTCAGGCCCAGCAGGCCCAGTTCCTGGTGAACAAGGGTGTGGAGTAAGGCAACAAGGGCTACCGGTCCCTCTTCGGTGGCGATCTGAACGCCACCCCCACCCACACTCCGACGGGCAGCGAGGTCCCCGTGCTCCAGCCTCTGTACGACAAGTACACCGAGTGCGACCAGCCCCGTAACCGGGCCACCAAGGGATCGCTGAAGCTGGACTACATCTTCGCGCCGGCCAATGCCACTTGGAGCGGCTGCACGATCGGGACGGACACCAGCACGTCCGACCACTGGCCCATCCGGGGCACGGTCACCCTCCCGGCCAGGTGACCCGTCGACCCGCACACGTTCCCCGACCGGACATGAGGGGGGAGGCAGCCCTCCCCCCTCACGGTCATGCAGCGAGTGAACTCCGGTGCGGTAGGGAGAAGTTGAGATCAGCCCTTTTCCCAGGGTTCCCCAGGGGGATGTGAGGGGGCGGCGCGCCCGTTTTGCTACCGCACGTCGGACGCGGCGATTTCCACGAAGTCCTCCAGGGCGTCTCGTGCCTGCGCGCCACGTGCACTCAGCTCGGTCCTGTCGGCCGCTTTGTGCATATCGTCCGTCGTCGTGCAGGCGTGTCGTGCGGCATCGATCACCGCTTGGCCGCTTGCCAGGAGCTGGACTCGGAACAGCGCGTGGAGGGCGATCCCCCGAAGGCGGTAGGCCTCGACACCGTCCCGGTGTTGCAGCCTCGTACGCCGGACGCCGGACACCGGCGTACGAGGATGTCCCGCGGTCACCTCATCAGCATCAGTGAACGTCCTGATCCGCTGACGGACTGTCGGCGCCCGTCGACGCTGCTCACCGTGGAGCGCCCTTCGTGGCCCAAGGGCGGCCCGGGAGGGCGCTCGTACGGGAGCACCGCATGAAGAGTTCGAGCTGGGTGCGCTGCGATGGTTGTCGTCGGCTGGTGCGACGACCGGTGCCGGCGCCTCCGGGACGTGCGCCTCCGGGACGTGCTTGGAGGTACGCTCGCCGGCTCCCGTTATGTTGGTCGGAACATCCGACAGGCGGAGCCGGCATGCAGAGAACAGACCAGCGGGCCGAGGAGACTGAGGTCGCCGACGCGGGCGGAGCGGCGGACGACGAGGCCGCTCCCGGCTGGCCCCGATTCTGGCCGCTCCTGTTGCTGGTGGCGGCCGTTGTTCCCGGCACGGTGCTCTACTTCGGGGGCCGGTGGATGGAGACGCCGGCGATGCAGGCGTGGCGGACCGTCTGTCTTGCCGTGACCGTGCAGGCGCTGCCCTTTCTTCTGCTGGGCACGGCCCTTTCCGGTGCCATCAACGCATTCGTGCCGGCACGGGTGCTCAACCGGGTGCTGCCGCGCCGGCCGGCGCTCGCCGTGCCGGTGGCCGGTGCGGCGGGAGTCGTGCTGCCGGGCTGCGAGTGTGCGTCGGTGCCGGTGGCGAACCGTCTGATCGGGCGGGGCGTCGCGCCTGCGGCCGCGTTCACGTTCCTGCTGTCGGCGCCCGCGATCAACCCGGTGGTGCTGACGGCCACCGCGGTGGCCTTCCCGGGGGACCCGGCCATGGTCGTCGCCCGGCTGCTGGCCTCGCTGGGCACGGCGGTGGTGATGGGCTGGCTGTGGTTGTGGCGGGGACGGGCCGAGTGGCTGCGGCCGGTCGCGCGGTACCGGGGGCATCAGGAGGGCGGCAGCCGGTGGCGGGAGTTCCTGGCCGGCTTCCAGCACGACTTCCTGCACGCGGGCGGTTTCCTGGTGGTGGGGGCGATGGCGGCGGCCACCTTCAACGTGATGGTGCCCCCTTCTGTGGTGGACGCGTTCTCCGGATCGCCCTGGCTGTCGGTGCTGTTCCTGGCCGGGCTGGCGATCGTGCTGGCGGTGTGCTCGGAGGCGGACGCGTTCGTGGCGGCCTCGCTGAGCGGGTTCTCGCCGGTCGCGCGGCTGGTGTTCATGGTCGTCGGTCCGATGGTCGACCTGAAGCTGATCGCCCTGCAGGCGGGTACCTTCGGCCGGGCCTTCGCGATCCGGTTCTCCGCCGCCACGGTGGTCGTGGCGATTCTGGCTGGCGTGCTGATCGGAGGAGCACTGCTGTGAGACGCCCGCTCCAGATGATCCTGCTCGTTCTCAGCGGCATCGGCCTGCTGCGCGTGTCCCTGTTCACCGATCTGTACCTGCGGTACGTCAAGGAGGGGATGCGTCCGCTGCTGATCGCCTCCGGAGTCCTGCTGATCCTGCTCGGCGCGGCGGACGCGGTGGCGTACGTGCGACGGCGCGAGGGCGACGCACACACGGACCACGGCGACGACGGCCACGGGCACCACCACTCCGGCGCACCTCGTGCCGCGTGGCTGCTGTTTCTCCCGGCGCTGAGCCTGCTGTTCCACGCTCCGCCCGCCCTCGGCGCGTACACCGCCTCCCGCCAGCCGTCCAAGGCCGTCACGTACGAGGACGAGGGCGAGGGCGACTTCGAGCCGCTGCCCGCGACCTCGCCGCTTCCGATGACGCTTTCGGACTTCACCCGCCGTGTGCGGCAGGACCGCACGCAGGCCATCAAGGGGCGGACGGTCCTGCTGACCGGTTTCGTCACGTCCGGCGACCAGGGCGACAGCTGGTTCCTGACCCGAATCATGATCTCCTGCTGCGCGGCGGACGCCCAGTCCGTGAAGGTACGGATCCACGGCACCCCGGCCCCGCCGGCCGACACCTGGGTGGCCGTCACCGGCACCTGGCACCCCGGCGGAACTCTGGGCACGCGTTCCGCGCCCGCCGCGCTCGACGCCCGTTCCGTGGAGAAGATCGCCAAGCCGGTGAACGCCTACACCGACGCCCTGCCGCTCACCCCCACGAGATGAACCCACGAGATGAACCGGCGCCCGGTGTCCCTCCGTTCGGCTGGGAGTGGAGGGGTACCGGGCGCCTTCAGTACGGGTGCGGAGATCTTTCAGTACAGGTGCGAAGAGGGCGGGGCCGCACGCGCGTGCCCCGGTGGGAAGGAGCCGGCGCGGTCGCGGTGGGGCCTTGAAGGGGGAGCGGATCGGACGTGGATCACCAGCTGCTCTTGGTCACGCCGGGGAGCTGGCCCGCGTGGGCCAGCTCGCGGACGCGGATGCGGGACAGACCGAAAGCGCGCAGATGGCCGCGGGGGCGGCCGTCCACGGAGTCGCGGTTGCGCAGACGGGTGGCGCTGGCGTCGCGGGGCTGCCGGCGCAGTTCCCGCTGGGCGGCGGCGCGTTCGTCGTCGGACACCCAGGGGGACGAGATGATCGCCTTCAGCTCGGCGCGGCGCGCGGCATGACGGGCCACGACGAGACGGCGCTGTTCGTTTTTCGCGATCTTGCTCTTCTTCGCCATCAGACCTTCCCTCCCCGGGCGCGGATGCGGGCCACCGCGGCCTCGATGCCGATCGCGTCGACCGTCTTGATGCCCTTGGCGGAGAGGGTGAGCCGGACGTGGCGCCCTTCGCTCGGCAGCCAGTAGCGCTTGCGCTGGATGTTGGGGTTGAAACGGCGCTTGCTGCGCCGGTGGGAGTGGGAGAGGTGATGGCCAAAGCCGGGCTGTCGACCGGTGAGTTGGCAGTGAGCGGACATGCTTCTTCCTCGTATGCCTCGTGTGTTTTATGCGCGGGGCGTGTTCCTGCGTGCGTTCGTGCGGGGGTGTGCGGCTGTGGCGCAGTGCGCGGCAGCACACTAGCACCGTAATGAAAATGAAAACCAATTCGCTGTATGGTGCTTTCCATGGCCCGCAACGAACTGCGTCCGATCATCAAGCTGAGGTCCACCGCCGGCACCGGCTACACCTATGTGACCCGCAAGAACCGCCGTAACGACCCCGACCGGCTGACGCTGCGCAAGTACGACCCGGTCGTGGGCCGCCACGTCGACTTCCGTGAGGAGCGCTGAGAGCCGTGAAGCCCGGAATCCACCCCGCCTACCGCCCGGTCGTCTTCCGTGACCGGGCCGCCGGCTTCGCCTTCCTGACCCGGTCGACGGCCACGAGCGACAAGACCGTCGAGTGGGAGGACGGCAACGCCTACCCGGTCATCGACGTCGAGATCTCCTCGGCTAGCCATCCCTTCTACACCGGCACCCAGCGGGTCCTGGACACCGCGGGGCGGGTCGAGCGCTTCGAGCGGCGTTACGGACGCGGACGGAGCGAGCGATGAGCACGGACCAGGCGCGACTGCCGGTCGCGATCGTCGCCGGGCTGCACGCGGATGCCCGCCGGGCCGCCGTCGAGGAGATCCTGCGCACGGTCCCCGGCTCGGTCGCGCTGCACCACGACCTGACGTCCGCCGCCGACAGCGCGGTGCACCGCACCGTACGCGACGCCGACGGCCTGCTGAGCAGCGGCGACGCACCCCTGGTGAACGACTGCGCGTGCTGCGCACTGCGTGAGGACCTCGTCCCCGAGCTGCTGCGGCTCGCGGAGGAGGGCGGGTACCGGCTGGCCGTCGTGGAACTGTGGGACTCCGTCGAACCCCAGGGCATGGCCCCGGTCATCACCGGTGCGGGCGCGCCGCTGGCGCTGACCGGAGTCGCCACCGCGGTCGACCCGGCGCTCGTCCTGCCCTCCCTGGCCAACGGCGACGACCTGGCCGACGCCGGCCTCGCCGCCGCCCCGACCGACCGGCGCACCGTCGCCGACACCTTCGCCCGGCAACTGGAGTACCCCACGCTGATCGCCCTCGCCGAGGGCAGTACGTGCGGGGAGGGCGCCGACGACGCCGACCACGCGCTGCTCGCCCAGCTCACACCAGGCGCACGCAAGGTGCGCGTGGAGGACGGCGGCCTGGGGGCCGCTCTGCTGGCGGGCTTCGACACGGCAGCGGCGGCCGCCCGTGTGCATCCCGCGTGCGCACTGCTGCCGCAGGAGTGCGACGAGCACGGTGTGAGCACCTTCGTCTGGCGGCGTGAGCGGCCCTTCCACCCGCAGCGCCTCTATACGGCGCTGGAGGACCTCACCTGCGCCGCCGTCCGCAGCCGTGGACGGTTCTGGCTGGCCGACCGCCCCGACACCCTGCTGTCCTGGGACGCCGCGGGCGGTGCGCTGTGTGTGGAGTCGGCCGGCCCCTGGCTGGCGGCCCTGCCCGACGCCGCCTGGGAGATGGTGCCCGCCGAACGCCGTCTCGCCGCCTCCGTGGACTGGCATCCCGAACACGGTGATCGCTGCCAGTACCTCACCTTCACCTCGCCCGGCCTGGACCGCGACGGCCTGCTGGCCCTGCTCGACTCGTGCCTGCTCACCGACGACGAGTACGCGGCGGGCAGGGACCGCTGGAAACAACTTCCCCACGCCTTCGACGACCTGCTCGACCCAGTGACCTGAACCGCGCTCCGTTCCGGCGGCGATGTGCCCCGAAGAGACGGTGCGCCCCGAAGGGACGGGGTTCACTCGTCCTGCCCAGCACTCCGCCGTATCGCCCGCGTATGCCACCGCATCCCCCTGAGGAGAGGAGTGACCTCGCCATGCCCCGACGCCCCAGCACCGGGCGGCAGACCGCCAAGCGCCGGCGCGTCAACCCGCTGGACGCCGCCGGCATCACGTACATCGACTACAAGGACACCGACCTGCTGCGGAAGTTCATCTCCGACCGCGGAAAGATCCGCAGCCGCCGGGTGACCCATGTGACGCGTCAGCAGCAGCGGCGGATGGCACAGGCCATCAAGAACGCACGGGAAATGGCTCTCCTGCCTTACAACTCCCGATAGCCGCACGGGCGACCGGGCCCCGGGCCCCGCACCGCCGGTCGCTTCGATGCGAGCGGCTTGAACCGAGCTGTGCCGCGCTTTTCACAGACGCGACCGCCTGCCGCCCTTGCCGGCGAACGCCACGCGCATGACCAACCTCCTCGGCCGGAAACGGACGTCCTGAGCATGAGCTGGTGACGGGGCGGCAGGCGGTCACGTCGCATTCCGTCACATGACGGTGCCGGGACGCGAGGTGCCTCGCCCAGTCGGGCCGAACGGGGCCGCCACTCGGCGCGGCCACCCCGACCCCCAGCAACACTGTGGGCCCCTGTGCCTTCCGGCCCGGGCATCAGGGCGCCTCGCGCACAGCGGCGATACCGTGCAGGAACGAGGCGCGTGGGTCGCGCATTTCACGTTGTTGCCGGGCATCCGGTCCTTGCGCACAGTCGGGCCTGCAGCCGGAGTCTGCCCTGCGGCAGATGAGTAGGAGCACCGGCGCCGGATGAGTACCGGGACCAGTGCGTTGGGCCGGTCGGCGCGGCTTCACTGGGCCCATGACCACAGCGCAGACCTCGCGGCCCGCGTACCAGCACCCCGCATACCAGCACCCCGCGTACCAACCCGTCCGACTGCCCGATCCCGATCGGGACCGCTTCGCGTGGATCGCGCCCACGATCGCGACGGTGCTGCTGCTCGTCCTCGTCCCGCTCGCGCTGCTGTTCGGCGGACTGCTGTCCGTGCTGGCGGCCGCCGGCTGCGGCTCCGACTGCTCGAAGGAGCTGGAGACCTCGGTCTTGGTGATCTGGGGCACACTGTGCTTCGGCGGCTTCGTCACCCATGCCGCGGTGATCACTTCGTGGGCGCTGCCGTGGAAGCGCCGCTACTCGGCGCTGCGGGCCTGGATGGCCGTGCTCTCTCTGCTGCCGCCACTGCTGGTCCTCCTGCTGGTGTTCAACCTCCCGAAGGGATGACCTCCCGCAGGACCGGGACCCCGGCCCACCCGGCTGCTCCCGGCGGCATCCGCCTGCACACGCAACAAGACCCCGCACTCAGCGTTCTCGCTGGTCACGGGGTCTTCTGGCACGTCACACGGAGTGCCCCCGGCAGGATTCGAACCTGCGCACACGGCTCCGGAGGCCGTTGCTCTATCCCCTGAGCTACGGGGGCGGGTCGGGCGCTCTGTGCGCGGCGACGAGTAGAACACTACCAGCTCCACGAGGGTGGTCATGAACGTTTTCCGGGGGGAACCGGTGTCCACCGGGGGCCGGCGCGTCCCTCGGACGGGGTGGAAGTGGGGAAAACCCGGACGCGGTGGCCGGTCCGCACCTACTCTCGAGTTGTGCCAGCAGCTCCGGGCCGGGTGCTCGTTGTGGACGACAACAAGGTCATCCGGCAGCTGATCAGGGTCAATCTCGAGCTTGAGGGGCTCGAGGTCGTGACCGCGGCCGACGGTGCCGAGTGTCTGGAAGTCGTGCATCAGGTGCGGCCGGATGTCGTCACCCTCGATGTCGTCATGCCCCGGTTGAACGGGCTGCGGACGGCCGCTCGGCTCCGGGCCGATCCGCTCACCCGTGATCTTCCTCTGGCGATCGTCAGCGCCTGTTCGCCGTGCGAGATCGAGGCCGGTCTCGACGTCGGTGTCGACGCCTTTCTGCCCAAGCCGTTCGAGCCGGTGGAGCTGGTGCGGCTGGTGCGCCGGCTTCTCGAGCGCGGGGCCCGGAGAGCCGGGGAGGCCGGGCAGACCGAGCAGGCAGGGTGGAAGAGCTGCTGACCTCGCGGCCGGGGCGGTGGCTCCCGGGCGGCGGCTCTCAGGTGGCGGTGGCTTCCGCGTTCATGCTGTGGTGACTTCCGCGTCCATATGGCGATACCCCGCCTTAATGGGTTCGCCTCCCCACCCCCTTCCTCCCCTACGCTTGTCCCCGTGACCCCCGTGGAGCTCTCCCGTACCGTGCTGCGCGCGGTGCGCCGTGCTGTCGACACGGGAGAACTGAAGGTGAGCGTGCCGGAGCGGGCCGTGGTCACGCGGCCTGGGCCCGGCGGGTGCGGTGACTACGCCACCAACATCGCCCTTCAGCTCGCGCGGCCGGCCGGACAGCCCGCCCCTCGTGTCGCCCAGGTGCTCAAGGCCCACCTTCTCGGTCTCGACGGCATCGGCGACGTCTCCGTCACCGGGCCCGGGTTCCTCAACATCAGCCTCCGGGACGACGACGCCGAGGCCGCCCTCGCCCGGCTCGTCGACGGCATCCTGAGCGCCGGGAGCGAGTACGGGCACGCCCCCCGGAGAGCCGGGGCCGTCGTCCGGATCCGGTGTCCCCGCGACGTGCGTGCCCTTGTCGTCGCCGATGCCGTGGCCCGGCTTCTGCGCTCCCAGGGCGGCAGGGCGAGTATCGGCTGCGAGGAGCCCCTGCCGGCCGAGTGGGAGCACGTCCTCGGTCTCCTCGGCGTCCGGGACGTCCGGGGCGACGCCCCCGACGACGGTGACGCGTCTGCCGGCATCACCGTCCGTCCCGTTCCGGCCCCCGCCGATCCTCTTCCTCTCGGCCGCGATGCCGCTCGCTGGGCGCTGCTCCTTCCCGCCGCCCACGATCGTCCCCGTATCACCGACGACCACCTCGTCCAGCGCGAGAGCAACCCCCTCTTCCGCGTCCGCTACGCCCACGCCCGCACCCGGGCGCTTAGCCGCAACGCCGCCGACCTGGGATTCTCCGCCCAGCCGGGCCCCGTGGAGGCCCCCCGCGACCTGGTCACCCTCCTCGAGGACCACCCCCGCGTCCTCGAGCGCGCCGCCGCGCGCCGTGCTCCCGACTGTCTCGCCCGGCATCTCGTCGGTGTCGCCGATGCCGTGCTGCCCTTCCTGCCCTCCGTGCTTCCGCGCGGGGAGGAGAAACCCTCGGCCGCCCACCGTGCCCGGCTCGCTCTTGCCGAAGCCGCCGGGGCGGTGCTGGCCGGCGGCCTGTCCCTGCTCGGCATCGACGCACCCGACCACCTCTGAGAGCCCCAGAGATCCCGAGAGCCTGAGAAACAGACATGAGCCGTTCCGCACACCCCGCCGGGCCCCGTCACGCCGATGTCCTGCCCGAGGGGCACTACTCCCCGCCGCCCGCCGACCTCAACGCCCTCGACCCGAAGGTGTGGGCGCGGACCGTCACCCGTGACAAGGACGGAGTCGTGACCGTCGGCGGCATCGCCGTCACCGAGCTCGCCGAGCGGTTCGGCACGCCCGCCTACATCCTCGACGAGGCCGACTTCCGCGCCCGCGCCCGCGCCTGGCGCACCGCCTTCGGGAACGACGCCGACGTGTTCTACGCCGGGAAGGCGTTCCTGTCCCGGGCCGTCGTCCGGTGGCTCGACGAGGAGGGGCTGAACCTCGACGTCTGTTCCGGCACCGAGCTCGCCACCGCCCTCTCCGCCGGGATGCCGGCCGAAAAGATCGCCTTCCACGGGAACAACAAGTCCATGGCGGAGATCCGCCGGGCCGTCGAGGCCGGCGTCGGCCGTATCGTGCTCGACTCCTTCCAGGAGATCGTGCGGGTCGCCCATGTCGCGCAGGAGCTCGGCCGCCGCCAGCGGGTGCAGATCCGTGTCACCGTCGGGGTCGAGGCGCACACGCACGAGTTCATCGCGACCGCGCACGAGGACCAGAAGTTCGGGATTCCGCTGGCCGGGGGCCAGGCCGCCGAGGCCGTACGGCGGGCGCTGCAGCTCGACGGGCTGGAGCTGGCCGGGATCCACTCCCACATCGGGTCGCAGATCTTCGACATGTCCGGCTTCGAGGTCGCCGCGCACCGCGTGGTCCGGCTGCTGAGGGAGATCCGGGACGAGCACGGGATCGAGCTGCCGGAGATCGACCTCGGCGGCGGGCTCGGGATCGCGTACACCAGTGACGACGACCCGCGGGAGCCGCACGAGATCGCCAAGGCGTTGCACGAGATCGTCTCCAGCGAGTGCGAGGCCGCCCGGCTGCGCACGCCCCGCATCTCCGTCGAGCCGGGGCGGGCCATCGTGGGGCCCACCGCCTTCACCCTCTACGAGGTCGGCACCATCAAGCCGCTCGAGGGACTGCGGACGTATGTGTCCGTCGACGGTGGTATGTCCGACAACATCCGTACCGCCCTCTACGATGCCGAGTACAGCATCGCTCTCGCGTCCCGTGTCTCCGACGCCGAGCCCATGCTCGTCCGGGTCGTCGGCAAGCACTGCGAGAGCGGGGACATCGTCGTGAGGGACGCGTTCCTCCCGGCCGACCTGGCGCCCGGCGACCTCGTCGCGGTGCCGGCCACGGGCGCGTACTGCCGGTCCATGGCCAGCAACTACAACCACGTGCTGCGCCCGCCGGTGGTCGCCGTCGCCGACGGGGAGGCACGGGTCATCGTCCGGAGGGAGACGGAGGAGGATCTGCTGCGGCTCGACGTCGGGTGAGGCGGCCCCGGGAGCCGGGGGACGTCCAGGGATCCTGTGGGGCGGGAAAAGATCCTGTGGGCCTGGAAAACAGGAAGCCCGAAGGTCCGGGCGCCGGTGAGGCCGGAAGATCTCCTGTTCTCCGGGCCGACGGGAATGAAACAGACATCTCACGATCCGGACAAAAGGCGGAAACTCCGATCCGGTGGGTGAGACTGGTCCAACCGTAGTCGGTATGAGGAAACGAGGTCGGATGATGCGTACGCGTCCGCTGAAGGTGGCGCTGCTGGGCTGTGGGGTTGTCGGCTCAGAGGTGGCGCGCATCATGACGACGCACGCCGACGACCTCGCCGCCAGAATCGGGGCCCCGGTGGAGCTCGCCGGGATCGCGGTGCGGCGGCCCGACAAAGTACGGGAGGGGATCCCCGCCGAGCTGGTCACCACCGATGCCACCGCGCTCGTCAAACGCGGCGACATCGACGTCGTGGTCGAGGTCATCGGGGGGATCGAGCCCGCCCGCACGCTCATCACCACCGCCTTCGAGCACGGCGCCTCCGTCGTCTCCGCGAACAAGGCCCTGCTGGCCCAGGACGGGGCCGCCCTGCACGCCGCCGCGGAGGCCCACGGCAAGGACCTGTACTACGAGGCCGCCGTCGCCGGTGCCATCCCGCTGATCCGGCCGCTGCGCGAGTCCCTCGCCGGGGACAAGGTCAACCGCGTGCTCGGCATCGTCAACGGCACCACCAACTTCATCCTCGACAAGATGGACTCCACGGGGGCGGGCTACCAGGAGGCGCTGGACGAGGCGACCGCGCTCGGGTACGCCGAGGCCGACCCGACCGCCGACGTCGAGGGGTTCGACGCCGCCGCCAAGGCCGCCATCCTCGCCGGGATCGCCTTCCACACCCGGGTGCGGCTCGACGACGTCTACCGCGAGGGGATGACCGAGGTCACCGCCGCGGACTTCGTCTCCGCCAAACAGATGGGCCACACCATCAAACTGCTCGCCATCTGCGAGCGCACCGAGGACGGCACGTCGGTCACCGCACGCGTGCACCCGGCCATGATTCCGCTCACCCACCCGCTGGCCTCCGTGCGCGGCGCGTACAACGCCGTGTTCGTCGAGTCCGACGCGGCCGGGCAGCTGATGTTCTACGGGCCCGGCGCCGGCGGCGCGCCCACCGCCTCCGCCGTGCTCGGCGACCTGGTGGCCGTCTGCCGCAACCGGCTCAGCGGGACCACCGGGCCCGGCGAGTCGGCGTACGCGGCCCTGCCCGTGTCGCCCATGGGCGAGGTCGTCACGCGCTACCACATCAGCCTGGACGTCGCCGACAAGCCGGGTGTGCTCGCCCAGGTCGCCACCGTGTTCGCCGAGCACGGGGTTTCCATCGACACTGTTCGTCAGCAGGGCAAGGACGGCGAGGCCTCCCTCGTCGTCGTCACCCACCGTGCTTCCGACGCTGCCCTCGGCGGGACCGTGGAGGCGCTGCGCAAGCTCGACACCGTGCGGGGTGTCGCCGGCATCATGCGGGTTGAAGGAGAGTAACCAGCAATGACCCACCAGTGGCGCGGAATCATCGAGGAGTACCGGGACCGCCTGCCGGTGACCGACAACACGCCGGTTGTCACCCTCCGTGAGGGCGGTACGCCCCTCGTGCCCGCGCAGGTGCTCTCCGAGCGCACCGGCTGCGAGGTCCACCTCAAGGTCGAGGGCGCGAACCCGACCGGGTCCTTCAAGGACCGCGGGATGACCATGGCGATCAGCCGGGCCAAGGAGGAGGGCGCGAAGGCCGTCATCTGCGCCTCCACCGGGAACACCTCCGCCTCGGCCGCGGCGTACGCCGTACGGGCCGGGATGGTCTGCGCGGTGCTGGTGCCGCGGGGCAAGATCGCGCTCGGCAAGATGGGCCAGGCCCTCGTGCACGGTGCGCGGATCCTCCAGGTCGACGGCAACTTCGACGACTGCCTCACGCTTGCCCGCGAACTCAGCGACAACTACCCCGTGGCGCTGGTCAACTCGGTCAACCCGGTGCGCATCGAGGGCCAGAAGACGGCCGCCTTCGAGATCGTGGACATGCTGGGCGACGCCCCCGACATCCACGTCCTCCCGGTCGGCAACGCGGGCAACATCACCGCCTACTGGAAGGGCTACAAGGAGTACGCCGCCGACGGCGTCGCCACCCGGACGCCCCGGATGTGGGGCTATCAGGCCTCCGGCAGCGCCCCGATCGTGCGCGGCGAGGTCGTCAAGGACCCGACGACCGTCGCCACCGCGATCCGGATCGGCAACCCGGCGTCCTGGACGTACGCCCTGGCCGCGCGCGACGAATCCGGCGGCGCCATCGACGAGGTGACGGACCGTGAAATCCTGCGTGCCTACCGGCTGTTGGCCGCGCAGGAGGGCGTCTTCGTCGAGCCCGCCTCCGCCGCGTCCGTCGCCGGTCTGCTGAAGGCCGCCGAACAGGGCAAGGTCGACCCCGGGCAGCGGATCGTCTGCACGGTCACCGGCAACGGCCTGAAGGACCCCGACTGGGCCGTCGCCGGTGCTCCCCAGCCGGTCACGGTCCCGGTCGACGCGACGGCGGCGGCGGAGCGACTGGGCCTGGCCTGACGGCCGGGCGGTCCGGCGGGCGGGTGCGCACCGGCCGGGGCCGGCCGCGACGGACGCGCCCGCG
>NZ_BAAAHG010000081.1:0-14472 GCF_039525155.1 Streptomyces thermoalcalitolerans | reverse complement strand
AAACGCCCGGTTACATTCCGAACCCGGAAGCTAAGCCTTACAGCGCCGATGGTACTGCAGGGGGGACCCTGTGGGAGAGTAGGACGCCGCCGGACAATTTTTGGATGACCCCTGGTCGCCAGCGTTCAGCTGGGGCCAGGGGTTATTTCATTTCTTCCCGGAAGAAGTGCAGACATACAGAAGACAGGAGTCACCGATGTCCACCAACTCTCCCGACGAGCGCCCAGAGCGCGATCAGCGACGCCGGGACGGTGGTGACCGCGGTGACCGCGGCGGCTACCGCGGAGGCTCCCGTCGTGGCAGTGACCGTGCCGGCTACGGTCGCCGCGACGACAGGTTCGAGCGTGGCGAGCGCGGTGGCTTCCGTCGGGACGATCGGCGTGAGGGCGATCGTGGGGGGTATGGCCGCCGCGACGATCGTGACCGTGGCTTCCGTCGTGAGGGTGACCGTTCCTTCTCCCGCCGCGACGACAGGTTCGAGCGCGGCGAGCGCGGTGGCTTCCGCCGTGGGGGCAATCGTTCCTTCTCCCGCCGCGACGACCGACGCGACGACTGGTGGGACGACCGGCGGGACTTCCGCCGTGACGAGCGGCGTGAGGACGACCGTGGCCAGAGCCGCCGCGACGACGACCGCGGGGGCTACCGCGGCCGTGACGACCGCGGTGGACACGGTCCCCGCCGTGACGATCGCGGCAGGCGCCTCGGTGGTTTCCGGGGCCGCGACGACCGGCGTGGTAGCGGTCGCTTCCGCGACGAGCGGGACCGCAGCCGGGGCCGTGACAGGGACCGTGAGCCGATCGAGCGGCTGCCGATCCCGAAGGAGGTCACCGGCGAGGAGATCGACAAGGACGTGCGGCAGGAGCTGCAGAGCCTGCCGAAGACGCTCGCCGAGGAAGTGGCCAGGAACCTGGTGATGGTCGCCCGGCTGATCGACGAGGACCCCGAGTCCGCCTACGCCTACTCCAAGGTGGCCCTGCGGCTGGCGTCCCGGGTCGCCGCCGTACGGGAGGCGGCCGGATTCGCCGCGTACGCCAACCAGAAGTACGGTGAGGCGCTCGCCGAGTTCCGGGCCGCCCGCCGGATGACCGGCAGCGTGGACCTGTGGCCCCTCATGGCCGACTGCGAGCGCGGGCTCGGGCGGCCGGAGAAGGCGCTGGACATGGCCGGGGCGCCCGAGGTGCAGAAGCTGGACAAGGCCGGTCGGGTGGAGATGCGGCTCGTCGCGGCCGGCGCCCGGCGTGACATGGGCCAGCTGGACGCGGCCATCGTGACGCTGCAGACCCCCGAGCTGGCCGCCAAGTCCGTCCAGCCGTGGACCGCGAGGCTGCGGTACGCCTACGCCGACGCGCTGCTCGCCGCGGGCCGGGAGAAGGAGGCGCGGGAGTGGTTCGCCAAGGCCGCCGAGGCCGACCGGGACGGCAGCACCGACGCCTCCGACAGGTTGGCCGAGCTGGACGGTGTGGAGTTCACCGACGCGCTCGACGAGACCGCTGACGAGGTCGACGACATCGACGGCATCGACGGCATCGACGAAGTCGCCGAGGCCGACAAGACCGGCAAGACTGACGAGACCGACAAGGACCGCGAGGACGGCCGGAGCAGCCGGCCCGGCCGGCACGAGGAGGACGACAGGGACTGACGTCCCCCTCAGAGGTCCAGCGCCCTCAGCACCAGCCCCGAAGCCGGCTTCGGCCCGAACGACGTCGACTTCCGGGGCAGGGTGACGCCCTGGCGGGCCAGGTCGCGGACGACTTCCTCGCGGACCGGGTGCAGCAGGACGGCGGTGCCGCCGTCCTGCTCGGCCTTCTCCACGGTGGCCGCCGTGTCGTGGATGTAGGCGATGTGGGCCGGGGAGTCCTCGGGGATGCCCCAGACATGCTCGAGGAGCGTGGCGTGCAGAACCGTGGTGTCGAGAGTGCGCCAGGCAGCCGGGTGCCCGGTGGGGACCGTGCGGGCCAGCAGGTCCGGGTCCGGACGGTCCACGAGGTGGAAGGTGCCGTCCCCGGCGAGAAGAAAGGCGTTGCCCTCCTCGGCCGCGTCCGCCAGCGCCGCCAGCGCCTCGCCCAGGGGCTTGTCCAGGTGCCGCACGCGGAACCGGCCGGCCAGCGCGGCCAGTGCGTCGGCGACCGGCAGACCGTGCAACAGGCGGTGGATGGCGCGGACCCGGAGCGGATAGCGGGCCGTGTCGACGAGGAGCACCAGACCGTAGTCCCAGGCACTGGGAGAGGGATGCTCCGCACGCAGACGCCGATAGGTCGCCCAGCGGTGATGGCCGTCGGCGATCAGGGCCTGGTGCTGGACCAGGTCCTCCTGGATGCCGGCCACGGTGGCGGGGTCGGTGATGGCCCACAGACGGTGGCTGAAGCCGTCCTCGGTGGTCGTCGACAGCAACGGAGGCCGCTCGGCGGTGCGCTCGACGGCGACGGCGGCGGCCGTCGAGCCGTTGCCCCGGTAGGTGAGCAGCAGCGGTTCGAGGTTGGCCCGGGTCGCGCGCATCAGGGCGGCACGGTCGGCGACGATGTGCGGCATCACGTCCTCGTGGGGCAGCACCACGTTCTCCGCCGGGTCCGACACACGCAGAGCGCCGATCAGTCCCCGCTGGAGCAGCCCGTCGCCGTCGCTCTGCTCGTAGACGTACAGGCCCGGCTCGGGGTCCATGGTCAGGACACCCTCGGACAGCCAGCGGCGCAGGGTGTCGGCGGCCTGTTCGTTGCGGGCGCTGGGCGTGTCGGCCTGCGGCAGGATCAGGCGGACGATGTTGTGGGGGTCGGCGGACTCCAGATGGTGCAGGCCGTCGGGCCGTACGACGACGTCGTACGGCGGGGATGTCACGGCTGCCAGGCTGCCGACCCGGTCGGGGTCGTAGCGAAGGCCTCGGAACGGGATGAGCTCGAGGCCCCGGCGCGGTGTTGCCGGTGAGTGACCTGCAGTGTTCATCCCGGCATCGTACGGCTGTCAGCGGCATGGGAGATGATCGGGGAAAGCCGGTGTCCAAGGAGCGGATGAGGAATGAAGCAGGGCGTCAGGACGAGGCCCGAGGGCAGTGCACAGCCCCTGAGCAAGGCATATGACACGGCCCTGCTCGATCTGGACGGGGTGGTGTACGCGGGTGGGAGCGCGATCGCGCACGCGGTCGACTCGCTCGCGACCGCCCGAGCGGGCGGCATGCATCTGGCGTACGTCACCAACAACGCCCTGCGCACCCCGGACGCGGTGGCCGCGCACCTCACCGAGCTGGGCATACCGGCTCAGGCGTCCGATGTGGTCACCTCCGCGCAGGCGGTGGCCCGGCTGATCGCCGATCAGGTGCCGCGGGGGGCACGTGTGCTGGTGATCGGCGGGGAAGGGCTGCGGGTGGCGCTGCGCGAGCGCGGACTGGAGCCGGTGGAGTCGGCCGACGACGACCCGGCCGCGGTGGTGCAGGGCTACGGCGGCCCCGAGATGCCGTGGGGGCGCCTGGCGGAAGCGTGCTACGCCGTCGCCCGCGGGGTGCCCTGGTTCGCCTCCAACACCGATCTGACGATTCCGGGCGCACGCGGGATCGGGCCGGGCAACGGAGCGGCGGTCGAGGTGGTGCGGATCGCCACGGGCGCCCGGCCGCAGGTGGCGGGCAAGCCGCTGCCGCCCATGCACCGCGAGACGATCCTGCGCACCGGCGCGAAGCGGCCGCTGGTGGTCGGGGACCGGCTGGACACGGACATCGAGGGGGCGTTCAACGGCGGTGTCGACTCGCTGCTGGTCCTGACCGGGGTGACGGACGGGGCACAGCTGCTCGCCGCGCCGCCGCAGCACCGGCCGACGTACATCGACGCCGATCTGCGCGGCCTGCTCACCGGGCAGCCGGGGATCACCCGGGACGGCGACGGGTTCCGGTGCGGCGGATGGACGGCGCGGGCGGGGGCGGAGCAGCTGGAGCTGGCCGGCGACGGCGAGGTCCTGGACGGGCTGCGCGCGCTGTGCGCGGCGGCGTGGACAGCGGGCGGCGAGAACGCGTGCGCGCTGGACGGGGGGAAGGCGCTGGCGCGGCTGGGGCTGTGAAACCGGCACCGGGCGCTGTGCAGCCGCGGCTGAAGGGACGCGCCGGTGCTCGCCGGAACTCGTCAGAAATGAAGAAGCGCCGGCGAGCCGGCCGCGGCTAGCGTGACCGCCATGGACATCAGGGGAGGCATAGTGAGCATGACCACGACGGTGGACACGCAGCCGTCCGCGCCGCACATCGCCGACAGCCACGATCTGATCCGTGTGCACGGTGCGCGGGAGAACAACCTCAAGGACGTCGGCGTCGAGATCCCCAAACGCCGGCTGACGGTGTTCACCGGTGTCTCCGGCTCGGGCAAGAGTTCGCTGGTGTTCGACACGATCGCCGCGGAGTCGCAGCGGCTGATCAACGAGACGTACAGCGCCTTCGTACAGAGCTTCATGCCGACGCTGGCGCGGCCCGACGTCGATGTGCTCGAGGGGCTGACGACCGCGATCATCGTCGATCAGCAGCGGATGGGCGCCGACCCCCGCTCCACGGTCGGCACCGCCACCGACGCCAACGCGATGCTGCGCATCCTCTTCAGCCGGCTCGGGCAGCCGCACATCGGCTCGGCCAAGGCGTTCTCCTTCAACGTCCCCTCGATGAGCGGGGCGGGCGCGGTCACGCTGGAGCGCGGCGGGAAGACCGTGAAGGAGCGACGCGAGTTCAGCATCACCGGCGGCATGTGTCCGCGCTGCGAGGGCCGGGGCACGGTCTCCGACATCGACCTGACCCAGCTCTTCGACGACTCCAAGTCGCTGTCCGAGGGGGCGCTCGCCATTCCCGGCTACAAGCCGGGCGGCTGGAACTACCGGCTCTACAGCGAATCGGGCCTCTACGACCCGGACAAGCCGATCCGCGACTTCACCGAGACCGAGCGGCACGACTTCCTGTACCGCGAGCCGACCAGGATGAAGATCGCGGGCATCAACATGACCTACGAGGGGCTGGTCCCGCGGATCCAGAAGTCGTTCCTCGCCAAGGACCGGGAGGCGCTGCAGCCGCACATCCGGGCGTTCGTGGACCGGGCGGTCACCTTCACCGCCTGCCCCGAGTGCGACGGCACCCGGCTCAACGAGGCGGCCCGGTCGTCGAAGATCAAGGGCATCAGCATCGCCGACGCCTGCGCGATGCAGATCAGCGATCTGGCCGAGTGGATCCGCGGTCTCGACGAGCCCTCGGTGGCACCGCTGCTCACCGCGCTGCAGCAGACCCTCGACTCGTTCGTGGAGATCGGTCTCGGCTACCTCTCGCTCGACCGGCCGTCGGGCACGCTGTCGGGCGGCGAGGCGCAGCGCGTCAAGATGATCCGGCACCTCGGCTCGTCGCTGACCGATGTCACCTATGTCTTCGACGAGCCCACCGCGGGCCTGCACCCCCATGACATCCAGCGGATGAACAATGTGCTGCTGCGGCTGCGGGACAAGGGCAACACGGTGCTCGTGGTGGAGCACAAGCCGGAAGTGATCGCGATCGCCGACCACGTCGTCGACCTCGGTCCCGGCGCCGGTGCGGCGGGCGGCACCGTCTGCTACGAGGGCACCGTCGAGGGGCTGCGGGCCTCCGGCACCGTCACCGGCCGCCATCTCGACGACCGGGCCCGTCTGAAGGAGACGGTGCGCAAGCCGACCGGCACGCTCCCGATCCGCGGCGCCACCACCCACAACCTCAAGAACGTCGATGTCGACGTCCCGCTGGGCGTGCTGTGCGTCGTCACCGGGGTCGCCGGCTCGGGCAAGAGCTCGCTCATCCATGGCTCGATCCCGGCCGACGCGGGGGTGGTGTCGGTCGACCAGAGCGTGATCCGCGGCTCCCGGCGCAGCAACCCGGCGACGTACACCGGACTGCTCGATCCGATCCGCAAGGCGTTCGCGAAGGCCAATGGCGTGAAGCCGGCACTGTTCAGCGCCAACTCCGAGGGGGCCTGCCCCACCTGCAACGGCGCCGGTGTCATCTACACCGACCTGGCGATGATGGCCGGGGTCGCCACCACCTGCGAGGAGTGCGAGGGGAGACGGTTCGAGGCCTCGGTCCTGAACCACCGTCTGGGCGGCCGCGACATCAGTGAGGTGCTGGCGATGACGGTGACCGAGGCGGAGGAGTTCTTCGGCGCCGGCGAGGCGCGCATCCCGGCGGCCCACACGATCCTGCGGCGGCTGATCGACGTCGGGCTTGGTTATCTCACCCTGGGCCAGCCGCTCACCACGCTGTCCGGCGGCGAGCGGCAGCGGCTCAAGCTGGCCACCCACATGGCGGAGAAGGGCGGCATCTACGTCCTCGACGAGCCGACCACCGGCCTGCACCTCGCGGACGTCGAACAGCTGCTGGGGCTGCTCGACCGGCTCGTCGACTCCGGCAAGTCGGTCATCGTCATCGAGCACCACCAGGCCGTCATGGCGCACGCCGACTGGATCATCGACCTGGGCCCCGGCGCCGGCCACGACGGCGGCCGGATCGTCTTCGAGGGCACGCCCGCCGACCTCGTCGCCGCCCGCTCCACCCTCACCGGTGAGCATCTGGCGGCCTACGTCGGCCGCTGACCGCAGGCATGACACCTGATCGAGCGCATGAGGAGGCTAGGCTAACCTAACCTCGTGTTGGTCGACAGTCCTGCAGAAGTGCGCGCGGCAGCCGCCGCGCCCCCACAACGCGTGGCGGCACGCTCACTGGGGCTCCTTGTCTCCGTCGTGATCCTGGTGCTCGTCGCCCTGGCGAGCATCGCGGTCGGGGCCAAGGAGCTGTCCTTGACGCAGGTCTGGCACGGCCTGTTCCAGGACTCGGGGACCTACGGCGACGTCGTGGTCGGCGAACGGCTGTCCCGTACGGTCCTCGGTCTGCTCGCCGGAGCCGCGCTCGGGCTGGCCGGGGCCGTCCTGCAGGCGGTGACCCGCAACCCGCTGGCCGACCCGGGCATCCTCGGCATCAACGCGGGTGCGTCCGCCGCCGTGGTCACCGCGATCACGTTCTTCGGCGTGACCAGCCTGAGCGGCTATGTCTGGTTCGCCTTCTTCGGTGCCGCCGCCGTGGGCGTGCTGGTGTGGTTCCTCGGCGGCAGCCGGGGCGCCACACCCGTCCGGCTCGCCCTCGCCGGCACCGCGATCAGCGCCGCGCTCTACGGCTACCTCCAGGCCGCGATGATCATGGACGGTGCGGCACTGGGCAAGATGCGCTTCTGGACCGTGGGCTCGCTCACCTCCGCCACCGACGCGGTCATCGTCCAGGTGCTGCCGTTCTTCGTGATCGGCACGGTGGTCGCCCTGCTGCTGGCCCGGCCGCTCAACGCCCTGGAGATGGGCGACGACACCGCACGCGCCCTCGGCGCGGGCCTCAACCGCACCCGGGCGCTCGCCCTGTTCTCCGCGACCGTGCTGTGCGGGGCCGCGACCGCCGCCTGCGGGCCGATCATGTTCGTCGGGCTGATGGTCCCGCACGTCGTGCGCTCCTTCACCGGACCCGACCTGCGCTGGATCCTGCCCTACGCCACCGTCCTGTCGCCCGTGCTGCTGCTCGGCGCGGACGTCGTGGGCCGGGTCGTCGCCCGGCCCGCCGAACTCCAGGTCGGGGTCGTCACCGCGATCATCGGCGGCCCGGTGTTCATCCTGCTCGTACGGCGGCGGAGGACGGCCCAGCTGTGAAGACCACCGGCACTCGCCCAGCGGTGAAGACCCTCGGCACTCCCCGCGCCGTACGGGCCCTGCGCACCCCGGGCGGACTGTCCGTCCGCCTCGACGTCCGCACCTGCACGGTCGTCGGTCTGCTCGTCGTCGCCGCGCTCGCCGCGAGCGTCGTGCTCATCGGCACCGGCGACTTCCCGATGTCCGCCGCCGACGTCCTCGGCACGCTCGCCGGTGAGGGCAACCCGGGGCAGGAGTTCATCGTCCGCGAACTGCGGCTGCCCCGCGTCCTCGTCGGGCTGCTGGTCGGCGCCTGCCTCGGCCTCGGCGGCGCCCTGTTCCAGTCCATCTCCCGCAACCCGCTGGGCAGTCCGGACGTGCTCGGCCTCTCCCAGGGGGCGACGGCCGGTGCGCTGAGCGTCATCGTCCTGTTCTCGGGCAGCGCCACCGCCGTCACCCTCGGGGCGCTCGTGGGCGGTCTGACGACCGGCCTCGCCATCTATCTGCTCGCCTGGAAGCAGGGTGTGCACGGCTACCGGCTGGTCCTGGTCGGCATCGGTGTCAACGCGGTCGCCACCGCGGTCAACGGCTATCTGATCACCAGGGCCGACTTCGTGGACGCCGCCCGCGCGGTGGTCTGGCTGACCGGCTCCCTCAACGGCCGTGACTGGACCCAGGTCTGGCCGCTGCTCGCCCTGTGGGCCGTACTCCTCCCGCTCGTCCTCGGCTGTGCGCGCGGGCTGCGGATGCTGGAGATGGGCGACGACATCTCCTACGCCCTCGGAGTGCGCGTCGAGCGTGTACGGCTGCTGATGCTGGGCTCCGCCGTGCTGCTGGTCGCCGCCGCCACCGCCGCCGCCGGCCCCGTGAGCTTCGTCGCCCTGACAGCGCCGCAGCTCGCCCGCCGCCTGACCCGCTCGCCCGGCCCCAACCTGGTGCCCTCCCTGTGCATGGGCGCCGCCCTGCTGGTCACCGCCGACTGGGCCTCACAGCGCGCCTTCGGCGCCGACCAGCTGCCCGTCGGCGTGGTCACCGGAGTGCTCGGCGGCATCTACCTGCTGTGGCTGCTGGTCACCGAGCGCAGGGCCGGCCGGATATGAGCGTTCTAGGGGGTGCCGTTTGGATCAGGCCGCAAGTCGCGGGGTTCGGCACGCCCATCTGCGGCGTTGTCGTCACTCGCCGACGCTCCGCGTCGACTCCCTCCTCCGCCTTGCATCTGCACGCACCGGACCCCGCTCACCCCGGCTGCAAGGGCACCGTGCACAGGAGCCGGCCTGATCCAAACGACACCCCCAGCAGCACAGTGAACAACCGAAGGAGCGCCGTGAGCCGCCTGACCGCCGACAACGTCACTCTCGCCTACGACCAGCGGGTCATCGCCGAGCAGCTGTCGGTGGAGATCCCCGACAACTCCTTCACGGTGATCGTCGGCCCGAACGCATGCGGCAAGTCCACGCTGCTGCGGGCGCTGTCGAGGATGCTCAAGCCCACTCAGGGCCGGGTGCTGCTCGACGGGCAGGTCATCCAGTCGATGCCCGCCAAGAAGGTCGCCCGGACGCTCGGGCTGCTGCCGCAGTCCGCGATCGCACCCGACGGGATCACCGTCGGCGACCTGGTGGGCCGGGGCCGCTACCCGCACCAGGGCATCCTGCGCCAGTGGTCGGCCGAGGACGAGCGGATCGTCCGGGAGGCCATGGAGCGGACCGGGGTCGCCGAACTCGCCGACCGCTATGTCGACGAGCTGTCGGGCGGCCAGCGCCAGCGCGTGTGGATCGCCATGGCCCTCGCCCAGCAGACACCGCTGCTGCTGCTCGACGAGCCGACCACGTACCTGGACATCCAGCATCAGATCGACGTCCTCGACCTGTGCGCCGAGCTGCACGAGGAGCAGGGCCGCACCCTCGTGGCCGTCCTGCACGACCTCAACCACGCCGCCCGCTACGCCACTCACCTCATCGCCCTGCGCGGAGGGAAGGTCATCGCCCAGGGCGCACCGGGCGACATCGTCACCGCCGAGCTGGTGGAGGAGGTCTTCGGGCTGCGCTGCCAGGTCGTCGAGGACCCGGAGACCGGCACACCGCTGGTGGTGCCGGCCGCGCGCAGGGCACGCGTGCGCGCGGAGGAGGCTCGCGTGGAGGCTACAGAAGCTTCCTGAGCCGGAACAGGTCCGGCAGGCCGGCCTCCAGCTTCACCCGGCCCGATCCCCACGCCATGGCGAAGTTCAGCTCCCCGCCGACCAGCGCGACCAGGTCGTCACCGGTCATGACCAGCCTGATCCGGGCCTTCTCGGGCGGCGGGCCCTGGACGGTGTCCCGCACCTCGATCCGGCCGTCCACCAGGCGCCCCACGAAGGTGACGTCGAGGTCCTTGAGATGGCAGCTCACCGAGCGGTTCAGCGCAGCCGCCGCACGGACGTTCCCCTCGGCGCCCGCCATGTTGTCCGAAAGCTTCTCGAGTGCCCTGCGGCACTCCTCGATCGTGGCCATCGGAGTCGACGGTACCCCAGCGCTTCGCGGTAGCGTCTGGGCATGAGCGACTCTGTGACCGGGACGGAGGCCGCGGAGGAAGCGGCGGCTGTGGAAGAAGGAGCGGCCGTGGAAGAGGCGGCTGCCGCGGAGGAAGCGGCGGCCGGGGAGGAGGGCGCCGCGGACGCCGGCGGCGACCCCACCGCCCCCGCTCCCCTGGAGGTCCCCCGCACTCCCACCGGCAATGCCGAGGTCGACGCGGCCCTGGAGCGGCTCGGCGACGCCGACCACCTCACCACGGACGGACACCTCCAGGTGTACGAGGATGTACACGGGAGGCTGCGCGATGCGCTCACCGCGCTCGACGCGCGCCCGGGACCGCCCGCGCCCCACCTTTCGTAGCAACCTTTCACAGCAACCGCCGTATCGACACAGGAGCTGAACCGAACGTGGCAGGAGTCGCACGCCGTCGTCTGGACGCGGAGCTGGTCCGCCGGAAGCTCGCACGCTCGCGTGAGCACGCCGGCCAGCTGATCGCCGCCGGACGGGTCACCGTCGGCAAGACCGTCGCGACCAAACCCGCCACGCAGGTGGAGGCCTCCGCCGCCATCGTCGTCGCCCCCGACGACAACGACCCCGACTACGTCTCCCGGGGCGGCCACAAGCTCGCCGGCGCGCTCGAGGTCTTCGTCCCCCGGGGACTTGTCGTCCAGGGGCGGCGGGCCCTGGACGCCGGCGCCTCCACCGGGGGCTTCACCGACGTGCTGCTGCGTGCGGGCGCCGCCCATGTCATCGCCGTCGACGTCGGATACGGACAACTCGCCTGGACGCTCCGGCAGGATGAACGCGTCACCGTCAAGGACCGTACGAACGTAAGGGAGTTGACGCTCGAGGCGATCGATGGGGAGCCTGTGGATCTTGTCGTCGGAGATCTGTCCTTCATCTCGCTCGGCCTGGTGCTGCCCGCCCTGGTGCGGTGCGTGAAACCGGACGCCGATCTGGTGATGATGGTCAAGCCGCAGTTCGAGGTGGGAAAGGAGCGGCTGGGCAGCGGGGGCGTCGTACGGAGTCCGCAACTGCGGGCGGAAGCCGTGCGGGGCGTGGCCGCGAAGGCGTGGGAGCTGGGACTCGGAGTGCGAGGTGTCACCGCGAGTCCGCTGCCCGGACCGTCCGGGAACGTCGAGTACTTTCTGTGGCTGCGTGCCGGGGCACCCGCCCTGGACCCGGCCGACGTCGACCGTGCAGTGGCGGAGGGGCCGCGTTGACACAGACCCAGACCCGAACCGTTTTCCTGCTGGCCCACACCGGCCGGCCGGCCGCCATCCGCAGCGCCGAGCTCGTGGTCAAGGGGCTGCTGCGCTCCGGCATCGGGGTACGCGCCCTGGAGGCCGAGGCACGCGACCTGCCGCTGCCGGACGAGGTCGAGCTGGTCAAGGAGGCCACCCCCCAGTCCCTGGACGGGTGCGAACTGCTCATCGTGCTCGGCGGCGACGGCACACTGCTGCGCGGCGCGGAGTTCGGCCGGGCCTCCGGAGTGCCGATGCTCGGGGTGAACCTCGGGCGGGTCGGATTCCTCGCCGAGGCCGAGCGGGACGACCTGGACAAGGTCGTCGACCGGGTGGTCGGCAAGGCGTACGAGGTCGAGGAGCGCATGACCGTCGACGTGGTCGTGCACAGCAACGGCGACATCGTGCACACGGACTGGGCGCTGAACGAGGCGGCCGTGCAGAAGGTGTCCGCCGAGCGGATGCTGGAGGTCGTGCTCGAGATCGACGGGCGCCCGGTGACCGGCTTCGGCTGCGACGGCATCGTGTGCGCCACCCCGACCGGGTCCACCGCGTACGCCTTCTCCGCCGGGGGGCCCGTGGTGTGGCCGGAGGTGGAGGCGTTGCTGATGGTGCCGATCTCCGCCCATGCGCTGTTCGCCAAGCCGCTGGTGACCTCCCCGGACTCCGTCCTGGCCGTCGAGGTGCTGCCGCACGTCCCTCCGGGAGTGCTGTGGTGCGACGGGCGGCGGACGGTGGAGCTGCCGCCGGGGGCCCGGGTGGAGGTGCGGCGAGGGGCCGTGCCGGTGCGGCTGGCGCGGCTGCACCACGCGTCGTTCACGGACCGGCTGGTCGCCAAGTTCGCGCTGCCCGTCTCCGGGTGGCGGGGGGCGCCGCACTAGCGATCCGTGAGACGCACCGGCGCTCCGTGAGAGGTGTTTCCCGGTGCGCCGGAGGGGACAGGCGCGTCCGCGCGGCACAGCAGCCCGTCGGCGCGGCCCGCGCTCCTTCGGCGCACCGCTCCTGTGGGTGACATGGGTGGCCTGCGTGCGCTCTCCGCTTTCGACCTCGTATGGTCAAGGACGTGTTGGAGGAGATGCGTATACGGTCGCTCGGAGTGATCGACGACGCCGTTGTCGAGCTGTCGCCCGGATTCACCGCCGTCACGGGGGAGACGGGTGCCGGCAAGACCATGGTGGTCACCAGCCTGGGACTGCTGCTGGGCGGACGTGCGGATCCGGCACTGGTACGGGTCGGGGCGGACAAGGCGATCGTGGAGGGACGGATCACCGTGCCCGCGGACGCCTCCGTCACCGCACGGGCCGAGGAGGCGGGCGCCGAGCTCGACGACGGGGCGCTGCTGATCAGCCGTACCGTTTCCGCCGAAGGACGCTCCCGGGCACACCTGGGCGGGCGGAGCGTGCCCGTGGGGCTGCTCGCCGAGCTCGCCGACGACCTGGTGGCCGTGCACGGACAGTCCGACCAGCAGGGGCTGCTGAAGCTGTCCCGGCAGCGGCAGGCCCTCGACCGGTACGCGGGCGACGCGGTCGCCGTGCCCCTGGCGAAATACACCGAGACCTACCGGCGGCTGAAGGCGGTCTCCGCGGAGCTGGAGGAGATCACCACGCGCGCGCGTGAGCGGGCCCAGGAGGCCGACATGCTGCGCTACGGCCTCGAGGAGATCGCCGCGGTCGAGCCGCGCGCCGGGGAGGACGTGGAACTGGCCGAGGAGGCGGAGCGGCTGGGACACGCCGAGGCGCTGTCCTCCGCCGCGACGGCCGCACACGCCGCTCTCGCGGCCAGTCCGGAGGACCCCGAGGGCATCGACGCGGCCACCCTCGTCGCGGGCGCCCAGCGGGCGCTGGAGGCCGTGCGGTCGCACGATCCGGTGCTGGCCGCGCTCGCCGACCGCATCGGCGAGATCGGCATTCTGCTCGGCGACGTGGCCGGGGAGCTGGCGGGATACGTCGACAACCTGGACGCCGACCCGCTGCGGCTGGCGGCGGTGGAGGAACGGCGGGCCGCGATCGGCGCGCTGACCCGCAAGTACGGCGAGGACGTGAACGCCGTGCTCGCCTGGGCCGAACGGAGCGCCGCCCGGCTGACGGAGCTGGACTCCGACGACGAGCGGATCGAGGAGCTGACCGCCGAGCGGGACGAGCTGCGCACCGAACTGGGCGCGCTCGCCCAGGCTCTGACGGATGCCCGGACCAAGGCCGCGGAGCGGTTCGCCGCCGCCGTGACCGCCGAGCTGGCCTCGCTGGCCATGCCGCACGCGCGCGTGTCGTTCGCCGTCCGGCAGACCGAGGACCCCGAGGGCATCGAGGTGGGCGGCCGGACGGTCGCCTACGGGCCGACCGGCGTCGACGAGGTCGAGCTGCTGCTCGCCCCGCATCCCGGCGCGCCGCCGCGGCCGATCGCCAAGGGCGCCTCCGGCGGTGAGCTGTCGCGCGTGATGCTGGCCGTCGAGGTGGTCTTCGCGGGGACGGACCCGGTGCCGACCTACCTGTTCGACGAGGTGGACGCGGGCGTCGGCGGCAAGGCCGCGGTGGAGATCGGGCGGCGTCTGGCCCGGCTGGCGAAGACCGCCCAGGTCATCGTGGTGACCCATCTGCCCCAGGTCGCCGCCTTCGCCGACCGGCAGCTGCTGGTCGAGAAGACCAGCGACGGCTCGGTGACCCGTTCCGGGGTGAGGGTGCTCGAGGGCGAGGAGCGCATCCGGGAGCTGTCCCGGATGCTGGCGGGCCAGGAGGACTCGGAGACGGCCCGGGCCCACGCCGAGGAACTGCTCGCCACGGCCCAGGCGGACGGCTAGCTCCGTGGCCGGCTCCTGCTGCGGCTGGGGAAAAGTTCACCGGCTCGCGGCGCACCGCACCGGGTGCCGCGAGCTCTCCGGCGGATCCCTCCGGCCACCGTGCCCGGGGCGTCATAGGGTGGCGGGATGATCTCCCGTATCGCCACCTCTTTCGCGCTGGCCGCCGGTCTCGCCCGGGCCGGGACGGCCGGGTTGCGTGCCGCGGCGCCCGGCGGGCGCCGGCGCTGGGAACGGACGAACCACGCGGGGCGGACCGTCGGCCTGTACGCCGGGCCGGCCGTCGCCGCGGCGG
>NZ_BAAAHG010000080.1:0-14862 GCF_039525155.1 Streptomyces thermoalcalitolerans | reverse complement strand
GCCGCCGCCGTCCACGCGGCCCGTCCGGCCGGGGCGGTGCGGGCCGTCGGGACCGTCGCGCGGGCCCTGGGCAGGAGGGAGGCGGCGGCCGGGTTGCCGCTCAGGGCCTGGAGGGCGGTCACGTCGTCGGGAGTGGGCCGGTGGCCGGTCTCCAGGCACTCCTCGAGCAGGGCCAGATAGGCGGCCGCCGTGCCGGGGAGGGCGGCACGGTAGCGGGCGAGGTCGGCCAGCAGGAACGCGCGCAGCCGGACGCCCTCGCGGATGGCCTCGTCGAGCGACTCGGCGAGCCGGAGACAGTCCCGTACGTCCTCGGCTCCGGCGGAAGGGGAGTGAACGGCGAGGGCGAGGGCGCGGCGGAGCACACGCAGCTCCTCCGCACCGAACGCCATGCCGCCGCGGGTTCCGTGTGGCGTGGGCATGGCCCGACCATACGCGCCAATCGGACAAATCGGGCGCATGGCACGCGCTCGGAGCCGTTCCGGGCCGGGCACTCTTCCCGCGCCCGAGGTCCGGGACCTGGGACCCGCAAACCCGCAGGCGCGCGCACTCGCGGGCTCGCGGGCTCAGGGGCTCGCGGGCGGCTCAGAGGCGCGACACGTTCCGTTCGTACACCAGCCGCAGTCCGATCAGCGTCAGCCACGGCTCGTGCTCGTCGATCACCGAGGACTCGCCCAGCACCATCGGCGCCAGCCCGCCCGTCGCGATCACCGTCACGTCGTCCGGGTCGTCGGCCAGCTCCCGGGCCATCCGGCGCACCACCCCGTCGACCTGCCCGGCGAACCCGTAGATGATGCCGGCCTGCATCGCCTCGACCGTGTTCTTGCCGATCACGCTGCGCGGCCGGGCCACCTCGATCTTCCGCAGCTGCGCCGCCTTGACGCCCAGCGCCTCCACGGAGATCTCGATGCCGGGCGCGATGACCCCGCCGACGTACTCCCCGCGCGCGCTGATCGCGTCGAACGTCGTCGCCGTGCCGAAGTCGACGACGATCGCCGGCCCGCCGTACAGCTCGTTCGCCGCCACCGCGTTGATGATCCGGTCGGCGCCGACCTCCTTGGGGTTGTCGAACAGGATCGGCACCCCCGTCTTCACGCCCGGTTCGACGAGCACCGCGGGCACGTCGCCGTAGTGGCGCCGGGTCACCTCCCGCAGTTCCTGCAGCACCGACGGCACGGTCGCGCAGACCGCGATGCCGTCGATGCCGTCGCCCAGCTCCTCGCCGAGCAGCGGGTGCATGCCCATGAGACCGTTCAGCAGCACCGCCATCTCGTCGGCCGTGCGGCGCGGGTCCGTGGAGATGCGCCAGTGCTCGACGATGTCCTCCCCGTCGAACAGTCCCAGGACCGTGTGCGTGTTGCCGACATCGATCGTCAGGAGCATGGTCACTACTCCGCCTCGCGCAGATCCAGGCCGATGTCCATGATCGGCGAGGAGTGGGTCAGGGACCCCACGGCCAGGAAGTCGACACCGGTCTCGGCGTAGGCACGGGCGTTGTCCAGGGTGAGCCGGCCCGAGGCCTCCAGCAGCGCCCGGCCGCCGGCGATCGCCACGGCCTCCTCGCACTCGCCGGGCGTGAAGTTGTCCAGCAGGATCAGGTCGGCCCCGGCGTCCACGACCTCGCGCAGCTGGTGCAGGGTGTCCACCTCGACCTCGATCGGCACGTCGGGGAACGCCTCCCGCACGGCCTTGAAGGCCTGCGCGACCCCGCCGGCGGCCACCACGTGGTTGTCCTTCACCAGGGCCGCGTCCGACAGCGCCATCCGGTGGTTCACGCCGCCGCCGCACCGGACGGCGAACTTCTCCAGCGAGCGCAGCCCGGGCGTGGTCTTGCGGGTGTCGCGCACCTTCGCCCTGGTGCCCTCCAGGGCGTCCGCCCACGCGCGCGTGGCGGTCGCGATGCCGGACAGGTGGCACAGCAGGTTCAGCGCGCTGCGCTCGGCGGTCAGCAGGTCACGCGTGCGCGTGGTGACCGACAGCAGCTTCTGCCCGGCCTCGACGCGGTCGCCGTCCTCGACGTGCCGCTCGACCTCGAAGTCGTCCGTGCAGACGACCGACAGCACGGCCTCGGCCACGCGCAGACCGGCCACGACGCCCGCCTCGCGGGCGACGAAGTCACCGGTGGCCACGGCCGTCTCGGGGATGGTCGCGACCGTCGTGACGTCCACGCCGCCGGCGAGGTCCTCCTGGATGGCGACGTTGGCGATGTCCTCGACCTCGACGGGGTCGAGTCCGGCGTCCGCCAGGAGCCGGGCGAGGGCGGGGTCGAGCCCGCACTCCGGGTACTCCTCGCCGGCGTCCGCGCCGCAGGCGCAGCCGCCGCCGCAGCAGCCGTTCGAGGCGAGGGGAAGGTCTTCGGTGCTCACGTGGGTCACTGCTCCTGGGAACGCGGGGGCGCGGGGGCCTCGGGACGGGTCGGGGGGAAGTCTGCGCCGTCCGTGGTGCTCAGGGCCGGCGTGTGGTCCGGATTCAGCCGTACGACGATGTGGCGGCGCCAGTGGGTGTCGTCGCGCCCGGGGTGGTCCTCGCGCCAGTGGCAGCCGCGGGTCTCCCGGCGCAGCCGGGCGGCGGCGACCAGGACGCGGGCCACGCACAGCAGGTTGGTGGTCTCCCAGGTGTCGACGCCGGGTTCGGGGGTCTTGCCGTTCTCCTCCAGGGCCTCGCGGGCCTCGGTGTGCAGCCGCTCGAGCCGGTCGGCGGCCGTGGCCAGGGAGGCGGCGGAGCGCAGGACGCCCGCGCCCTCGGTCATGATCCGCTGGATCGTGAACCGGGCCTCGGAGGGGAGCAGGGGGTGCGCATCCCGGCCGGCGTGCGCGACGGGCAGCGCCACGCGCGCGGCAAGGCCGCCGGCCGCCCGCTCCCGCGCGATGTCGGCGGCGATGCGCTCGGCGTAGACCAGCCCCTCCAGCAGGGAGTTGGAGGCGAGCCGGTTGGCGCCGTGCACGCCGGTGCAGGCCACCTCGCCGCACGCGTACAGGCCGGGCACGGTCGTCCGGCCGCGGGAGTCCGTGCGCACGCCTCCGGAGGCGTAGTGGGCGGCCGGGGCGATCGGGACGGGCTCGGTGACCGGGTCGATGCCGTGGGCGCGGCAGGCGGCCAGGATGGTCGGGAAACGCTGCTCCCACATCCGCGCGCCGAAGTGCCGGGCGTCGAGGAACATGTGCGCGGCGTCCTGCTCCCGCATCCGCCGCATGATGCCCTTGGCGACGATGTCCCGGGGCGCGAGTTCGGCCAGTTCGTGCTGCCCCACCATGAAGCGCACGCCGTCGCCGTCGACCAGGTGGGCGCCCTCGCCGCGCACCGCCTCGGAGACCAGCGGCTGCTGGCCCTCGGCGTCGGCGCCGAGGAACAGCGCGGTCGGGTGGAACTGCACGAACTCCAGGTCGGAGACCTCCGCCCCCGCGCGCAGGGCGAGCGCCACGCCGTCGCCCGTGGACACGGACGGGTTGGTGGTCACGGAGAAGACCTGGCCCATGCCGCCGGTGGCCAGGACCACGGCGGGCGCGTGCACGGCGCCCACGCCGTCGTGCTGGCCCTCGCCCATGACGTGCAGGGTCACGCCCGCGGCATGGCCGTCGGCGTCCGTGAGCAGATCCAGGACGAGCGCGTTCTCGATGGTGCGCACGCCCCGTGCGCGTACCGCCTCGACGAGCGCCCGGGAGATCTCCGCGCCCGTCGCGTCGCCGCCCGCGTGGGCGATGCGGCGGCGGTGGTGGCCGCCCTCGCGGGTGAGCTGGATGCCGCCCTCGTCGTCGGTGTCGAAGTGTGCGCCGGTCGAGATCAGCCGCCGTACGGCGTCGGGCCCCTCGGTGACGAGCAGCCGTACGGCCTCCTCGTCGCACAGGCCCGCGCCCGCCACCAGGGTGTCGTCCAGGTGCTGCTCGGGGGTGTCCCCCTCGCCGAGGGCCGCCGCGATGCCGCCCTGGGCCCAGCGGGTGGAGCCGTCGTCGAGACGGGCCTTGGTCACCACGACCGTCGTCAGACCGGCGTCCTCGCAGCGCAGCGCGGCGGTCAGACCGGCCACCCCGGAGCCGACGACCACGACGTCCGCGGTGATGGACCACCCGGGCGCGGGTGCGTGCAGTCGTATGCCTGTGCTGGTCACGAGGAGGCTCCGAGGGTTCCGAAGGTGAGGGGGATGTTGTCGATCAGCCGGGTCGTCCCGACCCGGGCGGCGACGGCGAGGACGGCCTCGCCGGTGAAGTCGTCGTCGATCTCGGTGAAGTCGGACGGGTCGACGAGGGCCAGGTAGTCGAGTTCGAGCGGCGGGTCGAGACGCGCGGCCTCGTCCAGGACCAGCTGGGCGGCCGCGCGGACGGCGGAGGCGGCGCCGGGGGACGCCTTGGCGACGGCGGCGGCGTCGGCGGCCGCGCGGGACTCCCCGAGCGCGCTGAGGGCCTCGGCGCGCGCCGGTGTGCAGGGCACCTCGCGGGCCCGCGCCCGCAGTGCCTCCTGGGCGGCGTGCCGGTCCCGGCCCGCGAACAGGGCCCGGGAGAGCGCCAGGGCGGTGCGCCGCTCCCGCGGGGAGAGGTAGCGGTTGCGGCTGGACAGGGCCAGGCCGTCGTCCTCGCGCACGGTCGGCACGGCGACGATCTCCACGCCGAAGTTCAGGTCGCGCACCATACGGCGGATCAGGGCGAGCTGCTGGGCGTCCTTCTGGCCGTACAGGGCCACGTCGGGACGGGTGAGGTGCAGCAGCTTGGCGACCACGGTGAGCACGCCGTCGAAGTGCCCGGGGCGCGAGGCTCCCTCCAGGCGTTCGCCCATGGGGCCGGCGCTGATCCGGACCTGGGGTTCGCCGCCCGGGTAGACCTCCTCCACGGACGGCGCGAACACGACGTCGGCGCCCGCCTGCTCGGCGATCTTCAGGTCCGCCTCCAGCGTGCGCGGGTAGCGGTCGAGGTCCTCGCCCGGGCCGAACTGCAGCGGGTTGACGAAGACGGTGACGATCACGAAACCCTGGTCGCCGACATGGGTGCGGGCCGTGCGGATCAGGGTGGCGTGGCCCTCGTGCAGGGCGCCCATGGTCATGACGACGGCGGTGCGTCCGGAGCCCGTGCGGCGGGCGCGTACGCGCTCCAGGTCGTCCACCGTGGAGGCGAGTTCGAACGTGCGACGGCTCATCGGTCTTCCCCGTTCTCGGGTACGCCGGCACCGCCGGCGAGTACTCCCAGCAGGTCCTCGGCGAGTTCGGGCTTGAGCAGGCCGTGGGCGAGCGCGCGGTCGGCGGTGGCGCGGGCCATCGCCAGATAGCCGGCGACGGTCTGCGGGGCGTGCCGGCGCAGTTCGCTGACGTGGGCGGCGACCGTGCCGGCGTCCCCGCGTGCGACGGGGCCGGTCAGGGCCGCGTCGCCCGAGCGCAGGGCGTTGTCCAGGGCGGCGCCGAGCAGGGGGCCGAGCATCCGGTCGGGGGCCTCGACACCGGCCCGGCGCAGCAGCTCCATGGACTGGGCGACCAGGGTCACCAGGTGGTTGGCGCCCAGGGCGAGCGCCGCGTGGTACAGCGGGCGCATCTCCTCGGCGATCCACTCCGGTTCGCCGCCCATCTCGATGACCAGGGCCTCGGCGGCCGTCCGCAGTTCCTCGGGCGCGGTGACGCCGAAGGAGCACCCGGCCAGCCGCTGCACGTCGACGGGGGTGCCGGTGAAGGTCATCGCCGGGTGCAGGGCCAGCGGCAGCGCGCCCGCGCGCAGGGCGGGGTCGAGCACTTTCGTGCCGTACCGGCCGGAGGTGTGCACCAGCAGCTGTCCGGGGCGCACCGCTCCGGTCTCGGCCAGGCCCGCGACCAGTCCGGGCAGGGTGTCGTCGGGGACGGTCAGCAGCACCAGGTCGGCCCGGCGCAGCACCTCGGCGGGCTGCACCAGGGGCACGCCGGGGAGCATCTGCTCGGCGCGTCGCCGGGAGGCGTCGGAGATCCCGGACACGGCCACCGGGCGGTGCCCGGCGAGCTGGAGGGACGCGGCGAGCGCGGGGCCCACCCGGCCGGCACCCACGACGCCGACGGTGAGCCGCGCGGGGCGGTCCCTGGGGTCCGGTTGTTGATGTGTACTCACGCGACGGCGCCTTCCGTTCCAGTCCGCTACGGGTACCGGACGATTTCTCGTCATGTTAACGCGATCGGTTCCGGGGACGTTCGTCCGTCCACAGGCTGTGGGTTTCCCCACGAACCCGGCGGGAAATCCGGGTGCCCGCCGCAGTCGGCGCACACGGCGATCCGCGATGATCCCGGACATGACCGACGGGGCGGAGCGGAACGGCCGGCAGGAGGAGCGACTCCCGGACGGAGGGTGCGAGGAGCAGCGCGAACGGCTGCGCGCACGGCGTGCGAAGGCCCACCGGAACGCGGAACGGGTGCTCGCACGCCCCGGGTTCCTGGGGACGCTCCGGGAGCGGCTGGCGCTGCTGGAGCGGGCGGAGGAGTTCCACGACCTCGACGAGCCGTCGGACCTGTACGGCGACGGGGTCGTCGAGGCCCTGGAGCGGAAGGTCGCCCGGCTGCTCGGCAAGGACGCCGCCGCCTTCTTCCCGACCGGCACGATGGCCCAGCAGGTCGCCCTGCGCTGCTGGGCGGGCCGCACCGGCAACCCGGCGGTCGCGCTGCACGCCCTGTCCCACCCCGAGGTGCACGAGAGGCATGCCCTCAGCCAGGTCTCCGGTCTGCGTCCGGTGCGGGTGACGAGCGCGCCCCGGCCGCCGACCGCCGAGGAGGTGCACGGCCTCGACGAGCCCTTCGGGACGCTGATGCTCGAACTGCCGCTCAGGGACGCCGGTTTCCTCCTTCCCACCTGGGAGGAGCTCACCGGGCTCGTCGAAGCGGCACACGCGCGTGACGCGGTGGTGCACTTCGACGGTGCGCGTCTGTGGGAGTCCACCGTGCACTTCGGCCGCCCGCTGGAGGAGATCGCGGACCTGGCCGACAGCGTGTACGTGTCGTTCTACAAGTCCCTCGACGGCTACGGCGGCGCCGCGCTCGCCGGCCCGGGGGACCTGGTGGAGGAGGCCAGGGCCTGGCGGCACCGGTACGGCGGCGATGTCTTCCAGCAGTTCCCCACGGCCCTGTCGGCCCTGGCCGGCCTGGAGCGGGAGCTGCCCCGTCTGCCCGCGTACGTACGGCACGCGCGCGTGGTGGCCGCCGCGCTGCGCGAGGGCCTCGCCGCGGCGGGGCTGCCGTGGGCGCGTGTGCACCCCGAGGTGCCGCACACCCATGAGTTCCAGGTCTGGCTGCCGTACGAGGCCGGTGTGGCCGCCGAGGCGGCGGTCCGGACCGCCGAGGAGACGGGCACGATGCTCTTCGCGGGCGGCTGGCGCTCCCCGGGCCCCGGTCTGTCCCTCACCGAGGTCTCCGTGCGGGCCGCCGGCCTGGACTGGACGCCAAACGACGTGCGGATCGCGGTCGCGCAGTTCGCGGCCCGGCTGGAGGAACAGGCGGGGAAACAGACGGAGGAGCAGACGGAGGAGCGGGCGGAGGAACGACGGGAAGAGCCGGAGGAGCCGGAGGAGCACGTCGGCGAGGGCGGGTGACCGCTCGGGCGGTACCGGTGCCGGCCGTCAGTCGAACCGGATGTGACGGACGCCCACCTTCGCCTGCCGCAGCCGGGTCCGCAGCGGGCCGTCGGTGTCGGGCCTCAGCGCCAGGCCGGCCAGAGCGGCGATCCGGTCGGCCGTCTCCGGCACGGTCACGTGGTCCGTCCACAGGTGCTCGGCGAACTCCGGCTCGCGCAGCCGCTCGAGGCAGTGGTCGAGCTGCCGCACGGCCCAGGACTCCCGGCCCGGGCCGGCGCTTCTGCCCGCGATGCGGGCGAGCAGGTGCCCCAGGCCGCGCTCCCGCAGCCGCCTCAGCACGGTCCCGCGTCCCGCGAGCAGGGTGAAGTGCCGGACGTCGTGCCCCAGTTCGCGCAGCCGACCGACGGTCTCGGCGAAGTGGCCGGAGTCGGTGACGGTCATGGGGGCGATCACCACCCCCTTGTGCCGGGTGAGGGCCAGGTCCAGGACCTCGACCACACCCTGCCGCCAGGACACCAGCTCCCGGAAATCACCGCGCAGCGCGGGCGGGAGCGTGCGGTGCAGACCGAAGCCGACGTGTTCGGGGTCGCAGACGACGCTGCCGGGCAGGCGGCGGTGGATCTCGTACGCGGTCTGTGTCTTTCCGCCCCCGAAGGGACCGTTGATCCACAGGAGCATGCGCAGACCCTACCGAGCCGGGACCCTGCCGGCCCCTGCCGGCGTCCGCCCGCTCCGCTCAGCCGTGTCCGCCGGCCCGGACGAGACCGGTCTCGTAGGCCATGACCACCACCTGCACCCGGTCCCTGAGGCCCAGCTTGGTCAGGATCCGGCCCACATGGGTCTTCACGGTCGCCTCGGACAGCACCAGCCGGGCGGCGATCTCGCCGTTCGACAGGCCCTGGGCGACCAGCACCATGACCTCGCGCTCGCGCTCGGTGAGCCGCTGCAGCTCCTTGTGCTGCGGCTCCTTGCCGCCGCTGGGCAGCATCGGCGCGAACCGGTCGAGCAGTCGCCTGGTGGTGGAGGGCGCGACCACGGCGTCACCGCTGTGCACGGCGCGGATCGCGGCGAGCAGATCGCCGGGCGGCACGTCCTTGAGCATGAACCCGGAGGCACCCGCCTTCAGCCCGGAGAAGGCGTACTCGTCGAGGTCGAAGGTGGTCAGGATCAGCACCTTCGGGGGGTTGGGCCCGGAGCAGATGCGGCGGGTGGCCTCCACACCGTCCAGCTTCGGCATGCGCACATCCATCAGCACCACGTCCACCTCGGTGGAGCGCAGCACCTGCAGGGCCTCGGCGCCGTCGCCCGCCTCCGCGACGACCTCCATGTCGGGCTGGGCGGCGAGCACCATCCGGAATCCGGTGCGCAGCAGCACCTGGTCGTCGACGAGCATCACGCGGATCGTCATCGTGATCCTTCCGTCCTGTGGTCGGCGGGTGGGAAGAGCAAGGGACGTGAAAGGGGGTGAGCAGGGGGGGTGGGCAGGGCGTGAGAAGGGTGGTGAAAGGGACGACGGGGGCGTGCGGCGCGCGGTCATGTCACTGCGTCGGTTTGAGCGGCAGCAGGGCGCTGATGCGGAAGCCTCCACCGGGGCGCGGGCCCGCGTCCAGAGTGCCGCCGACCATGCCGACGCGCTCGCGCATGCCGATCAGGCCGTGGCCCTGGCCGTCGGCACCGCCGTCCTTGTAGAGCTCCTGCGGGGCGCCCTTGCCGTCGTCCTCGACGAGCAGACCGAGGCCGTCGTCGAAGTAGACCAGGCGCACGCTCGCGCTCGCGTCCGGCCCGCCGTGCTTGCGGGTGTTGGTCAGGGCCTCCTGCACGATGCGGTACGCGGTGAGCTCGACCCCCCTGGGCAGCGGGCGCGGGCTGCCCTCGATCCTGAAGTCCACGGGCAGTCCGGACTCCCGGCACTGCTCGACCAGCTCCGCGATCTGGTCGGCGCCGGGCTGGGGCACGTACTCGCCGCTCTCCTGGTGCTCGCCGGTGCGCAGCACGCCCAGCAGGCGGCGCATCTCGGCGAGGGCCTGGCGGCCGGTGGAGGAGATGGTCTCCAGGGCTTTCCTCGCCTGGTCGGGCGCGGTGTCGAGCACATAGGCGGCGCCGTCGGCCTGCACCACCATCACCGACACGTTGTGCGCGACCACGTCGTGCAGCTCGCGCGCGATGCGGGCACGCTCGGCGGCGACCGCCACCTTGGCCTGCGCCTCGCGCTCCTTCTCCAGACGGGCGGCGCGCTCCTCCAGCTGCGCGAAGTAGGCACGGCGGGTGCGCATGGAGTCGCCGAGCACCCAGGCGAGCGCGAACGGCACCGTCAGGAAGACCGCCAGGGCCACGTTGGTCAGCGCGGTCACATGGGGCTCCGGCCAGCGGATCTGCGCGACGGTCGCCGCGCACAGCCCGCCGGCCAGGGCGAACCGGGAGGCCCAGCGGGCACCGTTCGCGGCGACCGTGTAGATGATCACCAGCATGGCGAAGTCCGCCGCCGTCGTCTCGATGTCCAGGGCCAGCTGCGCCACACCGGTCGCCGCCGCCAGCACCAGCATCTTCTCGGGCATCCGGCGGCGCAGTGCGACGACCACGCTCAGCACCAGGGAGACGGCCAGCAGCTCGCCGAGCGATCCGTGGTGGTCCGGCGTCCCGCTGACGTTCACCGCGTTCGCGCTGGAGATTCCGAGCAGAACGAGCGCCCAGAAGCTGTCGACCCACATCGGGTGCCGGCGGAGGAAGTCATAGAGGCGCTGCACGTCACCCAGCGTAGGAAAGCGTGATGGTCGCAGGAGTCAACCGGAGGGCCGATCCGCGCGGGGCTCTCGTACTCCCCAAGGTGGAGGCCGCACTTGTCCGTACGCCTAGTCTGGCCGGGTGGCGAACGGCACAGAGGAGCACACCGTGAACGCCGCGCGGGGCGCCGCGGCGGACGGCCCGACGCAGGAGTGGCGCGGCTGGCGGGCGGCGGCCGAGGAGGCCCTGTACGGGCCGGACGGCTTCTACCGGCGGCCGGAGGGGCCGGCCGGGCATTTCCGTACGTCCGTGCACGCCTCGCCGCTGTTCGCCCGGGCCGTGGCGCGGCTGCTGTGCCTGGTCGACGAGGCGCTGGGCCGCCCGGCGGCGCTGGACTTCGTGGACATGGCGGCCGGGCGGGGCGAGCTGGCCGGCGGGGTGCTCGCCGCGCTGCCCGCGGAGGTGGCCGCACGCACGCGGGTGCACGCCGTCGAGATCACCGGCCGGCCCGGCGGTCTCGACGACCGGATCGCATGGCTGTCCGAGCCCCCGCGGAGGATCACGGGGCTGCTGTTCGCCAACGAGTGGCTGGACAACGTGCCGGTGGAGGTCGCGGAGGTGGACGGTGCGGGCGTGCCCCGGCGCGTCCTCGTACGGCAGGACGGCACCGAGCGGCTCGGGGAACCGGTCCCGGAGGCGGAGGCGCGATGGCTGGCACGCTGGTGGCCGCTGCCGGCCGAGCCGGGGCTGCGCGCGGAGATCGGACTGCCCCGGGACGCCGCCTGGGCCGCCGCGGTCGCCCGTGTGGAGCGGGGGCTGGCGGTCGCCGTCGACTACGCGCACACGGCGGCCTCCCGGCCGCCCTTCGGCACGCTCACCGGCTTCCGGGAAGGGCGGGAGACGGCACCGGTGCCGGACGGGTCGTGCGACATCACGGCCCATGTGGCGCTGGACGCGTGCGCCGCGCACGGGCCCTCGGGAGCCCGTCTGCTCACCCAGCGCGACGCCCTGCGTGCCCTGGGCGTCACCGGCACCCGCCCTCCGCTGTCGCTCGCCTCCACGCACCCCGGGGAGTACGTGCGTGCCCTGGCGCGTGCCGGGGAGGCGGCCGAGCTCACCGCGGCCGGCGGGTTCGGCGACTTCGGCTGGCTGGTGCAGCCGGTCGGGGCGTCCGGGGCGGCGGCCCTGTCGGCCCTACTTGTCGATGTCCCCGACCACGAAGAACACTGACCCCAGGATCGCCACCATGTCCGCCACCAGCGTGCCCGGCAGCAGCTCGGTGAGCACCTGGATGTTGTTGTACGAGGCCGAGCGCAGCTTCAGCCGGTACGGGGTCTTCTCGCCCTTGCTGACCAGGTAGTAGCCGTTGATGCCGAGCGGGTTCTCGGTCCACGCGTACGTGTGCCCCTCGGGTGCCCTCAGCACCTTCGGCAGCCGCTGGTTGACCGGGCCCGGCTCCATCTCGGCCAGCCGGTCCAGACAGGCGTCGGCGAGGTCGAGCGCGTTGTGGGTCTGCTCCAGCAGGCACTCGAAACGGGCCAGGCAGTCGCCCTCCTGCCGGGTGACGACCTTCAGGGTGTCGCGCAGCTCCCCGTAGGCGAGGTACGGCTCGTCGCGGCGCAGGTCGAAGTCGACGCCCGAGGCGCGCGCGACCGGCCCGCTCACCCCGTAGGCGTGCACGGCCTGCGGCGAGAGGACGCCCACGCCCCGGGTGCGGCCCCGGAAGATCTCGTTGCCGAGCACCAGGTCGTCGTAGACGTCCATGCGGGAGCGCACCTCGGCGACCGCGGCACGCGCGCGCGTGGTCCAGCCGGCCGGCAGGTCCTCCTTCAGACCGCCGACGCGGTTGAACATGTAGTGCATCCGGCCGCCGGAGACCTCCTCCATGACGTGCTGGAGGACCTCGCGCTCCCGGAACGCGTGGAAGACCGGTGTGATGCCGCCCAGCTCCAGCGGATAGGAGCCGAGGAACATCAGGTGGTTGAGCACCCGGTTGAGCTCCGCGAGCAGCGTGCGCGTCCACACCGCGCGCGGGGGGACCTCCATGCCGAGCATCCGCTCCACGGCCAGGACCACACCCAGCTCGTTGGAGAAGGCCGACAGCCAGTCATGACGGTTGGCCAGCATGATGATCTGGCGGTAGTCACGCGCCTCGAACAGCTTCTCCGCACCGCGGTGCATATAGCCGACCACCGGCTCCGCGCTCACGATGCGCTCGCCGTCCAGCACCAGCCTCAGCCGCAGCACGCCGTGCGTGGACGGGTGCTGGGGGCCGATGTTGAGCACCATGTCGGTGCTCTCCGCGGCGCCGCCGATCCCGACCGTGGTCTGGGTCGTAGGAGTCATGAACCCAGTCTCCCCTACGTACGCTTGCCCCATGGAGACGGGGAGCGTGGACGAGAAACGGGCGGACGGGGACGAACCGGTGTGGATCCCGCTGCCGCGCGGCCTGCTGAGGCTGCGACGGCTGCTGCTGGTGGTGTGGCTGGGGCTGCTCACCCTGGCCGCGGGCCTGCTGCCGGGCCTGCTGATCGGCCCGGCCTGGTCGGCGTTCGCGCTGCTGCCGCTGGCGCTGATGGCGTGGGGCTGGGTCCTGCTCGAGCGCAACTGGCGCTCCTGGCGGTACGCCGAGCGCGCCGACGACCTGCTGATCAGCCGGGGTGTGCTGTGGCGCGAGGAGACCGTCGTGCCGTACGGGCGGATGCAGCTGGTCGAGGTCACCTCCGGGCCGGTCGAGCGACGCTTCGGGCTGGCCACCGTGCAGCTGCACACGGCCGCCGCCGCGACCGACGCGACCATTCCCGGCCTCGACCCGGCCGAGGCGGAACGGCTGCGCGACCGGCTCACCGAGCTCGGTGAAGCCCGATCGGCGGGGTTGTGACAGCGGTGGGGGGCGAAGCGATGGGGGGCGAGAAGACCGTCCGCGACGAGCGGCCGGTGATCGAGCGGCGGCTGCACCCCGTGACCCCGTTCAGGCGGGCGTGGGCGCCGGTCGCCGTGCTCACGGGCTGGGCCGTGCACGATCCCGACCAGGCGCAGCGGCAGCTCACCCGGCTGACCACGACCACCCTGCTGGCCGGGCTCGCGGTGCTCCTGTGCGCGGCCGCCCTCTACGGCTTTCTGTCCTGGTGGTTCACGCACTTCGCGGTGACCGACACCGAACTGCGCATCCGCACCGGTCTGGTGTTCCGGCGCACCGCGCACATCAGGCTGGAGCGGATCCAGGCCATCGACATCACCCGGCCGCTGCTCGCCCGCATCGCGGGCGTGGCCAAGCTCAAGCTCGACGTCATAGGGACGGACGAGAAGGACGAACTGGCCTTCCTCGGCGAGGAGGAGGCCCGGGCGCTGCGCGCCGAGCTGCTGGCACGGGCGGCCGGGTTCGCGCCCGAGTCGGCGCACGAGGTGGGGGAGGCACCCGCGCGGGAGCTCGTGCGCGTCCCCGCGCGCGTGATCGTCGTCTCGCTGCTGCTGAGCGGCGCGACCTGGGGGACGCTGCTCGCCGCCGCCGTCGTGCCGCCGCTGCTGTGGACGGTCACCCACAACCCGTGGACGGTGCTGGGGACCGCGGTACCACTGATCGGCGGGGCCGTGACCAGCAGCGTGGGCCGCTTCGTCGCCTCCTACGACTGGACGGTGAGCGAGTCGCCCGACGGGCTGCGGATCGACCGGGGGCTGCTGGACCGCAGCCATGAGACGGTGCCGCCCGGCCGGGTGCAGACCGTACGGTTCGTGGAGCCGCTGCTGTGGCGGCGGCGCGACTGGGTCCGGGTGGAGCTGGACGTGGCCGGGTCGTCCGACTCCGTGCTGCTGCCGGTCGCCCCGCGCGAGGTCGCCGAGTCGGTCGTCGCACGGGTGCTGCCGGGAACGGCGGTGCCGCCGCAGACCTCCCTGACACGCCCGCCGCGGCGTGCCCGGTGGTGCCTGCCGGTGTGGTGGCGCGGGCACGGGATCGCCGTGACCGACACGGTGTTCGCCACGCGGCACGGACTTCTGTGCCGCCATCTCGCGCTGGTGCCGCACGCCAAGGTGCAGAGCGTACGGCTGACCCAGGGCCCGTGGGAACGCGCGCGGCGCGTCGCCGACGTCCATGTGGACACCGGCGCCAACAGGACCGTGACGGCCCGTCTGCGGGACGCCGAGGAGGCGGCGGAGCTGCTGCGGGCCCAGGCGGAGCGGTCCCGCACCGGGCGCCGGACCGCGCGCCCGGACCGCTGGATGACCTGAGGCCGGATGACCTGAGGGTGCGGCCCGGCGGCAAAGGTCAGGAGGCCGCGGTGCGCAGCCCCGGCATCTCGATCGACTCCGTCTCGTCATGGGCCGTCAGGTCGACGACCCGGCTCATGGCCGACTTGTACGGGGAGTCGGCCTCCGCCTTGTGGAGGGCGAGGGCCTCCTGTCCGGCCGCGCCGGCCGGCTCCTCGTTCCGGACGGAGTCCAGGTCGGTGGACGGCGTCCCCTTCCGCCCCTTCCTGGGGCTCTTCGTGCCGAAGAAGTCGAACCCGCCCTCGACCACCGGACGCCGCGCGGGCGCGGGCGGTACGACGGCCACCGCGGTCGGCACGGTGAAGTGCCCGGGGGGCCGCTGCGGCACGGACCGGGCCGGCGGTGCCGGGTCGGCCGCGGGGGCCGCGGGGGCCG
>NZ_BAAAHG010000079.1:0-14875 GCF_039525155.1 Streptomyces thermoalcalitolerans | reverse complement strand
GCCGCCGCCACAACTGGCGCACATACTCCGGCAGGGAAGGACGGGCACCGCTGACGGACAGACCGTACTTGTCGGCGAGCTGCCGCGCCGTGAGGCCCTCGTCGGACGACGGGGCCTTGTCCAGGGCGACGCCGTCATGCGTTGTCTCACTCACAGGTGGAAACTTTCGTCTTCGAGATGCGCACCCAGCACGGATGTCCGGGCGGGGCACGAGCACCGGCCGGACGGGCCGGGCGCTCCCGGGGAACGAGCTTGTCAGATGACCGGTGGCCGGCCCAGTCGGGTGAGTCGCCACACCGTACGCCATCGCATGGGCCGGCGCGGTCCGCAGGGTGTGGTCCAGCCCTCCTTGAAGCCGCCGAACCAGGCCTTCAGGGCCGGCCGGGAGGGGCGGCGGACGAGGGTGAGCAGCAGCCACACCCCCAGGTAGACCGGGATGAGAGGGACCGGGAGGTTGCGGCGGGCGAGCCAGACGCGGTTGCGGGCGACCATGCGGTGGTAGACCGCGTGCCGCGAGGGCGCGGTCGTGGGGTGGTGCAGCACCATGTCGGACCGGTACTCGATCATCCAGCCCGCGTCCAGGGCCCGCCATGCCAGGTCGGTCTCCTCATGGGCGTAGAAGAATTCGTCCGGCAGGAGGCCGACCTCCGCGAAGACCCGCGTCCGTACGGCGTTGGCGCCGCCGAGGAAGGTGGTCACCCGGGAGGAGCGCATCGGGTCCGAGGCACGCAGCCGCGGCACATGGCGGCGCTGGGTGACGCCGGTGTCCGGGTCGGCGATGCGGAAGCTGATGATGCCGAGCCGGTCGTCGGCCGCGAAGGCCTGGCGGCACAGCTCGGCGGTGTCGGTGCGGGCGAGCAGGCCGTCGTCGTCGAGGAACAGCAGGATGTCGACGTCGCTGCCGGCCGGGCCGAAAGCCTCGATGCCGGCGTTGCGGCCGCCGGGGATGCCGAGATTCTCGGGCAGCTCCACCGTCCGTACGCCCTCGGGGACGTCCGGGACGGGCGAACCGTTGCCGACGACCACCACCTCGATGGGGTCGCCCTCCTGCTTGGCGACCGACTCGAGCAGGGCCCGCAGTTCCTCGGGGCGGTTGCCCATGGTGATGATCACGGCGCCCACTTTGAGCGAAACTTCGGGCGAACCCTTGGGCGAAGAGGTCATGCCGCTCACCTCAGCCTGCTGGACGCGAGAATGGACACCAGGTGCAGAAGCGTCTGCAGAAGCGCGATGCCGGCCAGGACCGCGATGCCGAGCCGGGTCCAGAACAGGCCGCCGCCGGCGATCAGGTCGCCCACCGCGACCAGCAGGATGAACAGGCTGGCCTCGACACCGCCGACCAGGCGGTGGAACTTCAGCGCGGCGGCCGCCCTGCGGGCCAGGGCCAGGCCAAAGGAGCGGGGCACGGCCGCCTCGTCCCTGGCCGCCGGCAGTCCGCTGCGGGCGCGGGCCACGTCGACCAAGTCGGTCTCGGCCTTGATCAGGACGGCACCGAGCGCGGCCAGGGTGCCGAGGAACGCCCACAGCCACTGCGGGCCCCCGGTGCCCCCCAGGTCGGCGCCGCGCAGTCCGAAGCCGGCCAGCAGGGCCGCCTCGGACAGGTAGTGGCCGACGCGGTCCAGGTAGACACCGGTGACGGAGGTCTGGCCGCGCCAGCGGGCGATCTCCCCGTCGACGCAGTCCAGCAGCAGATAGACCTGGATCAGCACGGCGCCGAGCAGGGCGCCCGGCAGGCCCGGCACGAGCAGGGCCGCGCCCGCCAGGACGCCCGCGACGACCATCAGGCAGGTGAGCTGGTTGGGCGTGATCCTGGTACCCACCAGGCAGCGGTCGACCCGCAGGGACACCTCCCGCATGTAGAGGCGGCCCGCCCAGTGCTCACCGCTGCGCCGGTCCTTCACCCCTTCGGGGTGCACGACCGGTCGTAGTTCAGCTACCGATGGTCTTGACATAGTCGAGGTAGAGACCCTTGATCTGGTCGGACGTGAGGTCGAGGTGTTCGAGGATCGTGTAGCGGCCGGGCCGGGTCTCCGGGGCGAACTCCACCACCCGGACGAACTCGTCCACCGTGAAGCCGATGTCCGTGGGCAGCACCGGCAACCCGTGCCGGCGCAGCACCGTGGCCATGGCGGCCGACTCCTCATGAGCCCCGCGCAGGTACATGGCGAAGGCGGCGCCGATGCCGCACTGCTCGCCGTGGCTGGCGGCCCGCTGGGGGAACAGCAGGTCGAAGGCGTGGTTGATCTCGTGGCAGGCGCCGGAGGCAGGCCGTGAGTCGCCCGAGATCGACATGGCGATGCCGGTGAGCACCAGGGCCTCGGCGAGCACCTGCAGAAAACCGCTGTCCTCGATGCTGCCCGGGTGGCGCAGGACGGCCTCGCCCGCCTGACGGGCCATGGCCGCGGCCAGACCGTCGATCTTCTCGCCGTTGACGCGGTGGGACAGCTCCCAGTCCGCGACCGCGGAGATGTTCGAAACGGCATCACCGATGCCCGAGCGCACGAACCGCGCCGGGGCGTCACGGACCACATCCAGATCGATGAGGACCGCGATCGGGTTCGGCACACCGTACGAGCCGCGGCCCGCGTCGTTGTCCAGGGTGGCCACCGGGGAGCACAGGCCGTCGTGGGAGAGGTTGGTGGGCACCGCGACCAGGGGCAGACCGATGCGGGCCGCGGCGAACTTCGCACAGTCGATGATCTTGCCGCCGCCCAGGCCCACCACCGCGTCGTAGTGGCCGCCCTTCATCTCCCCGGCCAGGCGGACCGCCTCGTCCAGGGTGCCGCCGCCCACCTCGTACCAGTCCGCACCCGGCAGCGAGAGAGCGATCCGCTCCCGCAGCCGGGCACCGGAACCGCCACTGACCGCGACGGCCAGCCGCCCCGAGTGCGAGATGCGCTCATCGGCGAGCACTCCCGCCAGATTGTCCAGTGCACCGGGCCGGATCTCCACCACCACCGGCGAGGGAATCAGCCGGGTCAGTACTGGCACGCGATCTCACGCCCCTTGGCGAGATCGTCGTGGTTGTCGATCTCCACCCAGCTGACCTCCCCGATCGGCGCCACATCCACCCGGAAGCCCCGGTCGACCAGCTCCTGATAGCCGTCCTCGTAGTACAACTGCGGATCCCGCTCGAAGGTGGCCTTCAGCGCGTCGGCCAGCTCCTCTGCGGCCTCGCGCTCGATCAGGGTGACCCCGATGTACTCCCCGGTGGCCTCCGCCGGGTCCATCAGCTTGGTGATCCGGCGGACCCCCTTGTCCGGGTCGACGATCACCTTCATCTCCTCCTCGGCCAGCGGCTTGACCGTGTCCAGGGCCAGAATCACCTTCCGGTCGCCGCCACGGGCCTCCAGCAGGGTCTGCTCCACCGACACCGGGTGCACCGTGTCCCCGTTGGCCAGGATCACGCCCTCCTTCAGCGCCTCCCGGCCGCACCACAGGGAGTAGGCGTTGTTCCACTCCTCGGCCCGGTCGTTGTCGATCAGAGTCAGCTTCAGGCCGTACGTGCGCTCCAGCTTCTCCCGACGCTCGTACACGGCTTCCTTGCGGTAACCGACGATGATCGCCGCCTCGGTCAGGCCTATCTCGGCGAAATTGCCGAGCGTGAGGTCCAGCACCGTCGGGCCGTCGGCCGCGCCCTCCGGCCCCACCGGCACCAGCGCCTTGGGCAGGCTGTCGGTGTAGGGGCGCAGACGCCGTCCAGCGCCGGCCGCCAGCACAAGGCCGATCATGCGGGTTCTCCTTCGTCGTGTACGGCGGGCGCGCCTCTCAGATGAGAGGTCACCCAGAAGTGGATGCTCTCGGCGAGCACGACCAGGGCCACGGCCACGGCGAGCACCGTGAGCGCGACCGTGAACTGTGTGGCGGTGAGCAGCGCGGCCAGCACGGTGACGAGCAGCGTCCGCCCTTCCTGCCCTCCGATGGCGCGCACCAGCCAGGCCGGCGGCGCTCCGGCGTTGCCGCGGATGCGGTACACCGTGTCGTAGTGATGGTAGGCGACGGCCGCGACCAGCCCGAAAGCCGCGGGAAGCGCTCCGGGCACGTCCGCTTCGGCGGCCAGGACCAGGACGGTGCCGTATTCGGCGGCGCGGAAGAGCGGGGGGATCAGCCAGTCGAGGGAGCCGGTGAGGGGCCGGGCGAGGGCCAGGCCCGCGAGGAGGGCGTGGCAGACGGCGGCCACGACGACGCTCCAGTGCCCGCCCAGGAACAGGGCGCAGGCCAGGACCGCCACGCCGAGCACGGCCGGCAGCAGCGGGGTGTACCGGAGTGCCCGGGCACCGGGCAGTGCGGTGGCGAGGGACGCGAGCGGTCCGTTGTCCGCCAGGTCCGCCAGCGCCAGCGCCGCCCGGTCGGTGCGCCGTGCCGTGCGGGTCACCGACCGCAGGACCCGGCCCGCCGTGGTGTACGCCGCCGCGAAGGCACAGCCGATGAGCAGCGCGGAGAAGGTGATCCTCGGGGTGGTGGCCGCGGTGAGGACCGCGATCATGGCCCAGCGTTCGCCGATGGGCAGGACGATCATCCGGCGTACCCAGACCGTCCAGCCGACCCTGTCCAGTCTCTCGGAGAGGGCGGCGGTGGGGCTGGTGTTGGCCGCTTCTCCGGCGTTCGCCTCGTTGAAGGAGAAGTCGACCACGTGCCGGCAGGTCTGCAGGACCATGGCGCCCAGGGCCAGGGCCCATACGTCGTCGCCGCCGCGGGCGGCGCCGAGGGCGAGGCCGGCGTAGTAGGCGTACTCCTTGGCCCGGTCGAAGGTGGCGTCCAGCCAGGCGCCGAGGGTGGAGTACTGCAGCGAGTAGCGGGCGAGCTGGCCGTCGGTGCAGTCCAGGACGAACGAGGCGATGAGCAGCACGCCGGCGGCGATGAACCCGCCACGGGTGCCGGTGGCGGCACAGCCGGCCGCCACGAGCGCGGTGAGCAGGGAGGCGGTGGTGACCTGGTTGGGGGTCAGACCGCGGCGGGCGCACCAGCGGGCGATGTAGCGGGAGTACGGGCTGATGAAGAAGGTGGTGAAGAAGCCGTCGCGGGCCTTGACGGCCGACTTCAGGCGTATGGCCTCGTCGTCGACGGCGTCGACGGCCTGCCGTGTCTCGTTGCGGGACTGGGGGTCGTCGGGTACGGCGGCGACGAGGCTGCCCAGCTCGGGGCGGTGCACCTCGGCGCCGTCGGCCTCCAGGGCGGCGGCGATCCGGTCGGCGAGGCTGTCGAGGACGGTGGGGGCACCGCCCTGCTCGCGTGCGGTCGAGGACCGGGGGGAGGTGCCGCCGGCGGCGGAGTTCTCGCGGGCCATCGCGCGGATCAGCGCCTGGCGGCCGGCCGGGCGGGCGGTCACCGCGCCGGGGATGGCGGCGAGCGGGAAGCGGGGGTCGGTCAGGCCCAGGCGCAGGGCGTGCAGATGGCCGACGAACCGGGCGTCGACGACGGCGACCCGCTGATCGGCGGGCACCTGGGCGAGCAGGGCCTCGGCGTCGGAGCCGTCGGCGGCGATCCGCACGTCGAAGCCGAGGGACCGCAGATCGTTCTCGAGCGACGATCCGGGGACCGGCTGACCGGTGAGGATGGCGGTCGACAACCGAACTCACTCCCTGGGTACCGACGCGTCCGCGCCGGTCGTGTGCGTGGTGGGGCGCCGCCGGCCTGGGGCACTCGAGCGGCACCGGCAGAGGCTATCGGATACCGGGAAGTGCTCGCCCACCGCACCGTTCACCGGCCGTGCACGGGCCGCTCACGTGGTCCGGCGTGAGCCGTTCGCAGGGGCCGGCGCGGCCTTCGCCGCGATCATCATCGGTGATCCGGGGCCCGGGTCACAAACTCCGCGCTCCCGGAGCGGGTGTCCCTCGCACATCGGAACGGATGCCTCATTCATCCGTGTCAATTCATCCGTGTCAACGCGTCACCGTGCGCGGGCGGCCCGTGTCGTCCCGTCCCGGCCTGTTGTCCCGCTTTGTCGTCCTGCTTTGTCCCGCCCGGAGCAGGACGGCCGTGCCATGGCTTGCCCGGGCATGGCTGCCCACCGGCGGGACAGGGCGCTTTGAGGCACATGGGGGCGCGGACCAGGGCGGAGGCCGGGGAACAGACGGTGCGTCCTCTTCCCCTTCTCGTCCCCCTCCCTGTTCCCCTTCTCGTTCCCCTCCTCCGCGGCCGTTCACGGCAGCCCCGATGTGGGACTCGTCACGGAAGGACTCCCCGTGCGCTCCGGCGTCCCCGTACGACGAGTACGACGAGACCGAGCACCGGAAAGCGACCGGCCCGGGCGGCGGAGCGGGGTACCCGGCAGGGTCTCCCCGGCAGGGCGGGACCGGTCGCCGCACCATGGCGCCCGAACCGCGCGACACCCTGCCCCTCGAGCTGTTCTCGCAGGTCAGGGCACATGACAACGGTGTTCAGTGCCGCGTTGCCCCATACCCCCCTCCCGTAGTTCACTGTGGTCCGGCGGAACGAGGAAAGGCGGTCGGTCACATGGGTGCCGGTCATCACCACGGGCACGCGCACGGTGCCAGGGCCACCGGCACAGCGGCGGCCTCGCACCAGGGCACTTTGCGCATCGCGCTGTCGATCACGCTCACCGTGATGGTGGTGGAGATCGTCGGCGGTCTGCTCGCGGACTCCCTCGCGCTGATCGCGGACGCCGCCCACATGGCCACCGACGCCCTCGGCCTCGGCATGGCCCTGCTGGCCATCCACTTCGCCAACCGTCCGCCGAGCCGGCACCGCACCTTCGGCTACGCCCGCGCGGAGATACTCGCCGCGCTCGCCAACTGTCTGCTGCTGCTCGGCGTCGGCGGCTATGTGCTCTACGAGGCGGTGCAACGGTTCTTCACCCCGGCCGGCACCCAGGGCGGGCTGATGATCGTGTTCGGCGCGGTCGGCCTGGTCGCGAACGTGATCTCCCTGATGCTGCTGATGCGCGGCCAGAAGGAGAGCCTGAACGTGCGCGGCGCCTTCCTGGAGGTGGCCGCGGACGCGCTCGGCTCGCTGGCGGTCATGGTCTCGGCGGCGGTGATCCTGCTCACCGGCTGGCAGGCCGCCGACCCGATCGCCTCCCTCGCCATCGGCCTGCTGATCGTGCCGCGCACCCTGCGGCTGCTGCGCGAGACCCTCGACGTGCTGCTGGAGGCGGCGCCGCGGGACGTCGACCTGGACGAGGTACGGGCGCACATCCTGGCCCTGGACGGTGTGGAGGACGTCCACGACCTGCACGTCTGGACGATCACCTCGGGTCTGCCGGTGCTGTCCGCGCACGTGGTCGTCCGCTCCGGTGCCCTGGACGCCATCGGTCACGAGAAGCTGCTGCACGAGCTGCAGGACTGCCTCGGCGGCCACTTCGACGTGGAGCACTGCACCTTCCAGCTGGAGCCGAGCGGGCACGCGGAGCACGAGGCCCGGCTGTGCCACTGACGGCCCGCGGGGACCACTGCCGGCCCGCGGAGACCACTGACGGCCTGCGGGGCCCGGGGGGTTCCGGGCGGGTCCGGGCGGCTCCGGGACGATCCAGATGGGTCCGGTCGGTTCCGGATGGATCAGGGAGGGTCAGGGATGGTCAGGGTGGGTCAGGACGGTTCCGGGCGGGTCCGGGTGGGCACGCTCACCCACTGGACCCCTCGCCGTGCCGTACGGGACATGCGGGGGTGCCAGGAAGCGCCAGGAGTGCCGGTTTCGTACGGCAGACTTGGGCTCGAGGACCGAGGCGAAGGATGGGTATGCCGATCACACCTGCCACCGCGAAGCACAGCTCGTCGAACGGCACCGCGGATGCGATCATGCTGGAACTGGTCGACGAGGACGGCGTGACGACCGGCATCGCGGAGAAGCTCTCCGTCCACCGGCCGCCGGGCCGGCTGCACCGCGCCTTCTCGGTCTTCCTCTTCGACGACCGCGGCCGGCTGCTGCTGCAGCAGCGGGCGTCGGGCAAGTACCACTCCCCCGGTGTGTGGTCCAACAGCTGCTGCGGCCACCCGTACCCCGGCGAGGCGCCCATGGCGGCGGCGGCCCGGCGGACGTACGAGGAGCTGGGGACCTCCCCGTCGCTGCTCGCCGAGGCGGGCACGGTGCGCTACAACCACCCGGACCCGGAGTCGGGACTGGTGGAGCAGGAGTACAACCATCTCTTCGTCGGCCTGGTGCAGTCGCCGCTGCGGCCCGACCCGGAGGAGATCGGGGCCACGGCGTTCGTGACGCCCGCCGAGCTGGCGAAGCGGCAGGCGGAGGGCACCTTCTCCGCCTGGTTCCCGACCGTGCTGGACGCGGCCCGGCCCGCGATCAGGGAGCTGACGGGAGGCGCCGGCTGGTGAGCCGGTGAGCCCCGGCCGGCGGGGACGTGCGGCGGTCCGGGGAACCGCCGGGACTATCATGCGGGTTTGAGCGGCAGGGCGACCCAGATCACCTTGCCGCCGCTCGCCGTGTGCTCGACGTTGCAGACCCCGTCGGCCTCCCGGGCGATCTCGGTGACCAGGAGCAGCCCCCGGCCGCCGGTCTGCCCGTGGTCGGCCTCCAGGGCGGTCGGACGGTAGGGGTGGTTGTCCTCCACGGACACCCGCACCCACTCGGCGCCGACGGCGACCTCCACGGCGAGCATCGGCGACAGCAGCGCCGCGTGCCGCACGGCATTCGTGACCAGCTCGGACACGATCAGCAGCAGCCCGTGGACCAGCTCGTCCGAGGCCGGAACGCCCTGGCGCAGCAGCAGGTCCCGGACCGCGTGCCGGGCCTGCGGGACCGAGGCGTCGACAGCGGGCGCGGTGAACCGCCAGACTCCCTCGTACGGAAGAGGATCCGACGGCCTGCCGTCCCAAGGTGCCCCCGCGCCGCCTTCTGGGCGTGGGCCGTACCCGCGCCCGTGGTTGTCCATTGTCCGGTCGCCACCCTCGCGCTCGATTGTCACCACACGTCGAGTGTTGGTAACGCAGCGCTCTCCGCCCAAGGACTGAACACAAGTCAGCGTGTTTCTAGCGCTTTCCGACCGTTGGCGTATGACTCGGTCACGTGTGGGACCGCTCCTGCCTTGTCCGCGCTGCTTTCGCGAACTCTTCGGGTTGTACGGTCCGCGTGCCGCCGTGCACGGTCACGACAGGTCACGGGCCGCCTGGTCGGAGACCATGCCGACGACACGGCGGCCGCCGAAGCCGGTGGCGACCAGGCCGAGTCCGTCGAAGAGGAGGGCGAGGGAGATGAACGCGCCGATGACGTACTGGCTGCTGCTCGGCCAGCCGGCCAGCACCAGGACGCCCAGCAGCAGGTAGAAGAGGCCCAGCAGGAGTGTCCAGCCGAACCGGGGGCCGCGGACGACGGCGCTGCCGACCACCCGGAACAGGCCGCCGGTGAGGAACAGCAGGGCGGCGAACATGGTGAGCGCGGCGGCGGCCTCGTACGGGTGGTTGATGATCACGACTCCGGCGGCGATGTTCAGGGCGGCGACGATGACGCCGAGCCAGAAGAAGCTGGAGCCGCGGGACCGGACCGCGTGCACCAGCCCGATGAGACCGCCGATCAGCAGCAGCCAGCCGAACAGGAGCATGGAGGTCAGGGTGACGGCGGCCGTGTAGACGAGTCCGACGAGTCCGGCGGCCACCAGCAGTGTCCCGAGTCCGGCGAGCCAGCCGAAATCACGGCGCATCCTCGCCGTCCCACTGCGGGGCGTGCGGGACCTGGTGAGCCTGGCCATCGGCGCCTCCTTGCTGCCGCGCCCCCGATCCCCCGCTTCCCTCTGGTCCCCCTCCCCCCCTCGGTCAAACGCCGACCGGGATCGCTACGATCCGGCGCATGGAGCCGCAGCTGCTGCACGACGTCGCCGACGGGGTCGCCACCGTCGTCGTCCACCATCCGGCCAAGCGCAACGCGATGACGGCCGCGATGTGGCGGGCGCTGCCGCCGCTGCTGGAGGAGCTGGCGGCGGACCCGGACGTACGGGCCCTGGTGCTGACGGGCGCGGGCGAGACGTTCTGCGCGGGTGCCGACATCTCCGCCCTGCGCGACTCCCCCGAGAAGGCGCAGCAGCTGTCGGTGCTGGCCGAGGAGGCTCTCGCCGCGTTCCCCAAGCCGACGCTGGCGGCGGTCCGCGGATACTGCGTGGGCGGCGGCGCCCAGCTCGCCGCGGCCTGCGACCTGCGGTTCGCGGAGGAGGGCGCGCTGTTCGGCGTGACACCGGCCAAGCTGGGACTCGTCTACCCCGCCTCCTCCACCCGGCGTCTGGTGTCCCTGGTCGGCCCGGCCACCGCCAAGTACCTTCTCTTCTCCGGCGAGTTGATCGACACCGAGCGTGCGCTGCGCACGGGGCTGGTCGACGAGGTCCTGCCCGAGGGCCGGCTCGCCGAGCGGATCGCGGAGTTCACCCGTGTCCTCGTCTCCCGCTCCCAGCTGACCCAGGCCGCGGCCAAGGAGTTCGCCGACGGCCGCACGGACCGCGAGGCCCACTGGAGGGAGCAGGCCCGCGGCAGCGGCGACGCCGCGGAGGGGGTCGCCGCCTTCCTGGAGCGCCGCGCGCCGCGGTTCTCCTGGACCGTGCGGCAGGCGGCCGTGCGGTAGGCCGGGCGTACACCGGGCTCCGCTTCAGGACCTCACTTCACCAGGACCTCACTTCACCAGGGCCTCACCTCAACCAGGACTCCACTTCACGAAGGAGCGGCGACCTCACTTCACGAAGGAGCGGATCTCGGCACGGGCCTTCTCGACGAGGTGCGCGGGAGCCTTGTCCGGGGATCCGGCGTCATAGGGCGGCTGCGGGTCGTACTCGATCATCAGCTGGACGGCCTGGGCGTGTTCGTCGCCCGCGATCCTGCCGAGCAGGGTCAGGCCCATGTCGATGCCGGAGGAGACACCGGCGGCCGTGACGTACTTGCCGTCGACGACCACCCGTTCCCCCGTGGGCTCGGCGCCGAAGCGCTTGAGCCAGTCCAGCGCCAGCCAGTGCGAGGTCGCGCGGCGGCCGTCCAGGAGTCCGGCGGCGGCCAGCAGCAGTGAGCCGGTGCACACGGAGGTCGTCCAGGTGCTGGTGGCGTCGGCGGTGCGCAGCCAGTCCAGCAGGGCCTGGTTCTCCATCTGCGCCGTCTGGCCGGGGCCGCCGGGGACGACCACGATGTCGGGGCTCGGGACCTCGGCGAAGGCCGCGTCGGCCGTGAGTGCGAGATGCCCGGTGTCGGTGCGGACCGGGCCGGTGCGCTCGGCGACGAAGACGGTCTCGGCGCCGGGGAGGCGGCCCAGGGTCTCGTACGGGCCCACGGCGTCCAGAGCGGTGAAACGGTCGAAGAGGACGACGGCGATCTGCACGGGACTTCCTTCGGTGAGTGGCGGGTGAGGCGGGTGCCGGTCGGTGGTTGTCAGGTGGCCGGGTCGGGGGATGTCAGCTGACGGGTGCGGAGCGGAACCGGCGCCGGTACTCGGCCGGACCGGTGCCGAGCGCCCTGACGAACGCGCGCCGCATGGCTTCGGGCGTGCCGTAGCCGCTGGCGCGGGAGATCTCCTCGATGCCGTCGGCGGTGTCCTCCAGCAGCCGGCGGGCGTGTTCGAGACGGACCCGGTCGACGTAGCGGCCGGGGGTGATGCCGGTCTCGGCCCGGAAGGCGCGGGCGAAGTGGCGCGGTGAGAGCCGGGCGCGTGCGGCCAGCGCCTCGACCGACAGATCGGCGTCCGGATGCTCGGTGATCCACTGCTGGACGTCCCGCAGCGGCGCACGGCGGGCGGTCTGGGCGGCGAGCTGGGCGCTGAACTGGGCCTGGTTCCCGGGCCGGCGCAGGAAGACCACCAGATGGCGGGCGACGGTGAGGGCGGTGTCGCGGCCCAGGTCCTCCTCGACGAGCGCGAGGGCGAGGTCGATGCCGGCGGTCACCCCGGCCGAGGTGGCCACCGGGCCGTCGCGCACATAGATCGGGTCGGCCTCGACCCTGACGGCGGGGTGGTCACGGGCGAACTTCTCGCAGTACGCCCAGTGGGTGGTGGCCCGCCGGCCGTCCAGCAGCCCCGCCTCGGCCAGCAGAAGCGCCCCGGTGCACACCGAGACCAGCCGGGCCGCCCGCGGCCCGTGCCCGCGTATCCACTCGACCAGCCGGGCGTCCGGCCGGCGGGTGCCCCTGCCGCCGGGGACCAGCAGCGTGTGCGGCGCGGGCGCCTCGGCGAGCGGGCCGTCCGGGACGAGGCCCAGCCCGCTGGAGGTGCGTACGGGCCCGCCGTCCAGCGAGGCGGTGCGGATGCGGTACGTCCCCGGGACGGCCTCCTCCGCACCGGCGAACACCTCCAGGGGGCCGGTCACGTCCAGGCTCTGCACACCGTCGAAGAGGACGACGAGAACGGTTCGCTGCGCCATGCCCCGATTCTTGGTGCCCGGTCCTGTGGCCGCAACGACGGATTTCCCACCTTTTCTGCCATGCGCCCACCGGCCGCCGCGGCGGCTCGGGACCGCCGGGGCCGCCCGTTCCCGGCCGTGGCTCCGATGTCCCCGCGCACGGTCCGGCACGGACGCGGCACGGACGGCGGACTCGGCCCGTACCGGGCGGCGGCGGGCGGAGCGGGAGATCCGGAGCGGGAGATTCGGCGCGACGCGGTGGCGCCCTGGGCACCGGTTGTCGGCGGAGCCTGTCAGAATTGCGGCGCACAGTGGAGCAAGAAGGCGGTACGGGAACGTGACGACACCCCTCACAGGGTCCATCGAAGGCAGGATCGCCGAGGAGCTCGGCGTACGGGAGCGGCAGGTCAAGGCCGCCGTGGAGCTGCTGGACGGCGGCTCGACGGTGCCCTTCATCGCCCGTTACCGCAAGGAAGCGACCGGGATGCTCGACGACGCGCAGCTGCGCTTGATCGAGGAACGGCTGCGCTATCTGCGGGAACTGGAGGAGCGGCGCGCCGCGATCCTGGAGTCGGTGCGCGAGCAGGGCAAGCTCACCGAGGAGCTGGAGGCCCGGATCCGCAGCGCCGAGACCAAGGCGCGGCTGGAGGACATCTACCTGCCGTACAAGCCGAAGCGGCGGACCAAGGCGCAGATCGCGCGGGAGGCCGGGCTGGAGCCGCTGGCCGAGGGGCTGCTCGGTGATCCGAGCGTCGAGCCGCTCGCCGCGGCGGCGGCGTTCGTGGACCCGGAGAAGGGGGTGGCCGATCCCCAGGCCGCGCTCGACGGGGCCCGGGCCATTCTCACCGAGCGGTTCTCCGAGGACGCCGACCTGATCGGTGAGCTGCGCGAGCGCATGTGGGTGCGCGGACGGCTGGTCTCGAAGGTGCGGGAGGGCAAGGAGGAGGCGGGCGCCAAGTTCGCCGACTACTTCGACTTCGCCGAGCCGTTCACCGAGCTGCCCTCGCACCGGGTCCTGGCCCTGCTGCGCGGCGAGAAGGAGGAGGTCCTCGAGCTCGTCCTGGAACCGGAGGAGCCGACGGACGGCCCGTCGTCGTACGAGGGGATCATCGCCCGTCACTTCGGCATCGCCGACCGCGGCCGGCCCGCCGACAAGTGGCTGCAGGACACGGTCCGTTGGGCCTGGCGTACCCGCATCCTCGTCCACCTCGGCATCGACCTGCGGCTTCGGCTGCGCACCGCCGCCGAGGACGAGGCGGTGAACGTGTTCGCGGCCAATCTGCGCGATCTGCTGCTGGCCGCCCCGGCCGGCACACGCGCGACGATCGGCCTCGACCCCGGGTACCGCACGGGGGTGAAGGTCGCCGTGGTCGACGCGACCGGCAAGGTCGTCGCCACGGACGTCATCCACCCGCACGTTCCGGCCAACCGCTGGGACGAGGCGATCGCCAAGCTGGCCCGGCTGGCCCGGGAGCACGCGGTCGAGCTGGTCGCGATCGGCAATGGCACGGCCTCCCGCGAGACCGACAGGCTCGTCGGTGAACTCATCGCCAGGCACCCGGAGCTGAAGCTCACCAAGGTGGTGGTCTCGGAGGCGGGCGCGTCGGTGTACTCGGCCTCCTCCTACGCCTCCCGGGAACTGCCCGACCTGGACGTGTCGTTGCGCGGTGCGGTCTCCATCGCCCGCCGGCTGCAGGACCCGCTGGCCGAACTGGTCAAGATCGACCCCAAGTCGATCGGTGTCGGTCAGTACCAGCACGACCTGTCCGAGGTGAAGCTGTCCCGTTCGCTGGACGCGGTGGTCGAGGACTGTGTGAACGGCGTCGGTGTGGACGTCAACACCGCGTCCGTGCCGCTGCTCGCGCGGGTCTCCGGCATCACCTCGTCGCTCGCGGAGAACATCGTGGCGTACCGGGACGCCAACGGGCCGTTCACGTCACGGGCGCAGTTGAGGAACGTCCCGCGGCTCGGTCCGAAGGCGTTCGAGCAGTGCGCGGGCTTTCTGCGCATCCGCGGCGGCGACGACCCGCTGGACGCCTCCAGCGTGCACCCGGAGGCGTATCCCGTCGTCCGCCGGATGGTGAAGACCACCGGTCAGGAGGTGGCCGCCCTCATCGGCAACACGAGCGTGCTGCGCTCGCTGAACCCGGCCGACTTCGTGGACGACACCTTCGGTCTGCCGACCGTCACCGACATCCTCAAGGAGCTGGAGAAGCCGGGGCGCGACCCGCGGCCGGCGTTCCGGACGGCCGCCTTCAAGGAGGGCGTCGAGAAGATCTCCGACCTGTCGCCCGGGATGATCCTGGAGGGCGTCGTGACGAATGTGGCCGCGTTCGGCGCTTTCGTGGACATCGGCGTCCACCAGGACGGTCTGGTGCATGTCTCGGCGATGTCGCGGACGTTCGTCAAGGACCCGCGGGACGTCGTCAAGCCGGGGGACATCGTCAAGGTGAAGGTGCTGGACGTCGACATTCCGCGCAAGCGGATCTCGCTGACCCTGCGCCTGGACGACGAGGCGGTGTCGCAGGACCGGCAGGGCGGTGGCGGTGAGCGCGGCCGGCGCGGCGGACGCCCGCCGCAGCAGCGCCAGGGCCGCGGCGGCTC
>NZ_BAAAHG010000078.1:0-20002 GCF_039525155.1 Streptomyces thermoalcalitolerans | reverse complement strand
ACGCTGTTGAGTTCTCAAGGAACGGACGCTTCCTTCGTACTCACCCCCACAGGGCTTTCCTCCGGGCGCTTCCCTTCGGTGTTTCCGACTCTATCAGGCTTTTCCGACCCCTCTGACCACCACCCTGCGGGCAGGACGAAAGAAGTCCGGAGAGAAGGGACTGACGAGTTGGATGCTGCTGAGTGGGCACACGTCAGGGCGTCGCTCACCCCCAGACAGGCATACGACTGTACATGGGCCCCAGGAGCGGGTGCAAATCAATTGGTTTGGTGGTCTAGACCACAGTGGCATACCCTGCTGCTACCGCGCCGTCCGGGACAGACAGTGCCGTGACGGCACACATGAATCTCCACCCTGGGAGGCTTCCCATGACCACCGTGACGTCCCCGCTCGCAGGACGTGCCATCGGGCTGGCGGCAGTACCGGACCCCGTCTTCTCCGGGGCCATGGTCGGCCCGGGCACGGCGATCGACCCCGTACGCGAGCCCACCGACGCCGTGGCTCCCGTGGACGGAGTCGTGCTCTCCCTGCACCCGCACGCCTTCGTCGTCGTCGACGAGCAGGGACACGGGGTACTCACCCATCTCGGTATCGACACCGTGCAGCTCAACGGCGAGGGCTTCGAGCTGCTGGTGAGCAAGGGCGACACGGTGACACGCGGCCAGGCCGTGGTGCGCTGGAATCCCGCCGCCGTCGAAGCCGCCGGCAAGTCCCCCGTGTGCCCGGTCGTGGCCCTGGAAGCCACCGCGGATGCCCTCTCCGACCTCCGCGACGAGGGCGAGGTCAAGGTGGGCGACAGTCTCTTCACCTGGAAGTGACACCGCCGCCCCTCTTGAGAGACCGCATACGGAACAACCATCGCGGCGGGACCCGCCGCACTATCGGAGACGGGTGAGATGGAGACAACGCTGCGAGGCGTCGGTGTGAGCCACGGAGTGGCGATCGGCGAGGTTCGGCACATGGGGACGGCGGTGCTGGAACCGCCCGTGAAGCAGATCCCGGCGGATGAGGTGGAGCGTGAGCAGGGGCGTGCCCGTCAGGCCGTGGAGGCCGTGGCGGCCGACCTCATGGCGCGCGGCAATCTGGCGGGGGGCGAGGCCCAGGCGGTGCTCGAGGCGCAGGCCATGATGGCGCGGGATCCGGAGCTGATCGCCGATGTCGAGCGGCGTGTCGCCGCCGGCAGTACGGCCGAGCGCGCGGTGTACGACGCGCTCGCCGCCTACCGGGAGATGCTGGCCGGTGCGGGCGAGTACTTCGCGGGCCGGGTGGCCGACCTGGACGATGTGCGGAACCGTATCGTCGCTCGTCTGCTCGGCGTGCCGATGCCGGGTGTGCCGGACAGCGACGAGCCGTACGTCCTGGTCGCCCGCGACCTGGCGCCGGCGGACACGGCGCTGCTGGATCCGGCCCTCGTCCTCGGCTTCGTCACCGAGGAGGGCGGGCCGACCAGCCACAGTGCGATTCTGGCGCGGGCGCTGGGCGTACCGGCCGTGGTGGCGCTGCCCGGCGCCGTCGAGCTGGCCGAGGGCACGGTGATCGCCGTGGACGGAAGCACCGGCGAGATCTTCGTGAACCCCAGTGACGAGAGGAAGGCGCAGCTGGAGGCCGTGGCCGCCGAGCGCAAGGCCGCGCTGGCCGCCTCGGTCGGTCCGGGCGCCACCTCCGACGGCCACCGGGTGCCGCTGCTGGCGAACATCGGTGGTCCTGCGGATGTGGCGGCAGCCGTGGAGGCCGGTGCCGAGGGTGTCGGGCTGTTCCGGACCGAGTTCCTGTTCCTGGACGACCACAAGAACGCACCGTCCGAGGAGAAGCAGGTCGAGGCCTATCGGCAGGTTCTGGAGGCCTTTCCGGAGAGCCGGGTGGTCGTACGCGTGCTGGACGCGGGTGCGGACAAGCCGCTGGAGTTCCTGACGCCGGCCGACGAGCCGAACCCCGCTCTTGGTGTGCGGGGCCTGCGGACGCTGCTCGATCACCCCGAGGTGCTGCGCACCCAGCTGTCCGCGCTCGCCAAGGCGGCCGAGGGCCTGCCGGTCCACCTCGAGGTGATGGCTCCGATGGTGGCGGACCGGGCGGATGCCAAGGCGTTCGCGGACGCGTGCCGTGCGGCGGGACTGCGGGCGAAGGTCGGTGCGATGGTGGAGATTCCGTCCGCCGCGCTGCGGGCCCGTTCGGTGCTGCAGGAGGTCGAGTTCCTGTCGCTGGGGACCAATGACCTCGCGCAGTACACCTTCGCGGCCGACCGGCAGGTGGGTGCGGTGTCCCGGCTGCAGGATCCGTGGCAGCCCGCGCTGCTGGATCTGGTCGCGATGGCCGCCGAGGCGGCGAAGGCCGAGGGCAAGAGCTGCGGTGTCTGCGGCGAGGCCGCGTCCGATCCGCTGCTGGCCTGTGTGCTGACGGGGCTGGGGGTCACCTCCCTGTCCATGGGTGCGGCGTCGCTTCCTCATGTACGGGCGGAGCTGGCGAAGCACACGTTGACGCAGTGCGAGCGTGCGGCGGCCGCGGCACGGGCCGCGGACACCGCCGAGGGGGCGCGCGAGGCGGCGCGGGCGGTGCTGTCCGGGGAGTGACGCGGCCGCGGTCCGGCGGCGGCTTGCCGAGGGGCGCTTCCCTTGCGGGTGGGCGCCCCTCGGGCGTTTTGTGCGTGCGGTCGTTCAGGGGTGGTGCCGCACGGCCGGTCCTTCGTCTCCGAGGTCGGGCGGCTCGCTGTAGTCGACCCCGGATTCCGGGGCGATCGGATCGCCGGTGTCGATGTCGGTGCAGTAGGCGTCGAAGACCTCGCCCGCGGTGAGGGGGACGAGGCCGCCCGCGCGCAGGCGCCAGCCGTAGACGCGGTCGCAGGTGCCGGGGGCGGTGGTGCGCATGACGAGTCCGCCGGGGCCGCCGGTGGCGATGCCGAGGGCGAGGACCGTGGTGAATTCGAGGGCTTCGGCCTCGTCGAGGCGTGGTGGGCCGGCGGCATCCTCGTCATCGGCGTCATCGGCGTCGTCGGCGTGGAGGACGGCGGTCAGGGGTCCGGCGGTGCCGGTGACGCTGCACACCAGGTGCCGGTTTCCCGGCGGGGCCGTGTCGAGGATGCGGACGAGGAGGTCCGCGGCACGGATGAACGCCGCGCGGCCGATGTTCTCGCCGCAGCCGGCGCAGGGACCGAGCCGGGCGAGGAGGGTGGAGGTGTACTCCCAGGTGGCCTGGCGGACGGCCTCGTCGACGAGGTCGGGGACGAGTTCCGCGAGGGGCCTTCCGTCGTAGGGGAGAGTGGGGCCGGTGACGGCGAGTTCGGCGGTGTAGCGGGCGCGGCTGGACGGCATGTCGGGGTCGAGGCCGGTCCGCGCGCAGTACTCGGCGTATTCCTCGGGGTCGAAGAGGGCGATCGTGGTGTGGCCGCCCTGCTCGGCGACGGTTCTGAGGAGCGTCTCGACCTGCCGCAGATAGGTGGTGTGGTCGTCGAAGGTGAAGCTGCGGTAGCGCTGCATGGCGCGGAAGTCCCGGTCGTCGGTGAGCAGGCCGATGGTGCCGGCGATTTCCCTGCGCAGGACGCGTTGCATGGTTCGGTGGCCGGTGTGCGCCATGTCTTCCCCCTGTGTGCACAGTCGTTCGGTGCTCACTCACAGTAATCGGGGGTACTGACAACGGGGCCGGCCTCGGGCCTCACCGGATACGACGGTGGGGCCCGAGGCCGGCCGTGCCGGGTGACCGGGCCGCTCAGGCGCGTTTGCGGGCCAGGTCCTCGTAGAAGCGCAGCAGATCGAGGTTGTCGACCGAGCCGGGGTTGACCGCCTTGTCCAGCGGGGTGCCCTGCAGAAGGCGTTTGACCGGGACCTCGATGCGCTTGCCGGTGAGGGTGTGCGGAATGCCGGGCACTTCGATGACCTCGTCGGGAACGTGCCGCGGGGAGAGCTGTTCGCGGATGGTCCGTTTGATGCGGTCCAGCAGCGCGTCGTCGAGGACGGCTCCGGGGGCCAGGTGCACGAAGAGGGGCATCCAGTAGCCGCCGTCGGGCTGTTCGACGCCGATGACCAGGGACTCCTTGATCTCGGGGAGGCGTTCGACGGCTTCGTAGATGTCGGCGGAGCCCATCCGCACGCCCTGGCGGTTGAGCGTGGAGTCGGAACGGCCGTGGATGATCACCGAGCCGCGGGAGGTCAGCGTGATCCAGTCGCCGTGGCGCCACACCCCGGGGTACATGGTGAAGTAGCTGTCGCGGTAGCGGCTGCCGTCGGGGTCGTTCCAGAAGTAGATCGGCATCGACGGCATGGGGTTGGTGACCACGAGTTCGCCGACCTCGTCGACCAGCGGTGCGCCACTGGGGTCCCACGACTGCAGGTCGGTGCCGAGGCAGGGGGCCTGGAGTTCGCCGACGTGGACCGGGAGGGTCGGTACGGCCCCCGCGAAGCAGGAGCACACGTCCGTGCCTCCGCTGACGGAGGCGATCCACAGGTCGTCGCGGACCTCGTCGTGCAGCCAGCGGAATCCGTCCGGCGGCAGCGGCGATCCGGTCGTCGCGACGCACTGCACCCGGGAGAGGTCGAAGTCGCGCGAGGGGTGCACCCCCGCCTTGCGGCAGGCCATCACATAGGCGGCAGAGGTGCCGAACAGGGTGGTTCCGGTGCGCTCGGCGACCCGCCACTGGGCTCCCGTGCCGGGGTATCCGGGGCTGCCGTCGTACAGGACGATCGTCGTTCCGGTCAGCAGGCCGGAGACGAGGAAGTTCCACATCATCCAGCCGGTCGACGTGTACCAGAAGAAGCGGTCCCGGGGGCCGAGGTCGCAGTGCAGGCCGAGCTGTTTGAGGTGCTCGACCAGGATGCCGCCCTGGGACTGCACGATGGCCTTGGGCAGGCCGGTGGTGCCGGAGGAGTACAGCACCCACAGGGGGTGCTCGAAGGGCACCTGCTCGAAGACGGGGTCCACGTCGGCGGAGGTCAGGTCGGCCCAGTTCAGGGCGCCCTCGGGGGCATCGGTGCCCAGCAGCGGGATGTGGACGACCGCGCGCAGGGGGGGCAGTTCGCGGCGCAGTTCCGCGACGATGTCGCGGCGGTCGTGCTCCTTGCCGCCGTAGCGGTAGCCGTCGACGGCGAACAGGACGACCGGTTCCACCTGCTGGAAGCGGTCCAGGACGCTGCGGGCGCCGAAGTCGGGGGCGCAGGACGTCCAGACGGCGCCCACGGCGGCCGTGGCCAGGAGGGCGACGACGGCCTGGGGGATGTTCGGCAGATAGCCGCTGACCCGGTCTCCCGGGCGTACGCCCAGGGCGCGCAGTTCGGCGGCCAGGGAGCCCACCTGGCGGCGCAGCTCGGACCAGGTCACCGGGCGTGGTTCGTGTGTCTCGTCGACGTGCAGCAGGGCGGGTTCGTCGGCACGGTCGGCGGCCGCGCGCAGGGCGTGCTCGGCGTAGTTCAGGGTCGCCCCCTGGAACCACTGGGCGCCGGGCATCGAGCGGTCGCCCAGCACACGCGTACAGGGCGTGGCGAACCGTACGTCGAACCACTCCGCCACGGCCTTCCAGAAGGTGTCCAGTTCCTCGACGGACCAGCGGTGCAGTGCCGCATAGCCGCCCTCGGCCGGGGCTCCGTGGTGCTCGGCCGCCCAGGCCTGGAACTTCGTGATCTGTGCCTGGGCGATCCGCTGCGGATCGGGCTGCCAGAGGGGCGGAGGGTTCACGGTCGACATGGGTTGCTCCCGGACTGTACGCGTCGTGTGCGTCGGTCCGCGCACGTGCTGGGTGTGCGCGTGACGCGGCTGACACGGACGATGCCATGTGATCGACTTCTGCACCAGGGGTCACTCCACATAGTCCACGCGGCGGGGATGTGGTCGCGGCATGGGTGAGTCGCGGCATGGGTGAACGGCGGCTGAACGCGGCGTCCGCGGACAGCCGCCGACGGCAGGCAGGCTGAGCGGCATGGGCGGTCGCGGCCTGGTGGTTCGGTGGGGGCGGTCGGTTCGGTGAGGGCGGCTCAGGGGCTGCGGATCGTACACGCCGCCTGGCGCGGACGGCGTGTCGACGCCAGGGGGCTGCCGCCGCGCGGGGTGGAACGCGCGCGGGTGCCCGGTGTGCGGTGCGTGAGAGGCGGGGCCGGGTCCGGGGCGGTGCCGGCGCCGGACAAGGACGGCGGCTGGGAGGAGCCGGAGACCGGGCGCTGCACCACCCGCCTGCGGGGCGGGCGGGTGGTCGTCGGGCTCGCCCGGAAGGACGGCGTGGGCGAGCCGCCCCACCCGCTGCGTGTACGGAGGACGGCCGAGGGCTGACGTCAGATGTACCGGCCCTCGAACCAGGCGCGGACGGCCAGCGTGTGCAGCGGGAAGGCGAGTTCGGCGGGCCTGCGCAGCAGGTGCCAGCCTTCCGTCTCGTCGGTGGCATCGGGCTGCGGCAGGCCCTTGACGGGGCGTTCCGGCAGCAGCCCGAAGAGCAGCAGATGGCCGTCGGGCGAGCTCATCGCGTCGACGAGCCGTACATCGCGGGCGGCCGCCTCAATGCCGGTCTCCTCCCTCAGCTCGCGGACGACGGCCCGTCGCCAGTCCTCACGGTCGCCGATGTAGCCGCCCGGCAGGGCCGTGCCTCCGCGCGCGGGGGCGATGGCGCGGGTGACGACGACCAGGGTGGTGCCCTTGGTGTCGTACACGGGCTGGAGGGCCACCGCGACCGGCAGCGGGTTGCGGTAGGCGACGGTGCCGCAGGCCGGGCAGGTCCGGGGCCAGCCGGAGACGCTCTCTCCGTAGGCCGCTCCGCAGCTCGAACAGTGGGAATGGGGTTGGGGGCGGGGTATGGAGCGGGCGGTCGAGTGTTGATTTTCGGACACGCGCGGACTGTAGCGGACTGCATCCGATCAGCACAGGGGCGTCTCCCGTCTGTCACCCTTCGGTTGGGCTCGGTCTCTCTCCGCCGGGGCCGGGAAGGGTGTCAGGGCCTGGAGTCCGACGTTCGTGGGGCGTCGGGGCGCCCGCGACTATGGCTGGATCTCGCCGCTGTGCGGCCTTCCTGGGACAGCCGGGTCCCGCCGGCGCACGGGGGCGTTCCACTCGGCGCCCGACAGGACCCTTGACGCTCTCTGTGCACGCATGAACACTTTCCGTGCCGGTCGCGGCGCCCTGCGGCCGCCGAGGACACCGGCCCGGGACTGCCGCAGCGGCACGGACGCGGCCGTCCGGCGATGGGGCGACGGCCGCCGCGGCTTCCTCCCGCAGGGGGCCACCCGTCACTCACAGCGCGCTCTTTCATGCCAATGTGGGACAAACTGATACCAGTGAGGGCCCAGGGGATGACGTGTCCCGGCCCTCGGCCGCTTCTCCACTCCCCAAGGGGTAGCCATGACGGACAACGCCGGGAAGGCCGGGAAAGCCGGGAAGGCCGAGAAATACGTCGCTGCCATCGACCAGGGCACCACCTCCAGCCGCTGCATCATCTTCGACCACAGCGGCTCCATCGTCGCCGTCGATCAGCGCGAACACCGGCAGATCTTCCCCAAGCCGGGCTGGGTGGAGCACGACGCCACCGAGATCTGGTCGAGGGTGCAGGCGGTGGTGGCGGGGGCGATCGCCAAGGCCGGACTGCGCGCCGACCAGCTCAGCGCCCTCGGCATCACCAACCAGCGCGAGACGACGGTCCTGTGGGACCGCACCACCGGCAAGCCCGTGCACAACGCGATCGTCTGGCAGGACACCCGTACCGCCGCACTGTGCAACGAACTGGGCGGCGCCGAAGGGCAGGATCGTTTCCGCGAGCAGACCGGCCTGCCGCTCGCCAGCTACTTCTCCGGCCCCAAGGCGCTGTGGCTGCTGGAGAACGTGCCCGGCCTGCGCGACCGCGCCGAGCGCGGCGAGATCGCCTTCGGCACGATCGACTCCTGGCTCATCTGGAACCTCACCGGCGGCACCGAGGGCGGCCGGCACGTCACCGACGTCACCAACGCCGGCCGCACCATGCTGATGAACCTCCAGACCCTCCAGTGGGACCAGTCCGTCCTGTCCGCCATGAACATCCCCGAAACGATGCTGCCCGAGATCAGGTCCTCCTCCGAGGTGTACGGGACCGCCGTCGGCCAGCTCGCCGGTGTGCCGGTGGCGTCCGCCCTGGGCGACCAGCAGGCAGCCGTGTTCGGGCAGGCCTGCTATGAGGTGGGCGACGCGAAGAACACCTACGGCACCGGCAGTTTCCTGCTGCTGAACACGGGCAACCGCCCGGTGCCCTCGAAGAGCGGCCTGCTCACCACCATGGGCTACAAGATCGGTGAGGAGGCGCCGGTCTACTGTCTGGAGGGCTCCATCGCCATCACGGGTGCGCTGGTGCAGTGGTTCCGCGACCAGCTCGGCATCATCCGTACGGCGGACGAGATCGAGCCCCTGGCGGCGAGCGTCGAGAACAACGGCGGCGCCTACATCGTGCCCGCGTTCTCCGGCCTGTTCGCGCCGTACTGGCGCTCGGATGCACGAGGGGTGATCACCGGTCTGACCCGGTACGTCACGAAGGCGCATCTCGCGCGGGCGGTGCTGGAGGCGACCAGCTGGCAGACGCGCGAGGTCGTGGACGCGATGTACCAGGACTCCGGGGTGCGGCTGACGAGCCTGAAGGTCGACGGCGGCATGACGAAGAACAACCTGCTCATGCAGCACCAGGCGGATGTGCTCGACGTGCCGGTGATCCGCCCCCGGGTCTCCGAGACCACCTGCCTGGGCGCCGCCTACGCGGCCGGGCTCGCCACCGGGGTGTGGAACGACCTCGACGAGCTGAAGTCGCACTGGAAGAAGGACGCCGAGTGGACTCCGTCCATGGAGGCGTCGGTCCGTGACCGCGAGTACCGCAACTGGCGCAAGGCCGTGGAGAGGAGCTTCGGCTGGGTGGAGGACGACACGGAGTAGGTACGGCACGACAGGCACACGCGCGTGTGCCGTGCCGCTCGACGGGCTCCCCCCGCCCGGTTCCCGGTCCGCGCAGCAGCCCCACGCGCGTGTGCCGTGCGCCGGCGCGTGCCGCGGCCGCGGCACGCGCCCCGGCCGATGGGGTCCCCCGGCCCGGTCGGCGGGGTACGGGCCGGCGCACGGGCTCAGGTGGCGACGGCCTGCCGGCGGTCCGCGGCCTGGGTCATCGCATGCTGGACGACCTCGACGAGGACCTCCTTGACCGACTCGCGGTCGCGGGCGTCGCACATCAGCAGCGGGACGCCGTCGTCGAGGTCGAGGGCCCGGCGGACGGTCTCCTCGGGATAGCGGGCGGCTCCCTCGAAGCAGTTGACGGCTACGAGGAAGGGCACGGAGCGCCGCTCGACGTGGTCGACGGCGGCGAAGCAGTCCTCCAGGCGCCGGGTGTCGGCCAGCACGACCGTGCCGAGCGCTCCCTCGGCCAGCTCGTCCCACAGGAACCAGAACCGCTCCTGCCCGGGCACCCCGAAGAGATACAGCACCAGGTCCTCGCGCAGCGTGACGCGGCCGAAGTCCATGGCCACGGTGGTGGTGTGCTTGCCCTCCACGCCGCCGGGATCGTCGACCGGCCGCCCGGCCTCGGTGAGCGGTTCCTCGGTGCGCAGCGGTCTGATCTCGCTGACCGCGCCGACGAGGGTCGTCTTGCCCACGCCGAAACCGCCGGCCACCAGGATCTTGAGCATGACCGGCTCGGCCGGGGGCCTGCCGTGCTCGGGACGGCCGGAGGTCATTCGGTCTCCTCTTCCGTTCCCCGGGGTCCGGACGGCGGTGGGCCGTACCCTCCGCCGCCGGGCGTTTCGACGACGAGCACGTCGCCGGGGGCGACATCGGCCGAGTCGCTTCCGCCGAGTGCGACGACCGTGCCGTCCGCGCGCTCCACCCGGCTCGCGCCCAGCGCGCCGGGCTCGCCGCCCGCCATGCCGTAGGGCGGGACCCTGCGGTGCTGGGAGAGCGTGGAGACGGTCATGGCCTCGAGGAAGCGGATCCGCCGTACCGCGCCGTCCCCGCCGCGCCACCGGCCGGCGCCGCCGCTGCCGCGGCGGATCGCGAACTCCTCCAGCCGCACGGGCAGCCGCCACTCGAGGACCTCGGGGTCGGTGAGCCGGGAGTTGGTCATGTGCGTCTGGACGACGCTCTCGCCGGGGAAGCCGTCGCCCGCGCCGGAGCCGGAGGCGACGGTCTCGTAGTACTGATGGCGTTCGTTGCCGAAGGTGATGTTGTTCATCGTCCCCGAGCCCTCCGCCTGGACGCCGAGCGCCGCGTACAGCGCTCCGGTGATCGCCTGGGAGGTCTCGACATTGCCCGCGACGACCGCGGCCGGCGGCTCGGGAGAGAGCATGGAGCCGGGCGGCACGACGATCTTCAGGGGGCGCAGACAGCCGTCGTTGAGCGGGATGTCGTCGGCGACCAGGGTGCGGAAGACGTACAGCACGGCCGCGTTGACCACGGAGAACGGGGCGTTGAAGTTGGTCGCGAGCTGCGCGGAGGTGCCGGTGAAGTCGATCGTCGCCGACCGCTGTTCGCGGTCCACCCGGACGCGGACCCGGATGACGGCTCCCGAGTCGGTCTCGTAGGCGTACTCCCCGTCGTCCAGCGCGTCGATGACCCGGCGGACGGCCTCCTCGGCGTTGTCCTGGACGTGCCGCATGTAGGCCTGGACGACGTCGAGACCGAACTCGTCGATCATGCGCGCGACCTCGTCCACGCCCTTCTGGTTGGCGGCGATCTGGGCACGCAGGTCGGCGAGGTTGGTCCCGGGATTGCGGGAGGGGTGCTTCGCGCCGGTCAGGAGGCGGAGGGTCTCCTCCTCGCGCATCCGGCCGTTCTCGGCCAGCAGCCAGTTGTCGAAGAGCACGCCCTCCTCCTCGATGGTGCGGCTGTGCGCCGGCATGGAGCCCGGCGCGATCCCGCCGATCTCGGCGTGGTGGCCGCGGGAGGCGACGTAGAACAGGACGCGCTCGCCCTGTGCGTCGAAGACCGGGGTGATGACGGTGACGTCCGGCAGGTGCGTGCCGCCGTGGTAGGGGTCGTTGACCGCGTAGGCGTCCCCCGGCCGCATCCGGGAGCCGCGGCGCCGGATGACCTCCTTGACGCTGGTGCTCATCGAGCCCAGGTGCACGGGGATGTGCGGGGCGTTGGCCACCAGGTTTCCGTCCGGGTCGAACAGGGCGCAGGAGAAGTCGAGGCGTTCCTTGATGTTGACCGACTGGGCCGTGGACTCCAGGCGGGCGCCCATCTGCTCGGCGATGGACATGAAGAGGTTGTTGAACACCTCCAGCATGACCGGGTCGACCTCTGTGTCGACTTCGGCGCTCCGCACGGCCGTCACGCGTTCCAGGAGCAGATGCCCGTGCTCGGTCACCGCGGCCCGCCAGCCGTCGTCGACGACGGTCGTCGCATTGGCCTCCGTGATGATCGCGGGGCCGGTGACGGTGTCGCCGAGGAGCAGGTCCTCGCGGCGGTGCAGAGGGACGTCGCGCCAGGCTCCGCCGGTGTGCAGACGGACGGTCTCCGGGGCGGCGGAACGGTCCGCGCGGTCGGCCCGGTGCGGGACATGGGCGGACAGATCGGGGAGTTCCGTGATGCCGGTGGCCTCCACGGAGAGGGCCTCGACGACGATCGGGCGGTCGAGGGTGAAGGAGTACGTGGCGCGGTGGCGCTCCTCGAAGGCCCGCCGCATGGCGACGGGATCGGCCAGCTCGACGGTGAGGGGGGTGTCCGTGCCGTCGTAGCGGAGATGGGCGCGGCGGGTGACGCGGATGTGCTCCTCGGGAACGTCCTCGGCGAGCAATTCCGCGCGGGCGGCGGCCTCCAGGTCGTCGACGGTCTTCAGCACGCCCGGCATGGCCTCGGGCTCCAGGGGCGCCTCCACGGACTGCTCCCGCATGGCCGTGGTGTCGGCGAGGCCGATGCCGAGCGCGGAGAGGACGCCCGCCATGGGCGGCACGAGGACGGTGCGGATGCCGAGCGAGTCGGCGACCATGCAGGCGTGCTGCCCGCCGGCGCCGCCGAAGGTGGTCAGGGCGTACCGGGTGACGTCGTGGCCCTTCTGCACGGAGATCCGCTTGACGGCGTTGGCGATGTTGGCGACGGCGATCTGCAGATAGCCCTCGGCGACCTGCTCGGGAGTGCGGTCGTCGCCCGTCTGCTCGCGGATCTCGCGGGCGAGGGCGGTGAAGCGCTCGCGGACGAGTGCGTCGTCGAGGGGCTGGTCGCCTCCGGGGCCGAACACCTTGGGGAAGTGGGCGGGCTGGATGCGGCCGAGCATCACATTGGCGTCGGTGACGGTGAGCGGACCGCCGCCGCGGTAGCACGCGGGCCCGGGGTCGGCGCCCGCCGAGTCCGGGCCGACGCGGTAGCGGGAGCCGTCGAAGTGCAGGACCGAGCCGCCGCCGGCGGCCACGGTGTGGATGTCCAGCATGGGGGCGCGCAGCCGCACGCCCGCGATCTGCGTGGTGAAGACACGTTCGTACTCGCCCGCGTAGTGGGAGACGTCCGTGGAGGTGCCGCCCATGTCGAAGCCGATGACCCGGTCGAAGCCGGCGAGCCGGGACATGCGCGCCATGCCGACGATGCCGCCCGCGGGCCCGGACAGGATGGCGTCCTTGCCGCGGAACTGCCCGGCCCCGGCGAGCCCGCCGTTGGACTGCATGAACATCAGCCGTACGCCGTCGAGTTCGTCGCCGACGTGCTCGATGTAGCGGCGCAGCACGGGCGACAGATAGGCGTCGACGACCGCGGTGTCCCCCCGGGGGACGAGCCTCATCAGCGGACTGACCTCGCTGGACAGCGAGATCTGCGGGAAGCCGATGCGGGCGGCCAGCTCGCCGACGGCCCGCTCGTGCGCGGGGTGCAGATAGCTGTGCAGGCAGACCACGGCGACGGCGCGGATTCCGTCGTCGTACGCCTGCTGGAGAGGGCCGGCGAGGGCGTCGAGGTCGGGAGCGCGCAGGACGGTGCCGTCGGCGGCGATGCGCTCGTCGACCTCGAGCACCCGTTCGTACAGCAGCTCGGGCAGTTCGATGCGGCGGGCGAAGAGGTGCGGACGGTTCTGGTAGGCGATGCGCAGGGCGTCGCGGAAGCCGCGGGTGATGACGAGGACGGTCCGCTCGCCGGTCCGCTCCAGCAGGGCGTTGGTGGCCACGGTGGTGCCCATGCGGACCGACTCCACGGGGGCGTCGGAGCCGTCCAGGAGGGCGCGGATGCCCGCGACGGCCGCGTCGGCGTACCGCGCGGGGTCGTCGGACAGCAGTTTGTGCGTGACCAGACGGCCGTCCGGGCGGCGCGCGACGATGTCGGTGAATGTGCCGCCCCGGTCGACCCAGAACTGCCAGCCTGTCATCTCATCACTCCGCTTCCCCACCGCTCACAGCGCCCGCAGACCGTTGATCACATCGCGCAGGATGCTCTCGTCCGGCAGCTGCGCCGGAGGCACGGGGCGCCTCACACGAACGTACTCCCCGTCCACGAGGTCGCCGATCAGAACGCGTACCACGCCGACGGGCAGGTCGAGTCCCGCGGCGAGTTCGGCGACCGACCGCGGGGCGTCGCGGCACCGCTCGACGATGTCCACGTGCTCCGGCGACAGCGCGTGGTCCGCCTCCGGGTCGCCCCCGCCGGGTTCCGCGACGACCACCGCGATCAGATCCATGCGGTGCTGGGCCGCATGGCTGGTACGGCCGCGTGTCATGGCGTAGGGCCGGACCACCGGCCCGGCCTCGTCGTCGAACCAGTGGTTTGCTTCCCGACCGTCTGCGCTCATGTCCTTCCCACTACCCGCCGGAGGGCGCATCGGTGCGCGGAGCGGTGCCCAGATGCTCACCGACCCGCTTGACGAGGAGGGTCATCTCGTATCCCACCTGGCCGATGTCGGAGTCGGCGTCGGCCAGGACGGCCAGGCAGCTGCCGTCGCCGGCGGCGGTGACGAACAGGAAGGCCGCGTCCAGTTCGATGACGGTCTGCCGGACGCCGCCCGCCTCGAAGTGCCGGCCCACGCCCTTGGCGAGGCTGTGGAAGCCCGAGGCCACGGCGGCCAGATGCTCGCTGTCCTCCCGGGGCAGGTCCTTGGACACACCGGTGGGCAGACCGTCCCGGGACAGAATGACGGCCTTGCGGACGCCGGCGACCCGGTCCACGAGGTCGTCGAGGAGCCAGTTCAGCTTCGCCTTGTCGGTCACGGTGTGGCTGGTCGTCTTCGGTGCGGTCATCGACCGTCCCCCCTGATCGTTTCTTGTGCGGTCTTTCCTTGTGAGGTCTTTCCTTGTGCGGTCGTTTCCTGCGCGGTGGTTTCCTGCGCGGTGGTTTCCTGTGCGGTGGTTTCCTGTGCGGTGGTTTCCTGTGCTGTGCCGCCGTCCGGGGTCCTGTCGCCCGCGGTGTTCTCCCCACGGCCGCGCTGCCAGCCGCGCTGGAGCGAGGCCATACGGCTGCGGATCTCGTCGGCGTCGCGCGCGACGGATACGGGACTTTCCTCGGCGCGCCGCTCGGGGCTCTGTCTCGGCTGCGGGGCGAGGCGGGCCTGCCGTACCCGCCGGGGCAGCGCGTCCGGACCGGGTGCGGGAGCGTCGGGCGCGTCGGCGGGGCTGTGCCCGGTGTCGTCCGGGCCGCCGGTGGTGTGTGCGGTGCGGCGGATGCGCCGCGGAAGTGCGGGAGCCTGCGGGTGTTCCCCGGTCGTGGCCGGGGATGCCGGTGGGATGTCGTGTCCGCCTGGGGGGCCGGCCGCGGCGGTGGCCGGTCCGGACGAAGGCTCGCCCCGGTGGGCCGACGGCGGGGGCACCGGCTCGCGTGCGGGCCGGCCTCGGCTCCCCCGGTCCTCGGTGTCGGCCGCCTCGCGTCGGGAGCGGTGCCCGGTGACCGGGCGTCCATGGGAACTGACCAGCTTGGGGGTACGGCGCCGTGGCAGCGGGGCCGGGTTCCCGCTCCCGTCCTCACCGGCGTCGTCGGCGCGTCCGCTCTCCGGGACGCCGCGCAGGCCGGGGCCCGGCCGGGGCTCGGCCGGGAAGCGGGACACGTCGTCGTCCGCCTCCCGCCGGTCCGGCATCCGGTGCGAGCGGAACAACCCTCCGCGTTCGCCGTCCTTCCTGTCGAGCACGACCGTGTCGAGCACGCCCGGGAAGTTCTCGACGGCGTCCAGGTCGATGGGGGCCTCCAGCTCCACCGGTCCGTCCAGGACCGAGGCGGGCAGTCCCTCGAGCCCCGCGGATGCCCGGGAGAGGGCTGTCCCGTGGCCCTCCTCCCGGCCGGCCTTCCGCGCGGGCCGTTCCCGGTCGAGACGGAAACCGGCCCCGTTGGTGTCCGGAACGTCGTCGGTCAGCAGGGCGTCGGGGAGGAACACCACCGCGGTGATGCCGCCGTACGGGGACGGCTGGAGCGAGACCCGGACCTTCTGCCGCCGGGCGAGCCGGCTGACCACGAACAGTCCGAGCCGGTCGGTGTCGGAGAGTTCGAACTCCGGCGTCTCGGCGAGCTTCAGATTGGCGTCCAGCAGGGCTTCGGCGGTCATGCCCAGGCCCCGGTCGTGGATCTCCAGGGTGAAGCCGTTGGCGACCCGTTCGCCGAGGACCTGGACCGCGGTGTGCGGCGGCGAGAACACCGTGGCGTTCTCCAGGAGTTCGGCCACGAGATGGGTGAGGTCGGCGACGGCGGACCCGATGACGGCGACCCGCGGCAGCCGGCGGACCTCGATGCGTTCGTAGTCCTCGATCTCCGCGACGGCGGCGCGGACGACGTCCATCAGCGGCACGGGCTTGCGCCACTGCCGGGACGGGGCGGCACCGGAGAGGATCACCAGGCCCTCGGCGTGCCGGCGCATCCGGGTGGTCAGGTGGTCGAGGCGGAACAGGTCGGCCAGTTCCTCGGGGTCCTCGGTACGGCGCTCCATGGCGTCGAGGAGGGTGAGCTGTTTGTGCAGCAGGACCTGGCTGCGCCGGGCGAGGTTGACGAAGACCTCGGAGACTCCGGCACGCAGTTCCGCCTGTTTGGCGGCGGCCTCGACGGCGGCCCGCTGCAGGGTGTTGAGGGCCCGGCCGACCTCGCCGATCTCGCTCTTGTCGTATTCCAGGCGGGGGACCTCGGTCTCCACGTCCACCTGTTCGCCCGCCGACAGACGGCGCATCACACTGGGCAGCCGGACGTCCGAGGCCTCATGGGCCTCCCGGCGGAGCTGCTTGAGGTCGCGGACGAGGCCGCGGCCGATGCGCACCGACAGCACGAGCGAGACCAGTACGGCGAGCAGGCCGAGGACGCCCGCGACGGCGGCCCGCAGCATGACGTCCATCGCGACCGGACGGACCCGGTCCTGGAAACGGTCGTGGGCCTCGTCGTCGAGGGCGCCGAGTTCGTCGAGGACGTCCTTGGCCGCGGTGTCCCAGCTCTGCGCGCTGACGCCCCGGGGCGTGCCGGGGGCCGCGGCGACGGCGGCCTGTTCGGCCGTGCGCAGCGGGGCGGAGGCGGCGTTCTGCCAGAAGCGGTCGTAGCGCTCGCGGTCGGAGGCGGGCAGCAGCGGAAGGCCGGCCTCGTACAGCATGGTGCGCTGGGCGACGAGGTCGGAGACCTGGCGGCCGTCGGCACGGCTGAGGGTGCCGACGACCAAGGAGGAGCCGAGCAACGCGTCCTCGCGGGAGAGGAGTTCGCGGGCCCGGGCGAGGTTGACCAGGGCGCGGTACTGCTTGTCCAGCTCCACGTCGTCGACGATGTGGAGGTTGGCGAGCAGCACGTAACAGGGGTCGATCAGACGGTTGTAGAGGTCGAGTGCCTGAGCGCGGCCGGTGGTGCGGTCCTCGACGCTGCGACGCAGGGCGTCGATGCCCTCGAAGGCGTCCAGCACGGCGGTCAGGCGTCCGTCGCTGTCCGCGTCCAGCGTGTCCCGTACATCGGGGTTCTTCGCGTGCGCACGGATCCTGGCGATGGCGTCATCGGTGGCGGCCCGGCTGCGCCGCAGCGCGGCGAGGCCGTCCGAGGCACGGGGGTCGGCGAGATGGACGAGGGTCTGACGGCGTTCCCGCTGCAGGGCCCGGACGGTGTCCTCGGTGGGGTGGACGATCTTCTCCACCACGGACGAGGCGCTGAACAGCCGGGCCGCCTGGTGTCCGGTGATCACCGTGGCGAACGACCAGACCGCGGTCAGGGACAGCAACGGCACGAGCAGGAGCGCCACGATCTTCCGGCGGATGGACTTCCCGCGAAAGCGCATGGCCTCCCCCAGGTCGACCCCCGTCGTCGGGGGTGCACATGTGCGTCAATAAACGGCGCGAGCCTACTACCGGCACACAGTCAACTCGAAGAGTAGTCCGCAACTGAACTTCCTCGCTGAATAAGTGAGATGACAAGGTGTCAGGCGTTTCGGCTGCTGACGGCGGGAAACTCCGCGGTGGCGGAAGTTCCGCAACGGGGCGGCTGTTCCCGGTGGTTGACCGGTTTTTTCTCCAGCCGGGAATCTTCGTGCCGTTCTGTGCGTCCTACTCGATGGGACACGGGGGTGGAATCGGCCACAGGAGCCGCACCCCGCACCCGGGCAGCACAGAACAGCACAAGCCGGGCAGCCGCCGGGAACCGGTTCTTCGGGCACCGAAAGTGTGCGGTCTGCCGACGGTGGGGAGTGACACGTTGATGGGCACGGCGGAGCGGCACAGGACAGCCGCCGACGGCGGTACGGCACCGGCGCGACGGGCGCCACAGGTGCCGGACCGCGACACCCCGGCGGCCGACGGCGGAAGGCGGGAGGCCTACGGGCCTTCGGCGGCCGCGGCCGGACCGGCCGAGCGGCCCGCCCGCGCACCGTTGTGGGTCGAGGAGCCCGCGCGGCGGCGCAGGCTGCCCGATCCGGTGCGGGAGGCGGCCGTGCGGGACACGCTCATCATCGCCGTGACGCTGGTCCAGGCCGTGGTGGCCTTCCTGTGCACCCTGGCCGAGTCCTGGCTGGCGTTTCCGACGGTCCTGAGCAGCGTGGTCAGCACGGTGGTGGCCACCTGGGCCGTGCTCGACGTCTGGGTGACCCGCCAGGTGTGGAACCAGCGCAACGGCGTGATCTCGGTGCCGAGCAGCACCGCGCGGGCCCTGCGCCGCGAGCGGCGCCGGGCCCGGCGGGAGGAGCGGGCCGCCGCGCGGGCGCGGGAGCGCATGCACCGGCGGGGCGGCACGGGACAGCTGTCGCACTCCTAGAGGCTGAAGCCGTCGCACTCCTGGAAGCCGCCGCACGCCCGAAAGGTGTCGTGCTCCCGGGAGGCCTCGTGCTCCTGGAAGGCCTCGTGCTCCTGGAAGCGGGTGGCCGCAGGAGAGCTGCGGCCACCCGGGGCGGGCCGGGGCGCGGCCGGCCCGTGGCGGTCATGCCGGGCGTTTGAACATCCGGGTCGCCGTGATCTCGCCGTGCACGGTCTCCCCCTCCGGAGTCGGCTGCGGCAGGCCGGGGCGCAGGTGCTCCTCCACCCTGATGTACTTCAGCCCGGCCCTCAGGTCGGCGTCGTTGCGCAGCCGGATGACCAGTGGGAACTCCGCCAGGGCCGTGGTGTCGAACAGGCCGGTGGTGTACAGGAGCTGGACGCCGAGGGCGTCGGCCACGGCCCGCTGGAGTTCCAGCAGATAGGTGGCGTTGGCACGCCCGATGGGGTTGTCCAGGAACAGGGTGCCGGCGTGACGGTGCTTGTCGCGTCCGCGGTCGTTCGACCTCAGGGCGGCCATGGTGCAGTACAGGGCGATGGCCGCGGTGAGCAGCTGGCCGCCGGAGAAGACGTCGCCCATCTGCCCGACGGGGACGCGCTCCGCGCGCAGCACGGCATCCGGTTTGAGGATCTCCACGGCGACGCCCTTGGGCTGCAGCGCCGCGGCGACTCCGCGCAGCAGCAGGGACATGCCGTCGCGCCGCAGGTCGGAGTTCTTCTTCACGGCGGCCCGGGTCGCCTCGTCGATGACCTCGCCCAGGCGCTCGGTGAGCGTGGCCGGGTCGGGTTCCTCGAAGCGGATGCGCAGGAACTCCTGCCCGGACCACTCGCCGAGGCCCTCGGGCAGGCGGGAGAGGCGCTGGGCGGATCTGAGCGTGGCGAGCGCCGATTCGACGAGCCCGCGCAGCCGGTCCACGATCGAGTCCCGGTTGCGCTCCAGTTGCTCCAGCTCGTCGGTGAGCACCCGGAGCCGGGGCGCGAAGGCCTCGGCCCACCGCTGGGCGTGCTCGGGCAGGGCGGAGGCGGGCAGTTCGCGGATCTGCTGCCGGGCGGGGGTGCGCACCTGCTCGTAGCGCACGGAGTTGGCGTGCCGGACGAGGACGTCGCTCGCCTCGCGTACGGCGGCCTCGGCCGCGGACAGGTCGGCGGCGCAGCCGCGCAGCGACCGGCGGGCCTCGGCGGCCGCCCGGCGGGCCGCGTCCAGGCTGCCCGGGTACGGCTCCGGCTCCTCCTGCTCCTCGTCGCCGTTGTGCTCACGCAGCAGGTCGCGGAGCATGGCGGCGATCTCGTCGAAGCCGCTCGCCGCCTCCTCGGCGGCGCGGTGGGCCCGGAGCAGCTCGGTGTGCGTCTCGCGGGCCTGGGCCAACGCCTCGGTGCGGGAGACGAGTTCGGCGTTGGCCGTGCGCAGCAGGGCCTGGGCGTGCTCGGCGTCGCGCGGGATCAGCTCCCCGGGCAGCTCGGTGTGCGCCTCGCCGTTCTCGGGGGCGTGCCGCTCGGCCTCGCCGCGCAGGCGGCCGAGCTGCTCGCTCGCGGACGACATCCGGGCCTCCAGCAGATGCACCAGCTCCTCCGCGCGGGCGGCGGCGGCCTGCCGGGACGGCCCGTCGGAGCCGTCGGGGGACTGCAGGAGCTGCTCCGCGCGCGTGCGGACCTTGTTGCTGAGGCGGTCGAGTTCGGCGCGGGCGGCGCTCTCGTCGCTCTCCGCGCGGGCCTGTTCGGCACGCAGGTCGGCGCCGACGCCGACCTTCTCGTACACCTGGGAGGCGGCCCGGTACGCCTCGCGGAGGGCGGGCAGGGACGCCTGCGGTGCCTCCCCGTCCGTCTCGGGCAGGTCGTCGGGGGCGCCGGCGATCTCCGAGCGCTCGGCGCGCAGCGCGCGAGCGGTGCGGCGGGCGTCGTCGGCGGCGCGCTGGGCGGCGCGCCGGTCCTCGTCGGCG
>NZ_BAAAHG010000077.1:0-20080 GCF_039525155.1 Streptomyces thermoalcalitolerans | reverse complement strand
GCCTTCAGCCGCCGTACCAGCGGATTGCAGTACATCCACATGGCCTCCATCAGGAACCGGCCGTGCCCGCGCCGTACCACCCGTACGTGCCTGGTGCGCGGCTGGTGACGCGTCTGGTCGCACCCGGTCGTCACTCGGCCTTCCTGAACACCTCCGACATCCCGTCCCCCGTGTCGCGGGCCAGCCGTCCCGGCTCGTCCGGCGCGATCAGGCCGACCCGGGCGGCCAGCTCGCGGCCGTGGACGTCGACGGCGGCCTCGATGAGGCCCGCGAGGGAGTCCAGGGCGGTCCGGGCGCGCGAGCGGGCGACCGCGGCGCAGCCGGCGGCGGCCAGCGCGGCCGGCCACCACCAGCAGGCGAGCAGGGCGTAGCCGACGGCCCAGGCGGCGAGGCGGGCGGCGGCGCTGAAGGAGTCGTGGGCCGACTGGATCTGGCGTACGGCGGGTTCGGGGAGGATCAGCCACAGCCGCGGCCAGAGGACGGCCAGGTCCACGCCGTAGGCGGCCTCGACGCGGTCGGCCGCCGCCTGCATGCGGTCGCCGTACCAGGTGGGGCGGGCCGGTTCGCGCAGCGCGATGCGGTCGCGGGCCTCGGCGAGGGCCTGGATCCGCGCCAGAGCGCTGCCCGGAATCATCACCGCGCCGTCAGGTCCGGTGCCTGTGCGGTGGGCGTGTCCGATGGCCTCGGTGAGCTTCGCGTCCCTCTCCCGCCACCGGCGGGTCCGGCGCGCGGTCCTGGCGCGCGAGAACGGGTCCCGGCCGAAGCGCAGCCAGCACCGCTCGATCGCACCGCCGAGGAACTGCGCGGCGAGTGAGGCCGCGGTCGCGGTGAGCAGGACGAGGGCGACCAGGAGCGCGGCGGTGCCGGTGCGGTCCAGGGCGGGACGGGCGGCGAGGTCGTCCAGGGCGGTGCGCAGCCGGTCGACATCGTGCCAGTGGCGGTGCCCCAGCGTGGCGCCGACGGCGGTGGCGGCAAGGAACAGGGCGCCGGGGAGGACCAGCAGGTTCAGCCAGCGTTCGGTGAGTTTGCCGCCCAGGGTGGTGAGAAGGGAATTCATCGCCCAGGGGGGTGAGGGGGAGCTCATGGGGGCGGGGTCACGGTGCGGAGCCCAGGCGGCTCTTGCGCATGGGGGTGCCGTGGACGGCGCAGTACGGGGCGGGGAGCAGGTCGCGGGCCCGTTCGACGCGGGCGCAGGAGTTCTCCCCGGGGCAGACGGCCACCTTGATGTGGGGTGCGATGCCGGGGGCCGTCGCGCCCCTGGACGCGCCGAGCAGCCCGCGTGCGTCCCCGTTCCGGCGCAACGCCGTGTCCAGGTCGCGGTAGCAGGCCGCGAGTTCATCGGCGTCCGCACCCGACCGCAGCAGGTCGCGCGCACGCTCGGCCGCCTCCCGGACCCCGGGCAGCCGCAGGTCCTCCGGTGAGCCGAGCAGGGCGCACAACGCCGCTGCCGCCCTGTCGAGCCGGGGTAAGTAGGGAGATGCGGTCATGGTCCAAGTGTGCCGTATTTCAGGCAGAGTTGAGAGCCTGTTGATACGCCGTCGACGTCTGTGACGGGGGAGTGGCGGGGTGAGATACGACCGGGACTGGTTCCTGCGGGCGATGCACGCGCGCCTCGGCCGGGCCGTGACGGCGGACGGGGGTGTGGCCGCGGACGTGGTGTTCGGCCCCGGCACGGATGCCGAACTCCAGGGCCTGCTGCGGACCACCGACCCGAAGACCGACATGGAGGCCCGGCACGCGGCCGGCTGGCTCTGTGTCCTCCGAGCGATGGCCGCCGGCACCGGGGAGCACGGCGCCGTTCACGGGGCCATGGCCGGGGCGCTGCTCTTCCCGGTGTGGGCCGCCGACCCGGCGTCGGTCCCTCCGGAGATGGCGGCCTCCTACGCGTCCGCCGACCCTGCCCTCCGCCCGGACCCGGCGAACGCGGACGGTCCCGCCGAATGGTCGGCCCTGTGCGCCGCGGCCCTGATCGCGGCGGAGGGACGGCAGCACACCCCGCCGCCGGACGCCTCCGAGGACACCCTCCGGCTCCATGAGATGGCCGTGACGCTTGCCGCGACGACCCCCTCCCGTGAGGCCCTGCTCGTCAGCGCGATCGGGAGCGGCAGCCTCGCCGTCCTCGCGACCTGGGAATACGATCCCCAGTTCGCGGGCCGGCTCGACGAGGTGTCCCGCGCCGTGGCCCGCGCCGGGACGACCTGGCCGTTCGGGAACCTGGCGGACGCGGACCCGGTCCGGTTCATCCACGGTGCCGTCAAGCGCGCCCCGGCCGGTTCCCCCGCACGGCTTTTCGCCCTGGACGGTCTGGGCCGCCGGCTCCTGGAGCGCCACCTGAAGTCGCTCGACGCCGAGGACCTGCACGAGGCGGTCGGCATCGCCCGTGACGTGGTGGCCCAGCTGCCGCCCGGTCACCCGCACCTGGTCCATGCGCTGGGTGCGTTGGGGCGATCCCTGCTTTTTCTGCGGCAGGCGGAGGGAGCGACGGCGGAGGAGTGCGACGAAGTGGTGGACCTGTGCCGGCGGGGCTTCGCCGGCCATCTGGAGGGGCCCGCGTGGGCGGGCCACGACCTGGGCATGGCACTCCTGTTGAGGGCGCAGCACACCGGCCGGGTGGAGGACCTCGACGAGGCGGTCCTGGTGCTGGACGAGGCGCTCCGGGCGGCACGGACACCGGGGGAGAGGGCCGCCCTGCGCAATGCCCTCGGCAACGCCCTGCGTTTCCACTCCGTCGTGACAGGAGCCTCGGCCGATCTGGACGCGGCGCTCGGCCTCATCGCCCCCGCCACCGCATCCACCGAAACGGCGGGAGCCTCGCCCTCACCCTTCGTCATCACCCCCGCGGCAGCCTTGTACAACCGCTACATACGGGACCCGGAGGCGAACAGAGGGGACCTGGACAAGGCGCTGCGCCTCCTTTCGGATGCCTTGGAGGCCGAGGCGCTGTTGCCGCCGGGCCACCCGGACCGTCCCGTGGCGCTCGGCTATCTGGGCCGGGTACTGATCGCCCGCTACGAACGTTCGGGCAGCGCGGAAGAGTTGAACAAAGCCGTGACGGCCCATCGGGAGGCGGTGGCGCTCACCCCCGAAGGACACGGGATGCTCGGAGTACGGCTGCTCAACCTCGGCGCGGCGTTGAATCTGCGCCACCGGCTGACCGGGGACGGCGAGGACCTGAGGGAGGCCCGGGAGTGCCGGCAGCGGGCCCTCACGCTGCCCGGCCTCGGCCACGCCCACCGCGCTCCGCTGCTGAGCTCGATGGCGATCAGCCTGCTGACGGGCTTCGAGCGCGCCGCCGATCCGGACGCCCAGCTCGACCAGGCCATAGAGCTCTTCAGAAAAGCCCTGGCCCTGACCCCGGAGGGCGACCCGCAGCTGCCCCGTCGGCGGTACCGCCTCGCCATGGCCCTGCTGACCCGTGGCCTGCGGACATCGCGGGCCGACGAGGTCCGTGAGGCGCGCGAGCTGGCCGACGCGGTGATCGCGGCACTTCCCGCGAACTCGCCTGATCTGCCGGCCGCCCTGATCATGGCCGCGGACGCGAGGAAGGCGCACCCACGCACCCCGCTGTCGTCGGCCGCCCGGCGCGAGGTGGTCGCACTGTGCCGCCGGGCGGTCGAGGTCACTCCGCCCGGCCACCCCATGCGCACGCTCCGCCTGGCCGCCCTCGGCAGCGCCCTGTACGACCTGGCCCTGGACCCGCGTCGCCGCCGGGCCGTCCTGGCCGAGGCCGCCGGCATCTTCCGGGAAGCGGCCCTGGAACAGCAGTGCGCGCCCTTCGCGCGGCTGGGCGCGGCAGCGGCCTGGGGCGAGATCCGGGCGGAGCTGGGCGAGTGGGACCGCGCGCTGGAAGGCTACATGGTGGCCGTCGACCTGCTGCACGCCGTGGCACCCCGCCACCTCGTCCGCGACGACCAGGAGTTCCTGCTGAGCCGGACCACCGGACTGGGCGCCGCCGCCGCTGCCTGCGCGGTGCGCTGCGGCCGGCCCGGACTCGCGGTCGGTCTGCTCGAACAGGCCAGGGGCGTGATCCTCTCCCACGCCTTCGACGCCGACAGCGATCTGACCCGGCTCCGGGAGACCGCCCCCGCCCTCGCCGCCCGCTTCGAGGAGCTCCGGGACGCCCTCGACACGGCGACCGGCGACCGGGAGCTGCCGGAGGAACCACCGGAAGAACTGCCGGGCGAAGGAGCGTCCGGCCCCGAGGCCCGCGCCGATCTCCGGCAGCGGCTGGCCGCCGAGTGGCAGGAGCTCACCGACCGGATCCGCGCCGAGCACCCCGGACTGGGCCTGCTGCGTCCGGTGCGGGACTGGGACGAGAGCGAGCTGCGCGCGACGGCCGCGGAGGGCCCGGTGGTCCTGGTCAACGTCTCCCCGTACGGCAGTGACGCCCTGATCGTCACCGAGCACTCCATCGACGCCGTACCGCTGCCGGACCTCGCCCCGGAGACGACGGCGGCGCGCCGGCGGACCTTCCAGGACGCGTTGGTCCGCATCGAGACACCGGGCACCTCCCGCAAGCAGGCGCAGCGCGCCCAGCAGGACGTACGGGAAACCCTCGCCTGGCTGTGGCGGGCGGTCACCGGTCCGGTCCTCGACCGCCTCCCCGCGGCGACCCGCGTGTGGTGGTCGCCCGGCGGCCTGCTGGGCACGCTGCCCCTGCACGCGGCAGCCCCCGCCGACGGCGCCCCCGGTGCCCTGGACCGTGTGGTCTCCTCGTACACGCCGACGCTGCGGGCCCTGCACCACGCCCGTCTGCGCGCCGCCCGCCCGGCGGGCACCGGAACCCTCGTCGTCGGCGTCGAGCACGCCACCGGACAGGCACCACTCCCGGGCGCACGCCGCGAGGCCGAGCACCTGGCCCGCATGCTCCCCGGTGCCACACTGCTGGCGGACACCTCCGCCACCCACTCCGCGGTCGTCTCCGCCCTGCACCACCACGCCCACGTGCATTTCGCCTGCCACGCCCTGAGCGACCTGGAGCACCCCTCCGGCAGCGGGCTCGTCCTGCACGACCACACCGAACGCCCGCTGACCGTCCGGGACCTGGCCCGGCTCCGGCTGCCGTCGGTCCGGCTCGCCTACCTCTCGGCCTGCGCCACGCTGCGCACCAGCTCCGAGCTCGCCGACGAGGCCGTCCACATCGTCAGCGCCTTCCAGATGGCGGGCTTCCCCCATGTGATCGGTGCACTGTGGCACGTCGACGACATGATCGGGGCCGAGGTCGCGTTCCGCGTGTACGAGGAGCTGAACGCGGGCGACGGCACCCTCGACGTCGCCCGCACGGCCGAGGCCCTGCACCGGGCCGTACGCACCCTGCGCGACACCTACCCGCAGACCCCGAGCCTGTGGGCCTGCCAGGTGCACGCGGGTCCTTAGGGGGTGTCGTTTGGATCATGTCGCAGGTCGCGGGGTTCGGCACGCGCTCCCCCACTGCCCTGGACGGGCGTGGGGGCACCCCCAGCCGCGTTGTCGTCACTCGCCGACGCTCCGCGTCGGCCCCTTCCTCGATCCCTCTCTCCGCCGTGCATCCGCACGCACCGAACCCCGCTCACCCCGGTCACCAGGCACCGCCCATCGGAGCCGGCCTGATCCAAACGACACCCCCCAGCCCAGGTCCAAGCCCGTGCCCCGCCCTGGCCACCAGGGTTGACGCGGTAGGCGCTCAGGACAGTCAGGACACCAGGGGCTCCCCGTCCACCTCGGTCAGTCGCACCGTGCACAGCCCGCCGCGCCCGGCCTTCACCTCCGTCACCTTGAGCTGGGTGCCCGGCAGCAGGATGAACTCCTCCTCGCCGGTGAACGCGGAGAAACTGCGGATGCCGACGGCCCGCGAGGGCACCACCTCGAACAGCGTCCGCTTGCCGCGGCTGCCGAGGAACGCCCGCGCCACATTCGGCTCCGAGGTGCACGAGGACACACCCCACCAGGTCACCGTCTTGCCGAGCGGGTACTGCGAGCGCAGGTCCAGCGGCACACCGCGCCACAGCGGCTCCGTGCGGGTGGGCAGCTGCGACACCGCCGCGAACAGCAGCCGCAGATACGGCAGATAGGGGACCAGCCTGCTGCGGTCCGGAGAGCGCAGAACGGCGTTGAGCTCCCGGTAGAACGCGGACTCGCAGGTGTAGAGGTACAGGGCGGCGATCGCCTCCGCGGACAGGCCGGCCCCTTCGGGCTCGTCCGCCCGCATCTTGCCGAACTCGTGCGAACGCTCGATGTGCCCCTTGAGGCCCGGCAGCACCTTCGCGACCGGAGCGATGGCGTCCTGGAAGTCCATGAGAGGTGTGTCGAACACGCCCGTGATCGCGGGCAGGACGAGACCCTCGTCCCTGACGCTCGCGAGCCGCTCCAGATACAGCTGGTGCAGCTCCATGGTGGAGGTGATGAACGCGCCCATGCGCTTGGCGAGGGCGCCGTTCGCCCCGTCGCCGTCCGCCGCAGCCCTGTCCCAGCCCTTGCTCGGCAGCCAGTCGACGGTGTCGGTGCCCAGCGACGCGAGGGCGTCGTTGACCACCGCGAAGTGGTCGCCGTCGCAGAAGATGTCGCCCTGCGCCGCCGGATTGGCGTGGTCGATGTGCCGGACGTCGACGCCGGGATACTTCTTCTGGAGCTGGAGGACGACCTTCTTCAGGCTCCGGGCGTGCGCACCCCACCACGCGAAGACGACACCGCGGTCCTCCTCGTCGGCGTCCTGCTTGGCCTTCAGGATCTCCTCGACGATCCGCTCGACGACCGGACGCCAGAACGCGGTGTGCGGCTCGGCGCCCCGCGGCCCGTCGCTGCTGGCGGTGAGAGCCGCGTTCAGCAGCAGGACACCCTGGGTCAGCATCGCCTGGAACCACTCCGGCGGCTGAACGGTGTCCTTCTCCTTCAGCAGCTTGCGGATGTCCGCGATCGGGGTCTTCTTCGGTATGCCGTACTTCCACATCGCCGCGGCCTTGATGATGCAGCGGATGCTGACGACCCGGCCGAACTGGCTGTCCTTCCAGTCGTGGAAGGTGTTGTCGAACATGGCGATGCCGGTGGCGCTCTCCGGCCGCGGGTACGGGTTCTGCCCGAAGACGACCACCTTCCACTTGTGCGGCGGGTTGGGCTTGAGCGCCTGGAAGGTCAGTTCGCGGACGGGCACCACGTCGGGGCCGCGGCCCGGACCGATGAACGCCGCCGCGTCCGGCTGTGCCTCGATGACCGGCTTGAGCAACGGCAGCCAGGGTTCGCCGCCGCCCTTGAACAGTTCGGCGAGGGCCAGCGGGTCGTTCGGGTCGGGCTGTGTGGAGGCATTGGCGTCGATCATGGCCGGGAGGCTAACAGCGGGGTGTGACAACGGGACTTCGCCGCGGCCGCTCCCAACGGCGTTGTCAGTGGGGCGCACTAGCGTCGTGAGCGGTGGCAAGAAGACCGTTTCTCACAGGGGAGTGCACCATGACCGTGAACCGTGCACAGGCACCGCTGAGGGTTGTGCTGACCGACGTCAACACGCATGTGGTGGAGGCCTGGCGGGCGGCTTTCGCCGACACCCCGGGCATCGAGATCCGCAAGGGTTCCATCCTCGACGAGAAGGTCGACGCCTGGGTCAGCCCGACCAACTCGCGCGGCCGGATGGACGGCGGTGTCGACGCCGCCATCAAGCGGCACCTCGGCGCGGGCATCCAGCTGCGGGTCCAGCAGGCGATCCGCGATGAGTTCGCCGGCAGCCTCCCGGTGGGCAGCGCGGTGTGCGTCCTCTCCGGGGCGACCAACCCCAAGTTCCTGATCTCGACGCCGACGATGGAGTCGTCCTCGGAGAACGTCAGCGAGACGCTGAACGTGGCCCTGGCGTGCGCCGCCGCGTTCCAGGCGATCCACCGGCAGAACGCGAAGGCGCCGGGCAGCATCACCTCCGTCGCGCTGGTCGGCATGGGCGCCCGCACCGGCCGCGTCCCCGCCCGGGTGTGCGCCAACCTGATGTGGAGCGGCTACACGCTCTTCCAGGACCACACGTTCGAGGACTACGACGACCTGCGCAGCACGATCGTCGCCCAGCTCGACGACATCGAGAACGCCCCCGAGGAGCAGCGGGTGCGCATAGCGCCGCCCGCGCGCGGCACGTCCCGCCGTTCCTAGTGGCTCGTCACGCAGCTTTGGCCGGGTAATCGGTCCATGAACGGATCGGTGAGCCGGGTGCGAAGGTTGTCTTCGGCTCGGCGCGGGCATTGCGCCGGCGGATGTATGCGGCGATGGCCGCGTTCTGCCAGCTGCCGGCCGTTCTTGCGGCCGACCGGGCCCAGCAGTCCACGGATGTAGTCACGCATCCCACGACGAGGCTCGACGCGCCTGAAGCGGCGGCCGGTACGCAGGAACAGTTCCTCGAGCTCGTCGTTCCAGATTTCAACTGCACGCTCGTCGATCACGCCGGGAGGCTGCCCGGACTGTTGCCACTGTCAGCGGCGGCTGCACACGATCGAGGGGCGGTCCGGGAAGGAGAACACGGGCCGTCAACCAGCCCACTACACTCACCCAAACCGCCCCTGAACAGGGAAAACGTCAAAGTGCTGCTGGAGTACTAGGCGGGCTTGACCGGGGCGTCCACTGCCGCGGACCCGGCGGCGGGCCGGCGGGGCGGTCCGGCGGGTTCCCGGCGGAGGGCGCCGGACCGGCTGTGCGGCGCGGTGCCCACCACCGCCCATACCGTCTTGCCGGGCCCCACGCGGCGGTCGGTGACGCCCCAGTCGTCGGCCAGGGCGGCGACGAGGAGCAGGCCGCGGCCGGACTCGGACTCCGCATCGGGGGCGGTGGGGGTGGTGACGGCGGGCCGACGTTCCGCGCGGGTGTCGGAGACCTCCACACGCAGCCGCGCCCCGTCCTCCTCGGCGGTCAGACGGACGTGGAAGTCCCGCCCGGGCACCCGGCCGTGCCGTACGGCGTTGGCGCACAGCTCGGCGGTGATCAGGCTCAGCGTCTCGTTGACGTCGCTGTCGTAGGGGTGGCCCCAGGAGTCCAGGCAGTGCGCGACGAACAGGCGGGCCAGACGGGCACCGCGCGGGGTCGAGGTGAACGCCATGGCGAACTCGGCGGGGGAGACGGGACCGGAGGAGACTGGCCGGTGCCGCTGAGGGGAAGGACTGTGCATGCGGCCAGCCTGGCGGCGGCGACTGGCGTGTCACCAGCGGTGACGGCTGTACGGGAGCGGGCTGTACATGAGGGGGTGCCGGTGCACGGCTGGGTTGAGGGACGTCAACTCTGCTGACGAGCAAGGCTATTGACCCAATGGGGGTTTCAATACGTCGTTTCCGGTGGTGTGATCGCTTGGTGAGCCGTGCAGGACGGAGCCGGTGGAGCGGTGGGTGCCGGATGGGGTGTGGGTGTCGTTCCGGCAGGTGGTCCCGCCCGGCGGAGGGCATGAGCACGGGAAGAGACGTCCAATTGACCCAGACGGTCTGCCGGCCCTGGGAGTCGGCACAGCGGGGGTGGCCGGGCTCAGTGCAGTAGGGAGAACTTCTTGGTCAGCGGGTCCAGTTCGGTGCGGAGCCCGAACAGAGCCAGGCCGTAGTAGTCGAGAGACTCCTCGGGAGTGGTTTTCATGCGGTCCAGCTGGTCTGCGTAGGTGCCGCCGGTCATCGCCGAGGTGAAGTCGGTGTACAGCAGACCGGCGGCTTCCGCCTCGCCGCGCAGCCTCCTCAGCCACGCCGGGCGGCCTTCGAGGACGACCAGGGAGAGGCCGGAGATCGGGGCGTGCCGTCCGGCGTCCGCGTCGGGGAACTCCAGGAAGGACATGCGGGGCAGAAGCTCCGGCCGCTCGGCAGCGGCTTTGGCGACCAGGCCCAGGCACAGGTGCGAGGCGGCGTTGGCTGCCACGCCGGGCGGGAGCTTGGCCTTGAGCGCGACGACGAACTTGTAGTCGGTGTCGACTTCGGCCGGCTCTACGGTCAGGCGCAGCGGATCGGGCACGGTGAATCCTCACTCTGCAGCAGTAAGTGACTGATGGTCAGCATCGGGCATCCCAGGGTCGCCGCTCAACGGTATTCCTGGGGTGGCGGTGAAGCGCGTGGGCGTGGATGTACAGGCGGGGCCTGGACGTGGGAGGGCGGGTGCTCGTCCCCGGTAAGAGGGAAACGGGCTCGAAGCGGTGCGAAGGCCGCGGTGAGCCTCCCTAGAGTGAGCCGGAAGTGACGGTCGGTCGGGTGCCTGCGACGAGGCGCGGGGCGGGCGCCTCTGCACGGGTGGGTGAGGTGAGGTCACCGGTGACGGCTCATGGTGAGGGCGAGATGGGCTTCCTCCGGTGTTTCGGGCAGCAGTTGCGGCTGCTGAGGATGAGCCGGGGGCTGACACGGGCGGAGCTGGGCGCGAAGCTCGGGTACAGCGAGGACATGATCACATCGGTGGAACTGGGGCGGCGCATCCCCAGGCCGGAGTTCATCGACCGGGCGGACGCGGTGCTGGACGCCGGCGGACTGCTGATGGTGATGAAGGAAGAGGTGGCGCGGGCGAGGTATCCCGCCTTCTTCCGGGATGCGGCGAAGCTGGAGGCGGAGGCGGTCGAGCTGCATGTGTACGCCGGCAAGGCCGTGCCCGGCCTGTTGCAGACCGAGGAATACGCGCGGGCGGTCTGCGAGATGTGGTTGCCTCTGCTGGACCCCGATACCGTCAACCAGCGTGTGAGTTCGCGCCTTGCTCGGCAAGTGATCTTCGATCGTCAACCACCTCCCACCATCAGCTTCGTCATCGAGGAGCATGTGCTGCGGAGGCCACTCGGCGGGTGGGACGTCATGCGTGGCCAGCTGGAGGAGGTTCTGCTGCGCGCGCAGCAGCGGAACGTGGTTGTGCAGATCATGCCCATCGGCTGTGTGGAACACGCCGCACTCGACGGGCCGTTCACCTTGTACGAGACGCAGAAGGGGCAGCGGCTCGCATACATCGAGGCGCGTAACGACAGCCGACTCTTCAGCGAGCGGAGGTCGGTGCGCGAGTATGAGGAGCAGTACGGCATCCTGCGTGCTCAGGCCCTGACCCCGCGCGAGTCGCTGGGGCTCCTCGAAAAGATGCTGGGAGAGCTATGAACGCGGAAGACGCGACGTACGGCCCGACCAACCTGTCCTGGCGCACGAGCAGTTACAGCACTGGGTCGGGTGGTGAGTGCGTTGAGGTCGCCCTTACGGCTGTCGGCGTGTACGTGCGGGACTCGAAGTGTGTGGCGCAGGGTGGGCCCGTGCTGAAGGTCGGCCCGGCTGCGTGGGTGGCCTTGCTTGAGGCGATGTGAGCTTGCTGTCGCCGTGAGCTCGCCGTTTCATGGGCGATCACGTGGAAGCGTACGGAGGCTCGCGAGGTGGGCGCTTCTCCCGAGGAAGCGTCCACCTTTGCTGTAAGGGGCGGTGATCAGGCCTTGCGTGCGCACGCCCGCCAGGCTTCGGCGAGGATCGCCCCGAGCGTGGCGGTCAGGGCCACGGACACAGGAAAGGCCCGGGTCACATCCCCCATGATCCGGGCCGGCTCTTCTGCGTCGTTCGTAAACGTCACACCGCCTGAGCGGCTCCCAGCATCGCCTCGACGGGCTCCCCGGCAGGGGCCGTGACGGAGGCCGCGACCGATGCCGCGACCGTGGCCGCGACGGGCTGCGTGACGGAGACCTCCCGCACCGCACCCGCCTCGGCGGCGGCAGCCGTACGCGCCCGCTCCGTGCGCCACAGCCACAGCACGTCCCGGCCGAACGACCACACCAGCAGGCCCAGCGCCAGCAGCACCACACCGAGGTTGGCCACCAGGGGAAGCAGGCCGGAGGCGGCCACCAGCAGGCAGACGCCCTGGAGCGCGGCGACCGTCTTGCGCGCCATCCTCGGCGGCAGTGGGGTGTTCATCCAGGGCAGGACGCGGGCGGCGGCGACGAAGGCGTACCGCATGCCGCCGATCAGCAGCACCCACGGGCCGAGGCTCGTCGAGACGTACACGCTGAGCACCAGGATCAGGAACGCGTCGACCTCCATGTCGAAGCGGGCGCCGAGCGCGGTGGAGGTGCCCGTGCGGCGGGCCACCTTGCCGTCGACGCAGTCCAGGAACAGCGCCACCGCCGTCAGGCCCACCAGCAGCGGCACCGGCGGTGCGCTGTCGAAGGAGTCCGCGACCAGTGCCGTCACACCGCCGACGAGGACGGTCCGGCTCAGGGTGACCCGGTTGGCCGCGCCGAAGGAGCGCAGCCGCGCCCGGTGCAGCGCCCGGGAGAGCAGCGCCCAGGTTGCGATGGCGAAGGCCAGGCCGGTCACCCAGCCCGCCGGCCCCAGGCCGGTCGCCGTACCGAGCAGGGCCAGCAACAGGATCTGTATGCCCGCTCCCACCGCGGTCTCCTGCTGGACCAGCCTTGCGTCCTCATGGTTGTTCAGGGCCACCGCACATCCTCCGGCCGAGTGACAGAGTCGATCAACGCCGCGTACCTTGTCCGCGGCCTGTGCACATCTCGGTACGTGAGCAACTTCCCGATCGTTCAGGAGGTCCCCGATGAAAAAATCCGCCCGCGCCTTCTGGCTGAGCTCGCCGGGCCACGGCGAGATACGTCGGGTGGACCTTCCTGAGCCCGCGGAGGGCGACGTGGTCGTCCGGACGCTGTACTCCGGAGTCAGCCGCGGGACGGAGACGCTGGTGTTCCGGGGACAGGTGCCCGCCAGTCAGCACACCGTCATGCGGGCGCCGTTCCAGGAGGGCGACTTCCCGGGGCCGGTGAAGTACGGCTATCTCAACGTCGGTGTGGTGGAGGAGGGCCCCGAGGACCTGGCCGGGCAGACCGTCTTCTGCCTCTACCCGCACCAGAGCCGCTACGTCGTCCCGGCCGGCGCCGTGACCCGCGTGCCCGACAACGTGCCCGCCGAACGGGCCGTGCTCGCCGGCACCGTCGAGACCGCCGTGAACGCGCTGTGGGACGCCGCGCCCCTGATCGGGGACCGTGTCGCCGTGGTCGGCGGCGGCATGGTCGGCTGCTCGGTGGCCGCCCTGCTGGCCCGGTTCCCCGGGGTGCGCGTGCAGTTGGTGGACGCCGACCCCGCCCGTGCCGGGATCGCCGACGCGCTCGGCGTCGGCTTCGCGCTGCCCGAGGACGCGCTCGGCGAGTGCGATCTCGTCGTGCACGCCAGCGCCACCGAGCAGGGGCTCACCCGCGCGCTCGAACTGCTCGCCCCCGAGGGCACCGTCGTCGAACTGAGCTGGTACGGCGACCGGCGGGTCACCCTCCCGCTCGGCGAGGCCTTCCACTCCCGCCGGCTGACCGTCCGCAGCAGCCAGGTCGGCACCCTCTCCCCGGCCCGCCGCGCCGGCCGCAGCCACGCCGACCGGATGGCCCTCGCCCTCGAGCTGCTCGCCGACCCCGCGCTGGACGCCCTCATCACCGGGGAGAGCGCGTTCGAGGAGCTGCCCGAGGTCATGCCGAGGCTCGCCTCCGGGGAGATCCCGGCGCTGTGCCACCGGATCAGGTACGCCGAGTGATCGCGGCTGGCCGCGCACGCCGTACGGCGCACGTGCCCGTCCCAGGAGGACGCGAAGAGGACGAGAAGAGGGCGGGAAGAGGCGGATGTGCGGCCTGGGAAGAGGCAGAAGCGGCCGTTCGGGGAGGCGGAAGCGCCTGACCTGAGAAAAGAGTGGAGGACGGCTGAACAACGGGGGGCGAAGAGCCGTACTACACGGCGTCCCCCGGCAGGGACCAGCCGGAGGAGCCAGACGTGCCGCACCTGGAGGGTCGTCCGTTGTTCAGCATCACTGTCCGCGATCACCTCATGATCGCCCACAGCTTCCGCGGCGAGGTCTTCGGGCCCGCGCAACGGTTGCACGGAGCCACGTATCTCGTGGACGCCACCTTCCGGCGCGAGCAGCTGGACGACGACAACCTCGTCGTCGACATCGGGCTGGCCACCAAGGAGCTGGGTGCGGTCGTGAGCGAGCTGAACTACCGCAACCTCGACGACGAGCCGGAGTTCGCCGGGATCAACACCTCCACGGAGTTCCTGGCCAAGGTCATCGCCGACCGGCTCGCCGAACGCGTCCACAAGGGAGCCCTGGGCGAGAACGCCAAGGGCCTGACCAGCCTGACCGTGACACTCCACGAGTCGCACATCGCCTGGGCGAGTTACGAGCGTGCGCTGTGACCGAATCGACTGCCATGACCATCAGCCGGGCCCCGTCCCTCGCCTATGTGCCCGCCCCGCGCGCGGCCACGGAGAACTCCGGGATCATCCCCATGTCCCTGCGCACCGTGCACTTCATCCTGCCGGGCGGCGTCGACGACCCGGCCACACCGAGCGGCGGCAACGCCTACGACCGCCGGGTCAGCCTGGACCTGCCCGGCTTCGGCTGGCAGGTCCAGGGCCACCCCGTGGACGGCCGCTGGCCCCGGCCGGGAACCCAGGCCCGTACGGAACTCGCCCGCGTCCTGCGGGAGTTGCCGGACGGTGCCGTCGTCCTCCTCGACGGGCTGGTCGCCTGCGGCGTCCCCGAGATCGTCGTGCCGGAGACGGGGCGGCTGCGGATGGCCGTCCTCGTGCACCTGCCGCTCGGCGACGAGACCGGACTCGACCCCGCCGTGGCCGCGGAGCTGGACGCACGGGAACGCGAGGTGCTGCGGGCGGTGCCCGCCGTCATCGCCACCAGCGACTGGGCCGTCCGCCGGCTCGTCTCCCACCACGGGCTCGCCCCGGACCGGGTGCACGCCGCCGCCCCCGGCGCCGACATCGCGCCGCTCGCCCCCGGCACCGACGGGATCTCGCAGCTGCTGTGCGTCGCCGCGGTCACCCCGCGCAAGGGGCAGCACCGGCTGGTGGAGGCGCTGGCCACGGTGACCGACCTGCCGTGGACCTGCACCTGCGTCGGCGCGCTCACCCAGGACCCGGCCTATGTCGCCCACTTGCGCGAGCTGATCGCCAAGTACGGCCTGCAGGACCGTTTCCACCTGGCCGGACCGCGGGCCGGAGCCGAACTCGACGCCAGCTACGCCGCCGCCGACCTCATGGTCCTCGCCTCCTACGCCGAGACCTACGGCATGGCCGTCACCGAGGCCCTGGCACGCGGCATCCCCGTGATCGCCACGGACGTCGGCGGCATCCCCGAGGCGGTCGGCCGCGCCCCCGACGGCGGTGTGCCCGGCATTCTCGTCCCCCCGGAGGACCCCGCCGCCCTCGCCGCCGAACTGCGCGGCTGGTTCGGCGAGGCCGACGTACGGCGCCGTCTCAAGGCCGCCGCCCGGGGCCGCCGGGCCGCGCTGAACGGCTGGGCGAACACCGCCCGCAGCCTGGCCGGCGTCCTCGGCCGGCTGCCCGAGGAACCCCGGAGGGCGGCATGAGCAGCACGGCGACCACCCAGACTCCCCCCACGGGAACCGACCGCCCCAGCGGCGCAGTCCCGTCCCGGCCGGGCCCGTACGACGCCGACGAGGCGGCGGACGGCGCACCGCGGGACGGGACAAAGACAGCAGGTACGGCCGCGCCGGGGCAGTCGGCCCCGGCGGTGTCCCGGACCGCAGGAAAGGAACCGTCGGCCATGGCCGAAGCGACCGTCTTCTCGCAGCACACCCCGCAGGGCACCGCCTCCCCGGAGCCCCGCCCCGCAGTCCCCGGCGCCGGCCGCGAACCCCACGGCGCGGCCGGCGCCGGCCCCGGGGGCTTTTCCGAGGGCTTCGAGGTGATCCCGGGAGCCGGGCCCGCACAGCGGCCCGGGGAACGGCCCACCCTGCGGCTGAGGGAGGGCGAGCCCGAGGAACCGCCCCGGTACGCCCCCGAGTGGCTGCGGCTCAGGGAGCCGGCCGACGCCGCCGCACGGTCGGCCGACTCGCTCGACCCCCTGCGGATCAGGCTCGCCAACCTGCCGAGCCGGCACGGCGGACTCGTCGTGCACGACCTCGGCTGCGGCACCGGTTCGATGGGCCGCTGGCTCGCCCCCCTGCTGGACGGCGCCCAGCACTGGGTCCTGCACGACCGCGACCCCTACCTGCTGCACTTCGCCGCCGTCGCCGCCCCGCGCGCCGCCGCCGACGGCAGCCGGGTCACCGTGGAGACACGGCGCGGCGACGTGGCCCGGCTGACCCCGGACGCCCTGACCGGCGCGTCGCTGGTGACGGCCTCCGCCCTGCTGGACGTGCTCACCCGCGAGGAGGTCGACACCCTTGCCGCCGCCTGTGCCGGGGCCGGGTGCCCGGCGCTGCTGACGCTGTCGGTGGTGGGCCGGGTCGAGCTCACCCCGGCCGACCCGCTGGACGCCGAGCTCACCGCGGCGTTCAACGACCACCAGCGCCGCTCCGGTCTGCTCGGCCCCGACGCGGTCGGCGCGGCCTGCGAGGCCTTCGCCGCGCACGGCGCCACCGTGCACACCTACCCGAGCCCCTGGCGGCTCGGCCCCGAGCACCGCGAACTGACCGCCCAGTGGCTGCGAGGCTGGGTCGGCGCGGCCGTCGAGCAGCGCCCCGAACTGAAGCCGCGCGCCGACCGCTACCTCGCCGAGCGCCTGGAGGCCTGCGCCGCGGGGGAGTTGCGGGTCGTCGTCCACCACAGCGACCTGCTGGCGCTGTCCCGGCCGACCGGCGGTGCCGGATGAGTGTGCAGGCGGTGGACGTGCCCGTCCCGCGGACCGAGGCGAGACAGTCCGGGGCGGCCGGGGCGGCCGGCGGGTCCGGTGCGGCTGGTGCGACCGAGGCGTCCGGTGCGACCGGGGCGGCCGGCCGTGGACGTGCGCTGCGCGTGCTGCTCTCCCGTCTCAACGCCCCGGCGGTGCGCACCCACTTCGGAACCGTCGCCGGAGCCGTCGTCCTTGTCGCCCTGATGTGGCGGCTGGGCACCGGCGCCTTCCTGGAGGGGCTGCGCCGGATCGATGTGCCCGCGCTGCTCACGGCACTGGGCATCGGCCTGGTCACCACCGTCTTCAGCGCCTGGCGCTGGCAGTTGGTGGCCCGCGGCCTGCGCATCCGGCTGCCGCTCGGCCCGGCCGTCGCCGACTACTACCGCTCGCTGTTCCTGAACGCGGCGCTGCCCGGCGGCGTCCTGGGCGATGTGCACCGGGCGGTGCGGCACGGGCAGAGCGCCGGCGACCTGGGACGCGGCGTACGGGCCGTGGTCCTCGAACGGACCGCCGGGCAGATCGCCCTCGCCGCCGCCGGTGTCGTCGTCCTGCTCACGCTGCCGTCGCCGGTGCGCGACGAGGCCCGGCACCTCGTGCCGCTGCTCGCCCTCGCGGCCGTCGGTGCGTTCGCCGTCGTCCTCGCCCTGCGCATGAACCGGGCGTCCTCCCGCCGGGGCCGGGTCCTGCGCCGTGTGCTCGGCGAGGCGCGCGAGGGACTGCTCTCCCGCCGCAACGGACCGGGCGTCGCCCTGTCCTCGCTCGTCGTCCTGACCGGGCATCTCGCGATGTTCGTGGTCGCCGCGCGCATCGCCGGCTCCGCCGCCCCGGTGCCCGTGCTGCTCCCGCTGGCGGTTCTCGCGCTGCTCGCGATGGGACTGCCGCTGAACGTCGGCGGGTTCGGCCCCCGCGAGGGAGCCACCGCCTGGGCGTTCGGCGCGGCCGGGCTCGGCGCGAGCACAGGGCTGGCCACGGCCATGGTGTACGGGGTGCTGTGCTTCGTGGCGAGCCTGCCGGGTGCGCTCGTCCTCGTCGCCCGCCGGCGCAAGGGGACGCGTGCCGGGGCCCGCACCGCCGCGACGGCCCCGGAACCCGGCCCGGCCCTCCGCGGCGCATCCGACGGCGGCCACGGCGGCCACGGCGGCCACGGAGGCTACGCCCGCCCGCTCTCCGGGAGCCTTCCGTCCTGTGACGTGAGCAGCGAGAAATACGGAGCGAAGGAAGCCGTGAGGCTGTCCAGCAGTTCCTTCCCCTTTTCCGCGGAGCCCAGGGAAGGGCGGCCTATGACGCCGGATTCGGTATAGGCGGACATTCCGACGGTGAGCAGATGGCGGCGGTCGTCCGCCACATGGTCGGCGTCCTCGTATCCCGCCCGGACCATTTCCGGGTGGGTGTGCAGAAGAATGGAGGTCTCGATTTCCCCCGCGTGCATGTCGGTGAGCAGCGTGGAGCGCACCCCGGCCCGCTCGAGGGCCGTCTCCCAGTCCTCCACGGCAGGGAACAGCGCGATGCGCTCACCACGCGCGGAGGACTCCTGAACCACGTTGCCCAGCACGTAGTTTCCGCCGTGTCCGTTGACGACCACCAGGGCCTCGACACCGGAACGGCGCAGTGAATCCGCGATGTCCCGCACCACCGAATGAAGGGTCACGGAAGAGATGCTGACGGTCCCCGGCCAGGCCGCGTGCTCGTGCGAGCACGAGATCGTCACCGGGGGGAGGAGATGCACCGGGTACGCGTCGGCGATCCGACGGGCGATGGCACAGGCGACCAGCGTGTCGGTCGCCAGCGGCAGGAAGGGGCCGTGCTGTTCGAAACTGCCCACCGGCAGGATTGCCACCTGCCGTGAGAGGTCCGCCGCCCGCGTCCGTACGTCTTGCGTCGTGTCCGCCGGCAACACACCATGTGCCGTCGGCCGCGTTTCCGAACCACTCATTGTCTTCCGGCCTTTCGTCTCTGCTTAGGAACCAGATCATGACAGAAAACCTCGGCGTACTCGGCAAGAAGTCCCCCCGGCGTACAGGCGTGGAACGCGTCGTGAATGCCCCGCTGCCCACCGTGTACGGGAAATTCGAGGCAATCGGCTACATGGACCACGACCGCGGCGACGAACAAGTGGCCCTGGTTCATGGGGACATCGGCACCGACCGGGTTCTGGTCCGGCTGCACTCCGAGTGCCTGACCGGGGACGCCTTCGGCTCGCAGCACTGCGAGTGCGGCGACCAGCTCGCCGCCGCCCTGCGCGCGGTCGTCGCCGAAGGCAGCGGCATCGTCGTCTACTTGAGAGGTCATGAGGGCCGGGGCATCGGTCTGCTCGCCAAGCTGCGGGCGATGGCCCTGCAGGCGGAGGGCCTGGACACCGTCGAGGCCAACCTCGCCCTCGGCCTGCCCGTGGACGCCCGCGACTACGGCGTCGCCGCCGAGATCCTGCGCGACCTGGGCGTGCGCTCGGTGCGGCTGATGTCCAACAACCCGCGCAAGCACGAGTCGCTGGTGCGGCACGGCATCCAGGTCGCCGAGCAGGTCCCGCTGCTCATCCCGCCGTGCGAGAGCAACATCACCTATCTGCGCACCAAGCGGGAGCGGCTGGACCACCACCTGCCCCACCTGGACGCGGTGGCCCACCTGTCCTGAACGCGAGAGTCCGGGGCGGCGCGGGCGCGGACGATCCGTACCCGGGCCGCGTCCCCGGTGGGTCCTCGGCGGGTTCCTGCGGGCCTCCAGCGGATTCCTGATGGGCCTCCAGTGGGGTTCCCGGTGGGTCTTCAGTGGGTTTCCGGTGAGGACGGGGGGTGTTTTGCAGCTGTTCGGGGCATGACTTCCGACGCAGGACTCACTCCCGTCTCAGTACACAGGAACGGCATGCCTCAGGACGCGACGCACGACCCCGCACAGGACGCCCTGCTCACGCTGCTCTCCGAGGAGCACGGAGGAGTGCTGGCGACCCTCAAGCGGGACGGCCGGCCCCAGCTGTCGAACGTCACCCACGCCTACTGTCCCGACGAGCGGGTCATCCGTGTCTCGGTCACCGACGACCGCGCCAAGACCCGCAATCTGCGCCGGGACCCGCGGGCCTCCTACCACGTCACCACACCGGACCGGCGCGCCTACACGGTCGTCGAGGGCACCGCCGACCTCTCCCCGGTCGCGAGGGACCCGCACGACGAGACCGTCGAGGAACTGATCCGCCTCTACCGGGACGTCAACGGTGAGCACCCCGACTGGGACGACTACCGCGCCGCGATGGTCCGCGACCGCCGCCTGGTGCTGCGGCTGAGGGTGGAGCGGGCGTACGGCATCCCGAAGGGGGCCAACGACGGCTGAGGCGGCCGAGGCGTGCGACGGGCGGGCCCTCGGGCGCTCGCACCGCCACGGCTGGGCGCCGCACGGCCGGGCACCGCACGGCCTCCTTTGTGCCGGGCCGCGGCAGCCGCCCCCGGCAGGCCGGCCGCTGTCCCGGGCAGGCCGGCAGCCGTCCACGCCGGGTCAGCCGGCCGCCCGTACCGGACCGGCGGGCGCCCCTCGCCGC
>NZ_BAAAHG010000076.1:0-20658 GCF_039525155.1 Streptomyces thermoalcalitolerans | reverse complement strand
AGCTAAGCCTTACAGCGCCGATGGTACTGCAGGGGGGACCCTGTGGGAGAGTAGGACGCCGCCGGACAAGATTTGAAAAAGGGGAGGGCCCCGCACCATACGGTGCGGGGCTTTCCGCGTTTTCCGTGTGTTTTCGGGAGGCTGTGTGCCTCCTCTTTTTGTTGTGGGGTTTGTTTCAGAGCCGCCCTGCGGCCTTCAGGGCCAGATACGCATCCGCCAGGGCCGGTGCCAGATCCTCCGGTGTCGCGTCGACGACCGTCACGCCGTGGCGGCGGAGCTGTTCCGCCGTGCGCCGGCGTTCGGACTGTGCCTGGGCCGCCGCGGCGGCCTCGTACACCGCCTCGACGTTTCCACGGGACGCGGCCATCCGCGCGACATGCGGATCCGCGACCGAGGCCACCAGCACCGTATGGCGCTGGGTGAGCTGGGGGAGCACGGGCAGCAGGCCCTCTTCGACGGGTGCCGCGTCCAGCGTGGTCAGCAGCACGATCAGCGAACGGCGCGGAGCCGTGCGCAGGGCCATGGCCGTAAGACCCCGGGCGTCCGTCTCCAGGAGTTCGGGCTCCAGCGTCGCCATGGCGCTGACCAGCGAGGGGAGGAGATCGTTGGCCGCGCGGCCCTGGACGAGGGCGCGGACGCGACGGTCGTAGGCAAGCAGGTCGACGCGGTCGCCGGCGCGGGAGGCGAGGGCCGCGAGAAGCAGGGCCGCGTCCATGGCGGCGTCCAGGCGTGGAACGTCACCCACGCGGCCCGCGGAGGTGCGGCCGGTGTCGAGGACCAGCAGGATGTGCCGGTCGCGTTCGGGACGCCAGGTGCGTACGGCGACCATGGACTGACGGGCCGTGGCACGCCAGTCGATGGAGCGGGTGTCGTCGCCGGGAATGTACTCGCGCAGGCTGTCGAACTCCGTTCCCTCCCCGCGCGTGAGCAGGCTGGTGCGGCCGTCGAGCTCCCGCAGCCGGGCGAGCTTGGACGGCAGATGCTTGCGGCTGGTGAACGGGGGCAGCACCCGGACCGTCCAGGGGACCTTGTGGGTGCCCTGGCGGAAGGAGAGCCGGAGCGGGCCGTAGGAGCGGACCGTGACGCGATCGGCCTGGCGGTCGCCGCGGCGGACGGGACGCAGCCGAGTGGTGACGCGGCGGCGTTCGCCGGGCGGCACGGTCAGACGGTGGCGGGAGGCCTGCATCTCCGTGCCGGGCTGCCAGCTGCTGGGCGGCCAGGCGTCGCGCAGCCGGGCGCGGAGCGGCCGGCGGGAGGGATTGGTGATCGTGAGGGTGACGTCGGCGCTCTCGCCCAGGCGTACGGAGGTGTCGCCGGAGCGCGTCAGACCGAGGCGTCGTACCGGCGCGGCGAGGGCGTAGTCGCAGGCGCAGGCGATGGCCAGCGGGGCGTTCACGGCGAGGATGCCGGTCCAGCCGGCGTCCCAGATGCCGACGGGGAGGGAGCCGAGGGCCGCGAGGAGCGCGGCGCGTCCGGTGAGGGCCATCAGCGGGGCACCGGGACGTGGGAGAGGACCGCGTTGATCACCGAGTCGGCGGTCACGCCTTCCATTTCTGCCTCCGGACGGAGTTGCACGCGGTGGCGCAGGGTGGGCAGGGCGAGTGCCTTGACGTCGTCGGGGATGACGTAGTCGCGGCCGGTCAGCCAGGCCCAGGCGCGGGCCGTCGACAGCAGGGCCGTCGCTCCGCGCGGGGAGACACCGAGAGCGAGGGAGGGGGATTCGCGGGTCGCCCGGCAGATGTCGACGACGTAGGCCGTGATCTCGGGGGAGACGGTCGTCCGGGCGATGGCGGCGCGGGCCGCCTCCAGGTCGGCGGGGCCGGCCACGGGGCGTACGCCGGCGGCGTGCAGGTCGCGCGGGTTGAAGCCCTCCGCGTGGCGGGTGAGGACGTTGATCTCCTCTTCGCGGGAGGGCAGAGGGATCGTCAGTTTGAGCAGGAAGCGGTCCAGTTGGGCCTCGGGGAGGGGGTAGGTGCCCTCGTACTCGATCGGGTTCTGGGTGGCGACGACCAGGAAGGGGTCGGGGAGCGGGCGGGGGGTGCCGTCGACGGTGACCTGACGCTCCTCCATGGCCTCGAGCAGCGACGACTGGGTCTTGGGCGGGGTGCGGTTGATCTCGTCGGCGAGGAGGAGATTGGTGAAGACCGGGCCGGGCTGGAAGGAGAACTCGGCGGTGCGGGCGTCGTAGACCAGTGAGCCGGTCACGTCGCTGGGCATCAGGTCGGGGGTGAACTGGACGCGCTTGGTGTCGAGGTCGAGCGCGGAGACGAGCGTGCGGACGAGCAGCGTCTTGGCGACTCCGGGGACGCCCTCGAGAAGGACGTGTCCGCGGCACAGAAGGGCGACGACGAGACCGGTCACGGCGGGATCCTGGCCGACCACGGCCTTGGCGATCTCGGCGCGCAGGGCTTCCAGGGACGACCTGGCCGCGGTCGCGTCCCCGGTGTGCCCGGCGTTGTCGGTGGTCGGATCCATCATGGACGGCGTACCTCTCTTTCGAGGGCGTCGAGTCGGTCGGTGAGGGAGACAAGGGCCGCGTCGTCGCGGGGCGGCGGGCCGAAGAGCAGGTCGTGCAGGGACTGTCCGTCGCCGCCGAGCCGGGCGGACAGGGCCGGCAGCAGGGCCTCGGGCGTGTGCGCCCGGGCGACGGGGACGCCTACGAGGGGGGCGAGGCGGGTACGGGTGGCGGAGCGGAGGGCGGTGGCGGCGCGGTCACGGGCGTTCGCCTTGCGGTAGAGGCGGGCGCGGCCCTCGGCGGTTTCGGAGGCGCGGATCGCGACGGGAAGCTTTTCGGGCACCAGGGGGCCGAGTCGGCGGGCTCGCCACAGGGCGGCCAGGACGGCGGCGATGAACAGCTGCAGTGTGCCCCAGAGCCAGCCCGAGGGGAGCAGGTCGACGAGGCCGCGGTCGCCGGTGCCGGGGGCCGGGGCGTCGGAGAGCGAGGGGAGATACCAGACCAGATGGGGGCGTGAGCCGAGGAGTTGCAGGGCGAGTGAGGCGTTGCCCCGCTTGTCGAGGCGGTTGTTGTAGAGGATGTCGGGCGCGCCGAGGACGACGGTGTCGCCGCCCTCGGTGGTCTGCGGGATGCGCAGCAGGGTGGGCAGTCCGTCGCTGGGGTAGCAGCTGTCGGCCCTGTGGACGGTGGTGGAGTAGCGGATGCCGCCGCCGGTGTCCGCGGTGCCGGCGCGGCGGGCGGCGGGCAGGGAGCAGTGGGGGGAGAGGGTGGTGTCGAAGCTGGGCGTGAGGTCGGCCGTGACGCCGGGGGCCAGTGTGCCGACGGACGGGGTGTCCGGGGCGACGAGGACGGTACGTCCGCCGGAGGCCGCCGTTGCCGAGCGCAGCAGCGCCTGCTGACCGTCCGTCAGCAGGTCGGGGACGGCGATCAGCAGGGTCGTGTCGGGGCCGGCCGCGGCCCGTGCCTGGTCGAGGGTGGTGACCACGCGTGTGGTCACGCCGTGGTCGGCGAGGATCTCGGCGACGGCGCGGCTGCCGTAGGGGTCGGCGGAGCGCGGGTCGAGGCGGCCGTGCTGGCCGCCCGAGCGGAGTGCGGCGACCGCGACGGCCCCGATGAGGAGGAGGACGAGCGCGAGCAGGAGGCCTCGCGCACGGGCCCACACCTGGTGGGCGGTGGGTGAGGCCGAGGTGGACGGGAGCGTGTCCCGGACGGTCATGCGGCGGCCCCCCGGTGGGGCTGGGAGGCCGCGTCGGAGCCGGTGGTGGGCAGGTGGGGTTTGGCGCGTTCCAGGTCGTGGTCGAGCGCGGTGATGCGGTGGTACGCCTGCTCGGTCGCCCTGCGTCCGCCGTAGGTGACGTCGTCGAAGTCCCGGGCGGCGGCGCGGAGCCGGTCGGCGTGCGCGGGAAGGACGCGCCCGGCCTCGGTGGCCGCTTCGTCGGCGGTGCGTCCGGGGTGCATGTCGAGCAGGGCGCGTTCCTCCAGGGAGCGGACGATGGCGCGCATCCGTTCCTGGACGGCTTGGTTCCAGTGGCCCTGGGCGGCGTGTGCCTCGGCCGCGGCGCGGTGTTCGGCGGCGGTGCGGGGACGGTCGTCGAAGAGGGCGGAGGAGGAGACGGGGCCGCGGCGCGGGGTGCCCAGGCGCCACCACAGGGCGCCGAGCACGGCCAGGACGGCCGCGACGACGACGGCCAGGCCGACGTCCCCGCCGGGTGTGGCGGCCGAGGCGGAGTCGAAGAGCGTGCTGAGCCAGTCCCAGAAGGCGCTCAGCGCACGGTGCAGCAGGCCGGGATCGTGCTCGTGATACATGCTCTTGGACAGTTCGCGCCGGGCCTCCTCCTGTGCGGGCTCCCTCGGGACGGTCACCGGTGGTTCGGCCGGGTCGGCCGCGCGTGGAAACGCCGGCAGCGCTGTGAGAACGCCCCCCGTCAGGCTCACGCCATCAGCTCCCCGGTGCGGTCGGGTCGGAACCATGGCTCGGAACACCGGCGGCCCGGGCCAGTTCGAGGTCGAGGGCCTCGCGGCGGATGCGCTGGTCGATGTAGAGCAGCACGGTGACGCAGGCCGAGATCGGAAGCGTGATCGTCAGTCCGATCATCGCCCCGATTCCGGTGATGATCAGGTAGGTCCAGCCCGGTTCGAAGGTGCCCGCGAGGAAGTCGGTCGGACCGTCCCCGCTGGACAGGATGCCGATCACGGCGAAGGGGAGGGTGACCACCGCGGAGACCAGCGACGTGATGAGCGCGGTCAGCAGTTGGATGCCGAAGATCCGCCACCAGGAGCCGCGGACCAGCTTGCCGGATCGGCTCATCGCCTTGGTGATGCCCTGCTTCTCCAGCATGAGGGCCGGTGAGGCCAGGGAGAAACGGATCGCCAGCCAGGTGATGGGCACGAAGGCGGCGAAGACGCCCAGGAAGGCCAGCACGGCGCCGCCGCGAGGGGATCCCGCGGCGGCCACGACGATGCCGGGCAGCGCGCCGACGGCGACTATGCCCAGGCAGATGAGCAGCAGCAGGAAGACCAGCCCGAACAGCTTGAGCAGCTGCGGGCGTGCGTCCTGCCAGGCCTCGCCGACGGTGACCGGCCTGCCGAGCACCGCGCGGCTGGTGACCATCGTGAGCAGGGCGGTGGCCACGACGATGCCGACCATGGTGACCACGAGCACGACTCCGGAGCCGAGCAGGGAGTCGAGCATGGCGCTGCCGAACTCGGCCGGGGTGGCGTTCGGGTCGCTGAGGACCTGGTTGGTGTCGGCGGTGGTGGAGCGCTGCACCAGGATGGTGACGATCTCGGTGAGGACCGCCACGACCAGGGAGATGCCCAGGACGGTGCGCCAGTAGGTGCGCATGGTGGTCACCGCGCCGTCGAGAATCTCGCCCAGGCCCAGCGGGCGGAGCGGGATCACTCCGGGCTTGGCCGCGGGCGGCGGGCCGCCCCAGCCCGTGCCCCAGGCGCCGTAGCCACCGGGGCTGCCGTAGCCACCGGGACCACCCGGGGCACCCCAGCCGGAGCCGGGCGGCGGTGGGGTCTGGCCGGGGGGCGGGGCTCCCGTGGGCGCGGACCACTGACCGGGCGGCGGCTGCTCCTTGGCCCACTTCACACCGGAACTCTGCTGCTGTCCGCCCGGTTGGTCCGCGGACGGTGCGGGATCGGGGTGGCCGGTGGCGTCGGCAGGTCCGGACCGACCCGGTTCCTGTCCGTCGGAAGGGGAGGATCCGGGCGAGGACCAGCCCGGAGTGTTTGTCATCGTCGCTCCCTTCACGGTGCCCGTCCGCGGTCGCGGCGGCGGATTTCGCAGCCATCGTGCCATGGGGCGGGCTTCGGGTGACCGGCGGTGGCCGCCGCATGCCTTCAATTGTCCGTCGGATACGGGGAGGACCGGCGGCTACGGGGAAGACTGACGACATGACTGATCAGTACGCGCAGACCCGCGAGGACAACCGGCCGGCCGGGACACCGGCGGTCCGCTGGGAGGAGCCGCCCGAGGGTCCGGTCCTGGTCTTCCTCGACCAGACCCGGCTGCCCGCCGAGGAGGTCGAGTTGGTGTGCACGGACGCCTCCGCACTGGTGGAGGCGATCCGGTCGCTGGCCGTGCGCGGGGCCCCGCTGCTGGGCATCGCCGGGGCGTACGGTGTCGCGCTCGCCGCGGCGCGCGGCTTCGACGTGGACGAGGCCGCGAGGGCGCTGGCGAATGCCCGGCCCACGGCGGTCAACCTCTCCGTCGGCGTGCGCCGGGCGCAGTCCGCCTATCAGGCGGCGCTGGCCGGGACCGGTGACGTCCGGCGGGCCGCTTCGGCCGCGCTGGCCGCGGCGCGCCGGATGCATCAGGAGGACGCCCAGGCCAGTGCGCGGATGGCCGCGCACGGGCTGGCCCTTCTGGACGAGCTGCAGCCCGGCGGCGGGCATCGCATCCTCACGCACTGCAACACCGGGGCGCTGATGTCGGGCGGGGAGGGGACGGCGCTCGCGGTGGCGCTCGCGGCGCACCGCGCGGGGCGGCTGCGGCGGCTGTGGGTGGACGAGACCCGGCCGCTGTTCCAGGGCGCGCGGCTGACGGCGTACGAGGCGGCCCGCACGGGGATGCCGTACACCCTGCTCACGGACAACGCGGCGGGCTCGCTGTTCGCGGCCGGCGAGGTGGACGCCGTGCTGATCGGGGCGGACCGCATCGCCGCCGACGGCTCGGTGGCGAACAAGGTGGGCAGCTATCCGCTCGCGGTGCTCGCGCGCTACCACCATGTGCCGTTCATCGTGGTGGCGCCGGTGACGACGGTGGATCCGGACACCCCGGACGGTGCGGCGATCGAGATCGAGCAGCGCCCGGGCTACGAGGTGACCGAGATCATCGCGCCTCAGGTCCCGGTCACGGGGGCCGGCGGCGGCATCCCGGTCGCACCGCTGGGCACGCAGGCCTACAACCCGGCGTTCGACGTGACCCCGCCCGAGCTGGTGACCGCGATCGTCACCGAGGAGGGAACCGTTTCACCGGTGACGGCCGGGGCCCTGGCCGAACTGTGCGCCAGGTCACGGCGGACAGGGGCCGAGTAGGGCGGACGACGGCCGGGCAGCGCGGACGGCGACCGGGCAGGGCAGGTGACCGGGGCGCCTCTCGTTCCCGGACGGCCAGATCCCGTTCCCGGACGGCGAGAGCAGACAGTAGTGAGCCGGTGCGACTATCGTCACGGGCCAGTGAACTCCCTCACCTGGATCTTCGCAGCCGTTACGAGAATGGGATGATGTCGTTCATGAAGGGACGAGTCCTTGTCGTCGACGACGACACCGCACTGGCCGAGATGCTCGGAATCGTGCTGCGTGGTGAAGGTTTCGAGCCGTCTTTCGTAGCCGACGGCGACAAGGCGCTGGCGGCTTTCCGCGAGACCAAGCCCGACCTTGTCCTGCTGGACCTGATGCTGCCGGGCCGGGACGGCATCGAGGTGTGCCGTCTGATCAGGGCGGAGTCCGGGGTGCCGATCGTGATGCTGACGGCCAAGAGCGACACCGTGGACGTCGTGGTGGGTCTGGAGTCCGGTGCCGACGACTACGTCGTCAAGCCGTTCAAGCCGAAGGAGCTCGTGGCCCGTATCCGGGCGCGGCTGCGCAGGTCGGAGGAGCCGGCGCCGGAGCAGCTCACCATCGGTGACCTCGTCATCGACGTGGCCGGGCACTCCGTGAAGCGGGACGGGCAGTCGATCGCGCTGACGCCGCTGGAGTTCGATCTGCTGGTCGCTCTCGCCCGCAAGCCGTGGCAGGTGTTCACCCGCGAGGTGCTCCTGGAGCAGGTCTGGGGCTACCGGCACGCGGCCGACACCCGCCTGGTGAACGTGCATGTGCAGCGACTGCGCTCCAAGATCGAGAAGGATCCGGAGAAGCCCGAGATCGTGGTGACCGTCCGTGGAGTTGGCTACAAGGCCGGGCCGAACTGACGTGTCCAAGGGCGGTGCCGCTTCGACGCCCGGGAAGACCGGGACCCACGCGGGGCGGCCTGCCGGCCGGACGACCCCGGGTTCCCGCTGGGGGCGTCTTCTGGACGGCGGGCTGTTGCACGGTGGAGTGCAGGGCAGCCCGGTCCTGCGTCTGTTTCTGCGCTGGGTGCGGCGACCGCTGCTGCCCGTCATCCGGCTGTGGCGGCGCAACATCCAGCTCAGGGTCGTCGTCACCACGCTGCTGATGTCGCTGGGCGTCGTCCTGCTGCTCGGCTTCGTCGTCATCGGCCAGGTGCGCAACGGCCTGCTGGACGCCAAGGTGAAGGCGTCGCAGAGCCAGGCCACCGGCGGTTTCGCGGTGGCCAAGCAGCGGGCCGACGAGGCGGCGGCGGCCACCGGGGACGCCGCCTCCTCGCCGGACGGCCGCCCCTCCCCGAACGTCATCCAGTGGATGAGCGACCTGGTGTCCTCGCTGTCCAGCGGCGGCCAGGGGGCCTTCGACGTGGTCACGCTGCCCGCGGGCGACGACAGCCGCGGCGGGCGCGGTCCGCGTGCCTCCGGCGGGGTCGACCCGATGGCGAGCGTGCCCGAGGACCTGCGGGCGCGGATCAACAACAGCATGGTGGCCGTCCAGCGCTACACCCGCATCGTCTACAAGGACGGCGACAAGGAGCCCCAGCCCGCGCTGGTCATCGGCAAGCAGATCAACGACCCCAACGGTGACCCGTACCAGCTGTACTACCTCTTCCCGCTCACCCAGGAGGAGAAGTCGCTGAGCCTGGTCAAGGGCACCCTCGCGACGGCCGGCCTCTTCGTCGTCGTACTCCTCGGGGCCATTGCCTGGCTGGTGGTGCGGCAGGTCGTCACGCCGGTGCGGATGGCGGCCGGGGTCGCCGAGCGGCTGTCGGCCGGGCGGCTGCAGGAGCGGATGAAGGTCACCGGCGAGGACGACATCGCACGGCTCGGCGAGGCCTTCAACAAGATGGCGCAGAACCTGCAGCTGAAGATCCAGCAGCTGGAGGACCTGTCGCGGATGCAGCGCAGGTTCGTCTCCGACGTCTCGCACGAACTGCGCACACCGCTCACGACCGTGCGGATGGCCGCCGATGTCATCCACGAGGCGCGCGAGAACTTCGACCCGGCCACCGCCCGCTCGGCGGAGCTGCTCGCCGATCAGCTCGACCGGTTCGAGGCGCTGCTCTCCGATCTGCTGGAGATCAGCCGTTTCGACGCGGGGGCGGCGGCGCTGGAGGCCGAGCCGATCGACCTGCGGGAGGTCGTGCACCGGGTCGTCAGCGGTGCGGAGCCGCTGGCCGAGCGCAAGGGCACCCGGATCCGGGTCGTCGGTGACCAGCAGCCCATCGTGGCGGAGGCCGACGCACGGCGCGTGGAGCGCATCCTGCGCAACCTGGTCGTCAACGCCGTGGAGCACGGCGAGGGCAAGGACGTCATCGTCAAGCTCGCCGCGGCCGGCGGCGCGGTCGCGATCGCGGTGCGCGACTACGGCGTCGGGCTCAAGCCGGGCGAGGCGACCCGAGTCTTCAACCGCTTCTGGCGTGCGGACCCGGCACGCGCGCGTACCACGGGCGGTACGGGCCTGGGGCTGTCGATCGCCCTGGAGGACGCCCGGCTGCACGGCGGCTGGCTCCAGGCGTGGGGCGAGCCGGGCGGCGGCTCGCAGTTCCGGCTGACCCTGCCCAGGACCGCGGACGAACCGCTGCGGGGCTCGCCCATACCGCTGGAGCCCAAGGACTCACGGCGCAACCGGGGACTCGACGGCGCCGGTTCGCCCAGCGGGGGAGAGAAGCGCGCCACCGTGCCGATGCAGACGAGGGGGGAGCGCACGGCCTTGGCGCGGGACCCGATCGCGTCCCGGCCCGCCGCGGCGGTCCCCGCGGCCGATCCGACGGCACTGCCCGGCAACGGCGCGCGCGTGGTGCCCCGGCCGAGCACGGACGCACGACGGCAGGAGGGCGCGTCCGCGGTGGAGACGGTGGAGAGCGAGTCGGAGGGCTCCGCGGAGCCGGAGGAAGCCGGAGCCCGGGACGTGAGGCAGCAAGGGGAGGCGAGTCGTGGGCACTGACCGCGAGGGGGGCGTGCGGCGGCCGGTGCGCGCGGCGGTGTACGCCGTCTGCGGGGCCGTTCTGCTGGCGGGCTGCGCCACGATGCCCGACAGCGGGGGCATGCAGGACGTGGAGTCCACCTCGCGCCGGGACACCGAGGTACGGGTGTTCGCCACGCCGCCCCGGGAGGGCGCCCCGCCCGCGGAGATCCTTCAAGGCTTCCTGGAGGCGCTGACCAGCGACGACCCGCAGTATGCGACAGCCCGCCAGTATCTGACGGAGCCGGCCGCGCGGAGGTGGCGGCCGGAGTCGTCCACGACCGTGCTCGCCAACGGCCCGGGCATCCAGGTCGACCGCACGACGAGGAACGCCGACGCCGACGCCGACGACTACACGTTCATGCTGACCGGCAGCAAGGTGGCCCAGGTGGACGAGCAGCAGTCGTACACGCCGGTGACCGGGCGCTACAGCCAGCCGGTGCGTCTGACGCGGGACAAGAAGAGCAGACAGTGGCGCATCGATGTGCTGCCGCAGGGCGTTGTCATGGGCCAGTCGGACTTCCAGCGCAACTACATGTCCGTCAACAAGTACTACTTCGCCTCCGACACCCGCACGGGGGCGGGAGCACCGGCGACGGCCGTCGCCGACCCCGTCTATGTGCGCCGGCGGGTGGACGCGATGACGCAGCTGGTGCGCTCCCTGCTGGCCGGGCCCACGAACTGGCTCAAGCCGGCGGTCCGATCGAGCTTCCCGGCGGGGACGGCGCTGCGGGGCGGCGTCACCGGGCTGACCCCCGACGACCAGAACAAGCTGACCGTGCCGCTGAACGGCAAGGCGTCCAAGGTGGGACGCGAGAAGTGCTGGGAGATGGCGACCCAGCTGCTGTTCACGCTGCAGAACCTGACACCCACCGTGGACACGGTCGCGTTGCAGCGGGCCGACGGCAGCACCTTGTGCACGCTCGGAGAGGACCGGGCCGGGGCCGTCGCCCGGCGCGGGTCGGTGAAGCGGCCCGAGTACCTGTACTTCATCGACGACGAGGGCCGGCTGGTGCGGCTGCCCGGCACCGGCACCACCACCGAGCCGGTACCGGGCGCCCTGGGCGAGGGCGTCCAGCAGCTCGGATCGGCGGCCGTGTCGTGGGACGAGCACACCGCGGCGGGGGTCAGTGCCGACGGGAGGTCGCTGTTCGTGGGCTCGCTGGTGACGGGCAGTACGCTCGAGCCGCCCGTGCTGCAGAGCCGCGGCGCCACCGAGACCGACCGGCTGACGGCGCCCAGCTGGGACGCGCGCGGAGACCTGTGGGTGGCCGACCGCGATCCCGCCCGGCCGCGGCTGCTGATGCTGGAACAGGGCGTGGGAGCGCCGGTCGACGTGCGCGTTCCCGGGCTGGAAGGACGCGTCGACGCGGTCCGGGTGGCCGCCGACGGGGTGCGGATCGCGCTTGTCGTGCAGGCGAAGGACGGCCACAAGTCCCTGTTCATCGGGCGGATCGAACGGGACGACAGCTCCGGGGACCAGCCGGTGGTGTCGGTGATGGGGCTGCGTCCGGCGACGCCGGAGCTGGAGGACGTCACCGCCATGTCGTGGGCCGGTGACAGCCGGCTCGTGGTGGCCGGACGGGAGCACGGCGGCGTGCAGACGATGCGGTACGTCCAGGTCGACGGTTCCACGCCGGAGGGCCAGGCGCCCGCCGCGCTCACCGGGGTGCAGTCGATCGCCGCGTCCGAGGACGACCGGTTGCCGCTGGTGGCGTCCTCGTCGGAGGACGGGATCGTCCGGCTGCCGTCCGGGGCGCAGTGGCAGAAGGTGGTCAAGGAGGGGCGGGCTCCGGTCTATCCCGGCTGAGCACTCCTCTTGTTCTGCGCCCGCGCCGCGCCCGTTCTGTCCGTTCTGCTTGTCCTGCTTGTTCTGCTTGTTCTGTCCGTTCTGTTTGTTCTGCTGCGCTGTTCCGTGCGTGTTGTCCTGCTCGTGCCGTCCTTGGTCGGGCGTCCCGCCCTCATTCGTGTGGGGGAAGCCCTGATCGCCCTGGGCTGAGTTGTCCACAGGGCGTTGTCCACAGGGCCGACCCGGGCCGGTGCCGCAGGGGCACAGTGGAGTGCATGCGTGGGTGGTGGCAGGACCTGACCGACCTGGTGCTGCCGGCCGAGTGCGGGGGCTGCGGCCGGCCGCGCACGGTGCTCTGCCCCTCGTGCCGGGCCGCTCTGAGCGGAAGCGCACCACGCCGGGTGCGCCCGGTGCCGGAGCCGCCCGGACTTCCGGCCGTGCATGCGGCGGCTCCGTACGCGGACGCGGTCCGGGCGGTTCTGCTCGCTCACAAGGAGCGGGGTGCGCTGGCTCTCGCGCGTCCGCTGGGTACGGCGCTGGCGGGTGCGGTGCGGGCCGGGCTGCGGGCGGCCGCGGCGGACACGGGCACAGGGCCGGGGGCAGGGGCAGGAGCAGGGACAGGGACAGGGACAGGCACAGGAGCAGCGGGCGCGGGGCCGTCGTGGACGGCGGGCGGGACCGTGCTGCTGGTTCCCGTGCCGTCCGCGCGGCGGGCGGTGCGGGCCCGCGGGCATGACCCGACGCGGCGGATCGCGCTCGCGGCGGCCGGTGAGCTGCGGCGGTCCGGGACGCCGGCCCGGGTGCTGGCCGTCCTGCGCCAGCGGCGTGCCGTGGCCGATCAGTCGAGGCTGAACTCCCGGCAGCGGCTGGACAATCTCGCCGGTGCGCTCGAGGTGGCCGGGGGCGGTGCGGGGCTGCTGCTGGGCGGCCCGGTGGTGCTGGTCGACGACCTCATGACGACGGGAGCCTCCCTGACGGAAGCGGCGCGTGTGGTGAATGTGACGGTGTATGCGAGACGGGCCTGGGAAGGGATGGGGCAACGGAAGTCCGGGGCCCGGCAGGACCCACTGCGGAAGGAGAGGAACTCGATGTATGGCGCACTTGAAATCAGGAGTGCGTACGGCGTCGGTGACGTGATCTGCGCGGCCGTCGTCGCTGCCTCTCCGGATTCCTTCGAAATGAACCGGAACTGATCGAGAACGTGCATCGTTGCAGGTAACGAGAGGGCCAATTCACCCGAACGGAGGTACGCCGCAGTAGAGGGTGACGCCATCCGTCCGGGCGAGATATGTTCGGGGTATGCGGGAAAGGCGCAGGCCAGACCCGCGATATCCGAATGCCGTGCTGTGGGTTTTTCCGTAATCGCCCGCGCCGGCCGGGGGGAGAACTCGCCCGCGGGGGAGGAGGTGGACGTCACCGAGTCCGAGGTTCCGGACACACCGGAACCGGGTGCGAAAAGGGAGACGCTCCGCCGAAGCAGCGGAGCGATCCGGGAACGGAGTTCTGCGTGGACATCGTCGTCAAGGGCCGCAAGACCGAGGTGCCCGAGCGGTTCCGCAAGCACGTGGCCGAGAAGCTGAACCTGGAGAAGATCCAGAAGCTCGATGGCAAGGTGATCAGCCTCGACGTCGAGGTGTCCAAGGAGCCCAACCCCCGCCAGGCCGACCGCAGCGACCGAGTGGAGATCACGCTCCGCTCCCGCGGTCCGGTGATCCGGGCGGAGGCGGCAGCCAGCGATGCGTACGCGGCACTCGACCTGGCGGTGGAGAAGCTGAACGCCCGGCTGCGCAAGAAGCACGACAAGCGTTTCTCACGGCGTGGCGCACGCCGGATCCCGGCCGCCGAGGTCCCCGACCACGTTCCGGACGCGGCAACGCTCAACGGCAGCGGTCAGACCGCCGCGGAAGAGGAAAAGGACCAGGTCCCCACCAAGAGGATCGGCTCGCTGGAGGTGCAGGGGGACGGCCCCCTCGTCGTCCGCGAGAAGACGCACGTGGCCGCCCCGATGACCCTCGACCAGGCTCTCTACGAGATGGAGCTGGTCGGGCACGACTTCTATCTGTTCGTCGACTCCGAGACCAAGGAACCCAGCGTCGTCTACCGGCGGCATGCCTACGACTACGGAGTGATCCACCTCAGGACGGACCCGATGGTCACCGGGACGCACTCTCCCGAGGCGGGCGGCACACTGGGCGGCTGACCCGCTTGGCCGGCAGCTGAGACGGTGCCCCTGGGCGTCTGTGCGCCCCCAGGGGCACCGGTGTGCGACCCCTTTGCGCCTCGCTCGGTCACCGCAGCACCAGCCGGACATGGAATCATGGCGGCAACGGCTCAACAGACGGGCCGTTGCCTTGGGTTGGCCATGGCACCGCACACCAGGCCACAGCCTCAGGGGGAGGACAACGATGGCGGACAGCTTCGGACCGATGCGGGACGAGGATGCCCACGGCGGCGTCGGCACGGGACCGGACGCGGGCGCTGCGCGCAAGGAGCCGATCAGAGTCCTTGTCGTGGACGACCACGCCCTCTTCCGCCGCGGTCTGGAGATCGTGCTCGCCGCCGAGGAGGACATCCAGGTGGTCGGCGAGGCGGGGGACGGCGCCGAAGCGGTGGAGAAGGCCGCCGATCTGCTGCCCGACATCGTGCTGATGGACGTGCGGATGCCCAAGCGCGGTGGCATCGAGGCATGCACCTCCATCAAGGAGGTCGCCCCCAGCGCCAAGATCATCATGCTGACGATAAGCGACGAGGAGGCCGACCTCTACGACGCGATCAAGGCGGGCGCGACCGGCTACCTGCTCAAGGAGATCTCCACGGACGAGGTGGCCACCGCCATCCGCGCCGTGGCTGACGGTCAGTCACAGATCAGCCCGTCCATGGCGTCCAAGCTGCTCACCGAGTTCAAGTCGATGATCCAGCGGACCGACGAGCGCCGTCTCGTTCCCGCGCCCCGGCTGACCGACCGTGAGCTGGAGGTCCTCAAGCTCGTCGCCACGGGGATGAACAACCGGGACATCGCCAAGGAGTTGTTCATCTCCGAGAACACCGTGAAGAACCATGTGCGCAACATCCTGGAGAAGCTTCAGCTGCACTCCAGGATGGAGGCGGTGGTGTACGCGATGCGGGAGAAGATCCTCGAGATCCGCTGACGCCCCTCAGTCGAGCGCGCGGGCCAGCTCCCGGACCAGGGGCTCGCGCAGCTCGGGTGCGTCCACCCGCTCCACGCGTACATTTGTGCAGTCCACCCAGCCCGCCGCCTCGACGAGAGCCTGGGCGACCGCGGGTACGGCCTTGGCACTGTTCAGGGTGACCTGCTTGGCGACCAGGGTGCGGCCCTCACGGGCGGGGTCCACACGGCCGACGAGACGGCCTCCGGCGAGCACCGGCATCGCGAAGTAGCCGTAGACCCGCTTGGGTTTGGGGACGTAGGCCTCCAGACGGTGGACGAACCCGAAGATCCGTTCGGTGCGGGCCCGCTCCCAGATCAGGGAGTCGAAAGGGGACAGCAGCGTGGTCCGGTGCCGGCCGCGCGGAACCGTCTCGAGCGCCGCCGGATCCGCCCAGGCCGGTCTGCCCCAGCCCTCCACCGTGACCGGGACCAGCCCCGAATCCGCTATCACCGCGTCGACCTGCTCGCCCTTGAGACGGTGATAGTCCGCGATGTCCGCGCGGGTGCCCACGCCCAGGGACTGGCCGGCCAGACGGACCAGACGGCGCAGGCACTCGGCGTCGTCCAGCTCGTCGTGCAGCAGCTGTGCCGGGATGGCCCGCTCGGCGAGGTCGTACACCCGCTTCCAGCCCCGGCGCTCGACACAGACCACCTCGCCGTACATCAGGGCGCGCTCGACGGCGACCTTGGAGCCGGACCAGTCCCACCACTCGTTGGTCCTCTTCGCCCCGCCCAGCTCCGTCGCCGTCAGCGGGCCCTCGGCACGCAGCTGCTTGATGACCTGCTCATAGGCGCCGTCGGGCAGCTCGTGGTTCCAGTGCGGGCGGTTGCGGTAGGCGCGGCGGCGGAAGGCGAAGTACGGCCACTCCTCGATGGGCAGGATGCAGGCGGCGTGCGCCCAGTACTCGAAGGCGTGCGTACCGGTCCAGTAGGCGCGGTCGACGGTGGTGCGGCCGACCGCGCCCAGACGCGCGTAGGGCACGAGCTCGTGGGAGCGGGCGAGGACCGAGATCGTGTCGAGCTGGACGGCACCGAGACGCCGCAGGACACCGCGCACTCCGGCCCGCCGGTCCGGCGCGCCGAGGAGGCCCTGGGCCCGCAGGGCGATGCGGCGGGCTTCGTCCGCCGAGAGCTCGAGGCTGGGTCGCGGGAGGGAGGTCATGGCTCCGCACGATAGGGGGTGACACCGACAACGCGGGCCGAGCCGGGCGTCCGTCCCCGGGGCCGTTGTCCTCGGTGTCCCGGCGTCGTTGTTCTCCCTTGGTGCTGCTGTCCTCGAGGCCCTTTCCCCGGCGCCGTCGGTTCCGGCGCCGTCGGCCCCGATGCCCGCACGATGCCTGCAAGGGCGTCCCCGTTGGCCGCAAGGGGAGTCCCCGATGTCTACGAGGGCGCCGGCAGATAGGGCTCCGTCGACGGCAGGCCCAGGTCGGAGGGCAGCAGGGAGCCCACCCAGCAGTCGCGCCGCACTCCTTTGAGCTCGAGGGCGGAACGCAGGACGCCCTCCAGGGTGAAACCCGCCCGTTCGGCCACCGCGCGGGAGGCGTGGTTGCCGACCGCGGCGCGCCACTCCAGGCGGTCGACGGCGAGCCGGGTGAAGGCCCAGCGGGCGGCGGCGAGGACGGCCTCGGTCACATAGCCGTTGCCGCGGTGCTCCCGCGCGGCCCAGAAACCCACCTCGGCCCCGCCCGGTGGGCGCAGGGTGATGCCGAGCATGCCCACCAGCTCGCCCCGGGGCAGGAAGAGGCCGAAGGTGAACACCGAACCGTCGGCCCAGCCCCGGGGAACCACCTCCTCGGTGAAGCTCCGCGCGTGTTCGGGCAGGTAGGGCGAGGGAATCATGGTCCAGCGCTGGATCTCGGGATCCTGCGCGGCGGCGTACACCGCGTCGGTGTCCCGGGGAACGGGGGCACGCAGCAGCAGACGGTCGGTGGTGAGCGTGACGGGTTCCATCGGCGGATTCTCTCCAGGGGCATGACAGAATGCCATGCGTTTTCACCCCGTGTTCGTCCCGTGCGGGATTCACACGGTGTGAGAGAGCGGTCGCAATCGGCGTGATTCTTCGGAGAACGCGGCACCATCCGTGTTCCCCGGACGTTGTCCCCAGTGCGGCCCTCGCGAGGCAGGGGACGCGCGCCCCACGGCAGGCCCTCCCGGCTCGGCCGTGTCCTCGCATACGATGGCCGTTGCTCAATCAGTCAAACGGAAACCGACCGTCCCAGGCCCGACCGGCAAGGAGACCAACCCCCGTGTCCGTCCTTTCGAAGATCATGCGTGCAGGCGAAGGCAAGATCCTGCGCAAACTGCACCGCATCGCGGACCAGGTCAACTCCATCGAAGAGGACTTCGTCAACCTCTCCGACGCCGAGCTGCGGGCCCTCACCGACGAGTACAAGCAGCGGTACGCCGACGGTGAGAGTCTGGACGATCTGCTCCCCGAGGCGTTCGCCACCGTCCGTGAGGCCGCCAAGCGCGTCCTGGGCCAGCGGCACTACGACGTCCAGATCATGGGCGGTGCCGCCCTGCACATGGCGTATGTGGCCGAGATGAAGACCGGTGAGGGCAAGACCCTCGTCGGCACCCTGCCGGCGTATCTGAACGCGCTGTCCGGCAAGGGCGTCCACCTCGTCACGGTCAACGACTACCTGGCCGAGCGCGACTCCGAGCTGATGGGCCGCGTCCACAGGTTCCTGGGACTGAGCGTCGGCTGCATCCTCGCCAGCATGACGCCGGCCCAGCGCCGCGAGCAGTACGCCTGCGACATCACCTACGGCACGAACAACGAGTTCGGCTTCGACTACCTGCGCGACAACATGGCGTGGTCCAAGGACGAACTCGTCCAGCGCGGCCACAACTTCGCCATCGTCGACGAGGTCGACTCCATCCTCATCGACGAGGCCCGTACCCCGCTGATCATCTCCGGTCCGGCCGACCAGGCCACCAAGTGGTACAGCGACTTCGCCAAGCTGGTCAAGCGTCTCAAGCGCGGTGAGCCGGGCAACCCGCTCAAGGGCATCGAGGAGACCGGCGACTACGACGTCGACGAGAAGAAGCGCACCGTCGCCATCCACGAGTCCGGTGTCCAGAAGGTCGAGGACTGGCTGGGCATCGACAACCTGTACGAGTCGGTGAACACCCCGCTCGTGGGTTACCTGAACAACGCCATCAAGGCCAAGGAGCTCTTCAAGCGCGACAAGGACTACGTCGTCATCGACGACGAGGTCCTGATCGTCGACGAGCACACCGGTCGTATCCTCGCCGGCCGCCGCTACAACGAGGGCATGCACCAGGCGATCGAGGCCAAGGAAGGCGTGCCGATCAAGGACGAGAACCAGACGCTCGCCACGATCACGCTCCAGAACTACTTCCGCCTCTACAAGCGCTACGACCACAACGGCAAGGAGCGGCCCGGTCTGTGCGGCATGACCGGTACGGCGATGACCGAGGCCGCCGAGTTCCACCAGATCTACAAGCTCGGCGTGGTGCCCATCCCGACCAACCGGCCGATGATCCGCAAGGACCGTCCGGACCTCATCTACCGCACCGAGGTCGCCAAGTTCGCGGCGGTGGTCGACGACATCGAGGAGAGGCACCGCAAGGGGCAGCCGGTTCTGGTCGGCACCACCTCGGTGGAGAAGTCCGAGTACCTCTCCCAGCAGCTCAGCAAGCGCGGCATCCCGCACGAGGTGCTGAACGCCAAGCACCACGAGCGGGAGGCGCAGATCGTCGCCCAGGCCGGCCGCAAGGGCGCCGTCACCGTGGCCACGAACATGGCGGGCCGCGGTACGGACATCAAGCTCGGCGGCAACCCCGAGGATCTCGCCGAGGCGGAGCTGCGCCAGCGCGGCCTCGACCCCGAGAAGCACATCGAGGAGTGGGCCGCGGCCCTGCCCGACGCGCTGCGGCGCGCGGAGGAGGCGGTCAAGGCCGAGAAGCAGGAGGTCGAGAAGCTCGGCGGGCTCTATGTGCTGGGCACCGAGCGGCACGAGTCGCGCCGTATCGACAACCAGCTGCGCGGTCGTTCCGGCCGTCAGGGCGACCCCGGCGAGTCCCGCTTCTATCTCTCCCTCGGCGACGACCTGATGCGTCTGTTCAAGGCGCAGCTGGTCGAGCGCGTGATGTCCATGGCGAACGTGCCGGACGACGTGCCGATCGAGAACAAGATGGTCACGCGTGCGATCGCGTCCGCCCAGTCGCAGGTCGAGCAGCAGAACTTCGAGGCCCGCAAGAACGTCCTGAAGTACGACGAGGTCCTCAACCGGCAGCGCGAGGTCATCTACAGCGAGCGGCGCCGTGTCCTGGAGGGCGAGGACCTGCGGGAGCAGGTGCACCACTTCATGGACGACACGATCGACGCCTATGTCCAGGCGGAGACGGCCGAGGGCTTCCCGGAGGACTGGGACCTCGAGCGGCTGTGGAACGCCTTCCGGCAGCTGTACCCGGTGAGGGTCACCATCGAGGAGCTGGAGGAGGCGGCCGGCGACCGTACGGGGCTGACCGCGGAGTTCATCAGCGAGTCCATCAAGGAGGACATCCACGAGCAGTACAAGGCCCGTGAGGAACAGCTCGGCCCCGAGATCATGCGGGAGCTGGAGCGCCGGGTCGTGCTGTCGGTCCTGGACCGCAAGTGGCGCGAGCACCTCTACGAGATGGACTACCTCCAGGAGGGCATCGGCCTGCGCGCGATGGCCCAGAAGGACCCGCTGGTCGAGTACCAGCGCGAGGGCTACGACATGTTCCAGGCCATGATGGACGGCATCAAGGAGGAGTCCGTCGGCTACCTGTTCAACCTGGAGGTCCAGGTCGAGCAGCAGGTCGAGGAGGTCCCGGTCGAGGAGGCCAAGCCGGTGGCCGACCTGGAGAAGCGCGACGCGGTACCGGCGCAGGCGGGCGCGCGTCCGGAGATCCGGGCCAAGGGGCTGGAGGCCCCCCAGCGGCGGGACCTGCACTTCTCCGCGCCGACCGTGGACGGCGAGGGCGGCATCGTCGAGGGCGAGTTCGTCACCGACAGCGGGCCCGTGCGCTCGGAGTCCGACGGCCTCACGCGTGCGGAGCGCCGCAAGCAGGCCAAGGGCCGCCGCCGCAAGAAGTGAGCCGGTGAACCAAGGCCGGTGAACGTGAGCCGGTGAACTGAGGGACGAAGGGCCGGGCCCCCGAGGGGCCCGGCCCTTCGCATGTCTCGCGCACGTCTGGTACGTCCGTCTCGGACATGTCTCGTGCGCCAGTACGCCAGGCCGTACGCCGGCCGTACGTCAGTCGTACGTCACGTCAGGACAGCTCGTCGTCCGTGCGGGGCATACGGGGGCCGCCCAGCTCCACCGCCGTGCAGCGCCAGCGCCGGTCGCGCCCCTGCTCCAGACGGAAGGCCATCGCCCGCAGCCGGTCGCCCGCGCCGATGCGGGCGAAGGCCTCCACGACACCCGGGCGGGGCTCGTAGTAGCCGACGTCCCGCACGACCGGGCGCACGCCGCGGGTGCGCAGAGCACCGCGCTCGGCCAGCCAGGCGAGTTCGTCGTACGCCCGGCCCGCGGTGTGCCGGAGCATCCAGTGCACGGGCCGCTGCCCGCTGAGCACGGCGAGGAGCCGGTCGGCGAACAGATCGGTGGTCATGGGCAGCGAAGCCGCCCGCAAGGCGGCCTGCGCATCCACCGCGGCCACCGCGGGGGCGGCGCCGCGCGCCACGGCGGCGCGGGTCCCCGCCGTCCCGCCCCCGGTGCGCGCCGTGCC
>NZ_BAAAHG010000075.1:0-21122 GCF_039525155.1 Streptomyces thermoalcalitolerans | reverse complement strand
ACGTCTGCCCACAGCCGGGCCGCCGCTGTCCGCTCCAGCCCCCGACGCCCCGATCAACCCACTTCACGAAGATTATTTCGCTGAGAAAACCTCATTGTACTGCGCGGTCCCCCTGCTCCTTCGGCCGCCCGGCGCGCCTGATTTCCGATACGGCTCAGCACCGGGTGATCGAGCCACGCATGCATCGTGACGACGTTTCTTGGGCACTGTTCGATCCGCCCGCTTGTGCCCGCAGGCGCTTGAGAGCTTGACCTTTGAACTCCGGGGCGTCCGGGGCTCAGCCCATGTCCCGTGTCGCCAGGGCCGCCTTGTGCACCGCCCGTACCAGCCGGTCGTTCTCCGGGGCCGCACCGCCCGGGAAGGCGAAGCGGCGGCGGATGTAGCCGTAGGCGAGGCCGATCGTCGGGTCGGCGAAGGCCTGGGAGCCGGCCGCGCCGCTGTGGCCGATCGTGCCCGCGCCGAGGAAGGGGTGCCAGGTGTCGGCGGTCGCCTGGAAGCCGAGGCCGAACGATCTGTGGGCGCGCTGCACCAGGTCGTACCCGGTGGAGTGGAGCCGGCCGAACTCCGCCACCGTGTCCGGCTTGAGCAGGGGCGCCTTTCCGTCCACCTCGCTGATCATCGCCGCGTACAGGCCCGCGAGGCCGCGTGCCGAGGCGACGCCGCCGACGGAGGCCGGGCCCTTGGCACGGATCAGACGGTCGTTGGGGAGGGCCTGCAGATCGGTCGGCTCGGGGCCCTGGCGGTTGAAGGCGATGGAGGCGAGGCTGTGCGGGCCCTCGTACAGGGTGTCGAGGACGGCCTGCTGCTTGGGGGTGGGCGCCATGGGCTGGACGGGGCGGTAGCGGGGCTCCTGGGAGGCGGGCAGGCCCAGGTGGAAGTCCAGGCCGTAGGGTGCGCGGACGCGTTCCTCGTACAGCTGCTGGGCCGTACGGCCCGTCGCGCGCCGTACGATCTCGCCGGTGAGCGCGCCGATGACCAGGGCGTGACAGCCGAACGCGGTGCCCGGCTGCCAGAACGGCCGCTGGTCGGCGAGGCGTTCGGCCAGTGCGCGGTCGTCGGCCAGCTCGGCGGTGGTGAAACCGGTGTCGGTGCCGACCACGCCCGCGCGGTGGGCGAGCAGGTCGCGCACGGTCAGCGTCCCCTTGCCCTCGGCCGCGAACTCCGGCCAGTAGTACGTCACCGTGCGGTCCAGCTCCAGCGTGCCGTCCTGCACGAGCAGCGCGACCACGAGATGGGCGGCGCCCTTGGTCGACGAGTAGGCCGCGTACAGCGCGTCGCCGCCGCCCTCGTCCGGTCCGGCCCACAGGTCGACCACGCGCCGGCCGTGGACGTACGCGCACAGCTGTCCCTCGTAGTCCGGAAGCTCCGACCTCACGAACGCGGCGAACTCCTCGCGTACCGGCTCGTAGCCGTCGGCGACGGTGCCGTGGATCTTCTGAGTCATCCGCTCTCCTCGACCTGACTGCCGCTCACCGGGTGACACAGCGGTTCCTGCAGAGCGGTACGGCGGCGCGGGCCCGTTCGACTCAACAGCGGCCCGCCGGCCGCACCCCGGCCGGTGGGCCGCGGGGTCCTGGCACGTCCCTCGACGGCCTTGACATGTCCCCCGATAAAGTTTTCCCATGCGTGATCTAGGGGTGGGTTTCGGATATCTCCTGAAGGGCCAGCGATGGATGGCCCGGCACCGAAGGGCGTACGGATTCGGCCTGCTGCCCGGGCTGATCACCCTTGTTCTGTACACGGCAGTGCTGATCATGCTCGCCCTGTGGGGCGGGGACCTCGTCAGCTGGGCGACTCCCTTCGCCGACGACTGGCCGAGTCCCTGGCTCGGGCTCTTCCGCGGCCTGCTGACCGCCGTGCTGTTCGCCCTCGGCCTGCTTCTCGCCGTGCTCACCTTCACCGCGGTGACCCTCCTGATCGGCCAGCCCTTCTACGAGAGCCTGTCCGAGGAGGTCGACCGGGACGTGTCCCCCGACGGCACGGCGCCCGAGTCCGGCCTGCCGCTCTGGAAGGAGCTGTGGATCTCGGCCCGGGACAGCCTCCGCATCCTGGTCCGGGCCGGGCTGTGGAGTCTGCTGCTCTTCGTGCTGGGGTTCCTGCCCTTCGTCGGACAGACGGTGATACCGGTGATCGGGTTCTTCGTCACCGGGTTCTTCCTCACCGAGGAGCTGACCGCCGTCGCCCTTCAGCGCCGCGGCGTCGAGCTCCGGGGCCGCCTGGAACTGCTGCGCTCCCGCAAGCCGCTGGTCTGGGGCTTCGGCACGCCGCTCGGCCTGGCCTTCCTGGTGCCGTTCGTGGCGGTGTTCCTCATGCCGGGCGCGGTCGCGGGCGCCACCCTGCTCACGCGTGAGCTGCTGGACGAGGAGACGGGCGGCACGCCCGTTCCGGAGCCCGCCGTCGACCGTCAGGACGTGTGAAAGTTTGTACGAGGTTGCGGCGGGGTGATGGAACGTCGGCTGCCCGCGCCGCCGCAGCGGTTAGCGTCGGACCGGGACAGTGCTGCCCATGAGCAGCCCCGGTCCGGGACCCTGACCCTGGGCCGGGGCTTGTGCGCCGGTGTCCGCGAGGCTTGTGCGGCGGTGTGCCGGGGCGGTCAGCGCACCGAGAAGCCGTACACCGTCTCCGAGCGGAAGACCTCCCCCGGGCGCAGCTCGGTGCTCGGGAACTCCGGACGGTTGGGGGAGTCCGGGAAGTGCTGGGTCTCCAGGGCGATCCCGGCGCCCGGAGCGAAGGGGGCGCCGAGGTGGTCGGCGGTGTAGAGCTGGAGGCCCGGCTCGGTCGTCGACACCGTCAGAACGCGGCCGGACGCCGGGTCGTGCAGTTCGGCCACTTCCACCGGGGTGTCCGTGACGCCCTTGTCCAGCACCAGATTGTGGTCGTACCCCGAGCCCACCGTGCGGAGCCGGCGGAAGTCGAGGCGGGTGCCCGCCACCTCCGCCAGGGCGCCGGTGGGGATCAGACCCGCGTCGACGGGGGTGTAACGGGAGGCGGCCAGCCGCAGTTCATGGCCGCCGGCGCTCCCGGAGCCGCTCAGGTTCCAGTACGCGTGGTTGGTCAGGTTGACGACCGTGGGCGCGTCCGTGACCGCCGTGTACGCGATGTGCAGGGCACCCGACGCGTCCAGGGTGTACGTCGCCGTGACCTCCAGCCGGCCCGGGAAGCCCTCCTCGCCGTGCGGGCTGACCCGGAAGAGGCGTACGCCGTGCTCGACCGGTGCCGCCTGCCACAGCCGCTTGTCGAAGCCTCGGGCGCCGCCGTGCAGCGAGTTCGCCCCCTCGTTCCGCTCGAGCGCGTACGTTTGCCCGTCCAGCGGGAAGCGGCCCCGGGCGATCCGGTTGGCGTACCGCCCGATCAGCGCGCCCAGGAACAGCCCCGGGTGGGCCAGATAACCCTCCAGTCCGGGAAAGCCCAGCACCACGTTCGCCGTGCGCCCGTCCCGGTCCGGCACCTCCACCGACTGCACGATTCCGCCGTACGACAGCACGCGCACCCGCACCCCGGCCCGCTCCAGCGTCCAGCGCTCCACGGCGGAGCCGTCGGAAAGTGTGCCGAAAAGTTCGCTCATGTGGAAAACACTAGATCGCTTCTGTGATCACGGGTCCTTCGCGGTGACGGTCCGGTAGGCGATTTCGGCCAGCCGCGCCTGCCCGTTCCGGCTCGGGTGGAACCAGTCCCAGCGGCTCAGCTGCTGGGTGCCGAACTGATAGTTGAAGACCGCGTTGTCGTCGAAGCGGCAGAGGCGGTCCTTCGCGCAGACCTCCTTCAGCACCGCGTTGTACGCCCGCACCCGCTCCTGCACCATGTCGCGCCGCTTGACGGCCGCCGCGTCCAGCGCGTCCGCGTCGCCCAGCATCGACGGGCACAGGCCGAGCTTCCAGATCTGCTTGCCCAGGGGGTTCGTACGGCCCTCGGACCACAGCCGCTTCAGGTTCGGCACGCTGGCGACGTACACCTGCGTCTTCGGCAGCGCCCGGCGCAGGGTGTCCATCGCGGCCTGGAACTGGGCCCGGAAGTCCGCCACCGGCGTCATCGCGGCCGTCGACTCCCGGCAGGCGTCATTGGCGCCGGCCATCACCGCCACCAGCTCCGGCTTCTTCCGCACGGCCCGTGCCATCTGGTCGTTCAGATCCGCCATCCGGGACCCGGTCTCCGCGTAGTTCCAGCTGCGCTCGGCCGTGCCCTCCTTCCCCAGCAGCCGCATCGCCAGGCTGTTGACCGCCGGGTCGGTGCCCGTCGCCCACGACGCCTCCAGGCAGTCCGTGAGCACCATGCAGGCGTCGAAGCCGCGGGTGATGGAATCGCCGACCGCGGCGATCGACTTCGGGCGGGGGTTCCATTCGGGTGACGGCGGGGCGGTCGGACGAGAGGCTCTGTCGCCGGCGCTCGCCCCGGAGGCGTCGTCACCGACGGCGTAGCAGCCCGCGGTGGCCAGCACGGCCGCCGCCACCACGGCGTGAGCGGCCCGGGTACGGTGACGTCGCTTCCGCATGCCCTGGTGCTCCCCTCGGTCGTCCTGCAGTGCTCTCCTCCATGAGAACGCGCGAGGGTTCCCGCCCCCACTCGAGTGGGCGGCTCGCACCCGTACAAGCGTCCCCCCGGGTGAATGGAGGGTGTTTCCTGTCGCTGGGACCGACGGTACGTCACCCTCCTTGCGCCTTCGCAGGGTAGCCTCGCCCTCGACGTGGCCTTCAGCGCCACCTCATGTCCGTCCCCCCGCCCCTGTCCCGCTCTGCCCGGAGGTCCCGGTGACGACACGTGGAGTTCTGTATGTGCACTCCGCGCCGCGCGCGCTGTGCCCGCACGTCGAGTGGGCCATCGCCGGTGTGCTCGGCACGCGCGTCAGCCTGGACTGGATCCGGCAGCCCGCCTCACCCGGCACCTGGCGCTCGGAGTTCTCCTGGCAGGGACAGGTCGGCACCGCCTCCAAGCTCGCCTCCGCACTGCGGGGCTGGCAGCTGCTGCGCTTCGAGGTGACCGCCGAGCCCTGCCCGACGGCCGAGGGCGAGCGCTACAGCTGCACCCCCAACCTCGGCATCTTCCACGCCGTCACCGGCATCCACGGCGACATCCTCATCCCCGAGGACCGTCTGCGCGCCGCCCTCCTGCGCTCCCAGCGGGGTGAGACCGACCTGGAGGCGGAGATCGCCAAGCTTCTGGGCAAGCCCTGGGACGACGAGCTGGAGCCGTTCCGCTATGCGGGTGAAGGAGCCCCGGTCCGCTGGCTCCACCAGGTGGTCTGACGGCTTCCCGGGTTCTCGCCGGGCTCCCGGACCCCCGGTTCCCTCGGACCCCCGGTTCCCTCGGGCTTCCTTCACACTCCCGGCCCCCTCGGACTCCCGGGCGGACCCGGATGCCCGAACAGGCCCGAACAGAAACAGACCCGAACAGAAAAAGGCCCCCACCGGCCGGTGGGGGCCCTGTCACGTGCGTGGAGCGGCTGCTCAGACCGTCCGGAACGCCAGAACCACGTTGTGCCCGCCGAAGCCGAACGAGTCGTTCAGCGCGGCGATCCTGCCCTCCGCGGGCAGCTTCCGCGCCTCCCCGCGGACCACGTCCGCGTTCGCCTCGGCCTCCGGGTCGATGTTGTCGATGTTGATCGTCGGCGGAGCCACCCGGTGGTACAGGGCCAGCACCGTCGCCACCGACTCCACGCCGCCCGCGCCGCCGAGCAGGTGACCGATCATCGACTTGGTCGCGGAGACCGCGATGTGGTCGGTGTGGTCGCCGAAGACCTTGCGCAGGGCCTTCAGCTCGGCGATGTCACCGGCGGGCGTGGACGTGGCGTGCGCGTTGACGTGCACGATCTCGGCCGGGTCCAGGTCGGTGCGCTCCAGCAGGTTCTGCAGGGCGTGCGCGATGCCGCGGCCCTCCGGCTCGGGCTGGACGATGTCGTGGGAGTCGGCGGAGATGCCCTGTCCGACCGCCTCCGCGTAGACGCGGGCGCCGCGCTGGGCGGCGTGCTCGGCGGACTCCAGGACGAGCACACCCGCGCCCTCGCCGAGGACGAAGCCGTCCCGGTCGATGTCGTAGGGACGCGAGGCGCCCTGGGGGTTCTCGTTGTTCTTGGACATCGCCATCATGTTGCCGAACGCGGCGATGGGCAGCGGGTGGATCGCCGCCTCCGTACCGCCGGCGACGACGACGTCGGCACGGCCGGTGCGGATCATCTCAATGGCGTAGCCGATGGCCTCGGCACCCGAGGCGCACGCGGAGACCGGCGTGTGCACACCGGCGCGGGCACCCACGAGCAGCCCCACGTTGGCCGAGGGGCTGTTCGGCATCAGCATGGGGACGGTGTGCGGGGAGACACGGCGTACGCCCTTCTCCTTCAGCACGTCGTACTGCTCCAGCAGGGTCGTCACACCGCCGATGCCGGAGGCGACGACCGTGCCGAGCCGGTCGGGGTCGACGGGGGCGCCCTCGCCCGCCTTGCCGGTGAAACCGGCGTCCTTCCAGGCCTCCTGGGCGGCGATCAGCGCGAACTGCGCGGAGCGGTCCAGACGGCGTGCCTGCGGGCGCGGAAGGATCTCGGTCGGTTCCACGGCCACCGGGGCCGCGATCCGGACGGCTTGAGCAGCCGCCCAGTCCTGGGTCAGGGGCTTCACACCGGACTTGCCGGCGACCAGGCCCTCCCAGGTCGAGGCTGCGTCGCCACCCAGCGGTGTGGTTGCGCCGATACCGGTGACGACCACAGTGCGATTGGTCGAGCTCACGGGAATTCTTTCTCCAGCGGATTCGAGGAGGACAACCCCCGCTCGCGCGGGGGACAACGGCGCCACCGCCGGGTGGCGGGGCAGTCAGCCCAGAGCTGTGATCGGCCGATCAGCTCTGGTGCTTGAGGATGTACTCGGTCGCGTCGCGGACCGTCTTGAGGTTCTTGACGTCCTCGTCGGGGATCTTGACGTCGAAGCGCTCTTCGGCGGCGACGACGACCTCGACCATGGACAGCGAGTCGACGTCCAGGTCGTCGGTGAAGGACTTGTCCAGCTGGACGTCCTCGACCGGGATCCCGGCGATCTCGTTCACGATCTCCGCGAGACCGGCGACGATCTCTTCCTGAGTGGCGGCCATGTCGGCGCTCCTTCGCAACTATTCCAGAGGGTGTGGCGCCCACCGCGGCAGCGGCAGGTGATACGGCTCCCATGCCGGAAACATGATCCGGCACGGAGTGCCTAGGGGAGGGTAACGACCGTCGCGGCGTAGACGAGACCCGCCCCGAAGCCGATGACGAGCGCGGTGTCGCCGCTCTTCGCCTCGCCGGTCGCCAGAAGCCGCTCCATCGCGAGCGGAATCGAGGCGGCCGAGGTGTTGCCGGTGGTGCGGATGTCACGGGCGACCGTGACACGCTCCGGCAGCTTGAGGGTCTTCACCATCGAGTCGATGATCCGCACATTGGCCTGGTGCGGGATGAAGACGTCCAGTTCGTCCGGGGTGATCCCGGCCGCGTCCAGCGCCTGCTGGGCGACCTTCGCCATCTCGAACACGGCCCAGCGGAACACCGCCTGGCCCTCCTGCGTGATCGCGGGGAACTTGACGTTGCCCTCGCTGTCCCGGGGAAGGTCGGCCGCGTCGGCCTTGCGGAAGCGGTCCCAGGGCACGGTCTGCTTGATCGTCTGGGCCTTGTCGCCCTCCGAGCCCCAGACGGTCGGACCGATCCCGGGCTCCTCGGAGGGACCGACCACGACCGCGCCGGCGCCGTCGCCGAACAGGAAGGCCGTGGCCCGGTCCTCCAGGTCGGTCAGGTCGCTGAGCCGCTCCACGCCGATGACGAGGACGTACTCCGCCGATCCTTCGACGATCATGCCCTTGGCCAGGGTGAGGCCGTAGCCGAAACCGGCGCAGCCCGCCGAGATGTCGAAGGCGGCCGCCTTGTCCGTGCCCAGCTTGTCGGCGATCTCGGTGGCGATGGCCGGGGTCTGGCTGAAGTGCGAGACGGTCGAGACGATCACGGCGCCGATCTGCGAGGCGTCGATCCCGGCGCTCGCGATCGCCTTGCCGGAGGCCTCGATCGACATCGCCGCGATGGTCTCCTCGGGCGACGCCCAGTGCCGGGTCTCGATGCCGGAGCGCGAGCGGATCCACTCGTCGGACGAGTCGATCTTCTCGAGGATCACCTCGTTGGGCACCACGCGCGTGGGCCGGTAGCCGCCTACGCCCAGGATGCGCGCGTACGGGGCGCCCTTGGCGGGTTTGATCTTCGGCATGATCGTCGGCTCCTCAGGGATCGTCAGGCGTGCTCGGAGATGAGCTCGCGGGCCGCGTCGAGGTCGTCGGGGGTCTTCAGCGCCAGCGTCTTCACGCCGGGCAGCGCGCGCTTGGCCAGACCGGTCAGCGTGCCGCCGGGGCACACCTCGATCAGGGCGGTGACGCCGAGCTCCTTGAAGGTCTCCATGCACAGATCCCAGCGGACGGGGTTGGCGACCTGGCCGACCAGCCGCTCGACGATCTCGGCGCCGCTGTGCACGGCCCGGCCGTCCTTGTTGGAGACGTAGGTGACCTTCGGGTCGGTGGGGGTGAGCGCCTTGGCGGCCTCGGCCAGCTTGTCGACCGCGGGGGCCATGTGGTGCGTGTGGAAGGCACCGGCCACCTGCAGCGGGACGATCCTGCGCACACCCTCGGGCTTGTCCTCGTTCAGCGCGGCCAGCTGCTCCAGGGTGCCGGCGGCCACGATCTGGCCCGCGCCGTTGACGTTCGCCGGGGTCAGGCCCAGCTTCTTCAGATGCGCGACGGACACCTCAGGGTCGCCGCCGAGCAGCGCCGACATGCCGGTCTCGGTGATCGCGGCGGCCTCGGCCATGGCCTGGCCCCGCTTGCGCACCAGGGTCAGGGCGGAGATGTCGTCCAGGACGCCCGCGAACGCCGCGGCGGTGATCTCGCCGACGCTGTGGCCCGCGACCACGTCCGCGCCGATGTCACCCAGGGCCGAAGCCGACAGCAGGCCGGCGGCCACCAGCAGCGGCTGGGCCACCGCGGTGTCGCGGATCGCGTCGGCGTCGGCCTGCGTCCCGTAGTGGACGAGGTCCAGTCCGATGGCGTCCGACCAGGCGGTCACACGGTCGGTGGCACCGGGCAGTTCGAGCCAGGGAGTCAGGAAGCCGGGCGTCTGGGCGCCTTGGCCGGGAGCGACGAGTACGAGCACTCTCACACTCTCTCTTGGGGGCGGCCGGAGCCGCCCGTGGGGACAGGGACGAAGAACACAGAGGGGTTTTGTGGACCCCCGACAAAAGCCTAGGCCTGGGGATCTCCATCGGCCAGACGCCCCAGGATCAGCGCGATCCGTAGCGTGAACGCGGATCGTACATCGGAGGGCGACCAACCGGTGACGTCAGTCACACGTCGGAGCCGGTAGCGCACGGTGTTCGGGTGAACGAAGAGCATCCTCGCCGCGCCTTCGAGACTGCTCGCCTGCTCCAGATAGACGCTGAGGGTTTCCAGCAGGGCCGACCCGGCCTCCTTCAGCGGTCTGTAGATCTCCTCTACCAACTGCTCGCGCGCACTCGGATCACCGGCGATGGCGCGCTCCGGCAGCAGATCGTCGGCCAGCACCGGCCGCGGCGCGTCCTGCCAGGCGGAACACGCCTTCAGCCCGGCCGCGGCGGCCTGGGCGGACCGGGTGGCGGCGAGCAGGTCGGGCACGACCGGTCCGGCGACGACGGGCCCGGGGGCGAAGGGGCCGATCAGCGACTTGGCCACCGCCAGCGGATTGTCGCTCCCGCCCGCGATCACGACGAGCCGGTCCCCGAGCACCCCGGTGAGCACCTGGAGCTTGGCGTGCCGGGCGGCCCGCCGGATGGCCTCGACGGTCAGCTCGGAGTCCCCGTCGGGCGCGGTCCCGAGCACCACGCACACATGCTCGGGCGCGTTCCATCCCAGGGCGGCGGCCCGGGACACCGCGCCCTCGTCGGCCTCCCCGCTGAGCACGGCATTGACGACCAGGGACTCCAGCCGGGCGTCCCAGGCGCCGCGCGCCTCGGCGGCCTGGGCGTACACCTGGGCGGTGGCGAAGGCGATCTCGCGCGCGTACACGAGCAGCGCCTCGCGCAGCACGGCCTCGTCCCCCGGCGCCGCCACCTCGTCGATGGCGGACTCCATGACCTCGATCGTGGTGCGCACCATCTCCACGGTCTGCCGCAGCGTGATCGCCCGGGTCAGCTCGCGCGGTGCGGTCCCGAACACATCGGTGGAAATGGCCTGGGGCGCGTCGGGCCGCCGGAACCACTCGGTGAAGGCGGCGATGCCCGCCTGGGCCACCAGTCCGATCCAGGAACGGTTCTCCGGGGGCATCGCCCGGTACCACGGCAGCGTCTCGTCCATGCGGGCGATGGCCTGTGCGGCCAGCGCCCCGGACGACTTCTCCAGCCGTTTCAGGGTCGCGGCGTGCGGATGGGCACGGTGGTCTGCGGCGCGGCTCTGGTGGGATTCGGGTTCGGGCACGATGACAAGCCTGCCTCATCCGGATGCGTGTGCGTGCCGCCGGGTCGGGGCCGGAGCTTCTCCGGGACTTCTCCGGAGCTTTGCGGCCAGGGGCTACGGTGGTCCGTGTGACGACGGAAATACGGCGTGCGGCAGAGCGTTACCGGGGCGGTGACGCGGCGGCCGGGATCACCTCCTGGCACGCCTTCTCCTTCGGCCCCCACTACGATCCGGACAATCTTCGCTTCGGTGCCCTCATCGCCTGCAACGAGGAGCAACTGGCCCCCGGTGCGGGCTTCGACGAGCACCCGCACAGCCACACGGAGATCGTCACCTGGGTCGTCGAGGGCGAACTGACCCACCGCGACTCCACGGGCCACGAGACGCTGGTCCGCCCCGGCGACCTCCAGCACCTGAGCGCGGCGGACGGCGTCCGTCACGTGGAACGCAACGACACCGGCGCGCCCTTGACCTTCGTCCAGATGTGGCTGACCCCGCTCCGGCCCGGCGGCACCCCCCGCTACGAACTCGTCCGCGGCGTCACCGACTCCACCCCGTACGCCGTCCCCGAGGCCGGCGCCCGGCTCCACGTCCGCCGCCTGGCGGCGGGGGAGCGGACGAAGGTGCCGGATACGGCATATGTGTACATCCACGTTGTACGGGGCGAAGTGCGACTGGACGAAGACCGGTTGGGTCCGGGGGACGCGGCGCGGATCACCGACGCCAAGGGCCTGGAGGTGGTGGGCGTGACGGCCGCGGAGCTGTTGCTGTGGGAGATGCAGGCCGGGTGAACGGGCCGCTCCCGCGCCCGGGTTGTTCGGTTCGTCCGTGAGGTCGGCGTGCCGGTCCGCCCGTGAGGACGTCATGGCCCGCCGGCCGGCACGTCCGTCCGGCCGGCTCGAGGGCGGCTGGGAGCCTCTGCCGGGGCGTCACCGCCCGCCCGGCGGGCGGGGCGGGGCCGTGCGCGTGCCGGGCGGCGGCGTCAGCGCAGTTCCGCCAGGATTCCGTCCGTGAACGGCGGCCATGCCTCGATCGCCCACGGGCCGAACGCGCGGTCCGTCAGCGCCACGCAGGCCACCCTCGCGTCCGGGTCGACCCACAGGAACGTGCCCGACTGGCCGAAGTGGCCGAAGGTGCGGGGGGAGGAGGAAGCGCCGGTCCAGTGGGGGGACTTGGAGCCGCGGATCTCGAAGCCGAGGCCCCAGTCGTTGGGGTTCTGGTGGCCGTAGCCCGGCAGGACGCCCTTGGTGCCGGGGAACTGGACCGTCATCGCCTCGGCGACCGTGCGGGGGTCCAGCAGGCGCGGGGCCTGGACCTCGGCGGCGAAGCGGAGCAGGTCGTCGACCGTCGAGACCGCGTCCTTGGCCGGGGAGCCGTCCAGGGTCGTCCGGGTCATGCCCAGCGGCTCCAGGACCGCCTGGCGCAGGTACTCCGGGAACGAGATGTCCGTCGCCTTCGCCACATGGTCGCCGAGCTGTTCGATGCCGGCGTTGGAGTACAGCCGCCGTTCACCGGGCGGGGCCACCACCCGGTGCTCGTCGAAGGCCAGCCCCGAGGTGTGGGCGAGCAGATGGCGGACGGTCGCGCCGGGCGGGCCGGCCGGCTCGTCCAGCTCGATCGCGCCCTCCTCGTACGCCACGAGCACGGCGTAGGCCGCCAGTGGCTTGGTGACCGAGGCGAGGGGAAAGCGCCGGTCGGTGGGGCCGTGGGTGCCCAGGACCGTGCCGTCCGCGCGGACCACGCCCGCCGCGGCGGTGGGAACCGGCCAGTTCTCGATCGACGCCAGGCTCTTCAACGACATGGCATCGAGCCTAAGCGCTCACAGGTGCAGCTCCAGCAGCGGGTGGGGCTTGGGCCGGAAGCCGAGGGAGGTGTACAGCGGTGCGCCCTCGGCGGACGCGGTGAGCCGCACCCGGTCGGCGCCGCGCCTGCGGAACCAGTCGAGCAGCGTCTCCATGCACGCGCGCGCATACCCGCGGCGGCGGGCGCCGGGGTCCGTCGCGACGCTGAAGACGTACCCGACCGCGCCGAGGGGATTGCCCGGCCGGCCGATCCGGTACTCGATCGTGCCCGCCGCCAGAGCGGCCGGCGTCCCCGGCCGCTCCGGGTGGTCCACGACGTACGCCACGAAGTCCCCGTCCGCCTCGGCCAGCTTCGCGCGCAGGGCGGGCAGGGACTGGGCGTGCCAGTCCGTGGACGTGTCCGCGCCGGACATCGAGTCGAGCATCACCTGGCGCAGTCGCAGCACTTCCTCGGCGTCCTCGGGCACGGCACGTCGTACGAGACTCGTGACTCCACCCACGCGTGAACGCGCGGGCTTCCTGCGTCGGTGGCTATGCCGCCGCGCAGAGGACCAGCCCGGCCCTGTCGAGGACGTTCGTTGCGCCGACGTGGTCCGCGTTCGCGGTGAAGCCGCACGCCGTGCACTGGAACTTCGCTTGGGTGACGCGGTTGCCGCTGTCCACGTGTCCGCAGCCGCCGAGGCTGGGCGGGCAGGTGCGGGAGGTGTTGCGGGGGTCCACTGGGATCACGAGGCGACCGGCGCTTTCAGCCTTGTTCGCCAGGATCGTCAGGAACTGCCCCCAGCCCGCGTCGAGGATGTTTCGGTTCAGCCCGGCCTTGGCAGCGGCGCCGTTCGGGAGGAAGGTGCCGTCGTTGCCGGGGTCGGGCTTGGGCGCCGGGCGTTTGGTCATCCCGGCGGTGTTCAGGTGCTCGTGCGCGATCACGTCATGGGCGGTGACCAGTGCGCGGGCGGTTTTGTGGTGGAAGTCGAGGCGTTGCCGGCGCACTTTGGCGTGCAGCTTGGCGACCTTCCGGGCGGCGGCCCGGTGCTTCTTGGTGCGCTGCCGGGTCCGCTTGGGGAACGTCGCCAGGTGCCGCTGCGCGGCGGCCAGCTCCTCCATCGCGGCGTGGAGGAAATGTGGATTCGGCGTGTGCTCGCCGTCGGACGTGGTGAGGAAGTGGGTGGTGCCCATGTCGATGCCGACGGTCGCGCCGGTGGGCGGCAGCTTCTCGGCGGGCACGTTGTCGCAGGCGAGGACGACGTACCAGCGGTTCCCTTCGCGTTTGACCGAGATGGTCTTGACGCGTCCCCGCACGGGCCGGTGCCGGTGCACGCGGACGTGCCCGATGCCCTGGAGGCGGACGCGGGTCTGCCTCTCGTGCGGGGTGGAGTCCCAGCGGCAGCCGTCGCCGTCCTTGGGGAAGGTGACGGTGTCGAAGTGCCCGATCCCCTTGAACCTCGGGTATCCGGGCTTCTGGCCGGCCTTGACCCGCTTGAAGAACGCCTGGAACGCCTTGTCCAGGCGGCGCAGGGTGGCCTGCTGGGAGGAGAACGACCAGCGGCCCTGGCCGTCGGGGTCGAACGCGCGGATCTCCTTGAGCTGCGCGGACTGGTCCCCGTAGCGCACGGTCGTCTTCGACGCGTGCCGGTAGGCGTCCCGGCGTTCCTGCAATGCCGCGTTGTAGAGCGCGCAGTGGTCCCGCAGCATCTCACCCAGCGCAGCCCGCTGGCGGGCTGTGGGCCGCAGGAGGAACGTGTACGCCCGGATCACGCCCCGTCCCCCTTCTGCTTCCGCCACGGGCGCTCCCACTGGGTGTCGATGTACCGGCGGACGGTGTTTGCCGAGACGGCGCCGACCGACGCCGCGAAGTACGACGACGACCACAGCGTCGGAAGCTGCGATCGCAGGTGCGGGAACTCCGCGCGCAGGACGCGGGAGGTGAAGCCTTTGAACTGGTTCGCGACGTACGACGCCGAGGACTTCGGGTCGTGCTTGACGAACAGGTGCACGTGGTCGGGCATCACGTCGAGCGCCACGATCTCCCACCCCCGTTCGTCGGCCTTCTGCCGGATCAGCTCCTCCAGGCGCACCGCAACCCGCCCGCCGAGCACCGGACGGCGGTACTTCGGACACCACACAACGTGGAGCCCGAGGTCGTACACGCCGCCGGAGAACCGGCGGACTTTCCTGGTCACGGCCATACGTCGATTATACGTGCGTCACATGTCTAACAGACGCGAGTACGTCGCGGCTGAGACGAACGGTGCAGATCCGTGCACACGGCTGATGTCAGAGCAGACCAGAGAAGCAACTCCCCCACCGGCTGAAGCCGGTGGTCCCCTTGCTAGGAGGAGTGATGGCCCGCACGGTAGCCACCGCACCCGCCCCGCACCCCTGCTTTTCGGCCACCTCCCGGATTCGGCTTGCTTGGAGTGCACTCCAACTTCCTAGCGTGAAGGTCATGACGGCGACGCAGAGCACGGCCGTGACCACCGAGGAGACCGTGACCACCGAGGAGACCGAGCAGGCTCCCGCCCGTACCGATCTCTGCTCCGGGCCACCGCGGCACCCGCGTCCCGACGGGCAGGACAGCTACACCATCAGCGAGGTCGCCGCTCTCACCGGTCTGACGGCCCACACCCTGCGCTGGTACGAGCGGATCGGCCTGATGGCCCACGTCGACCGTTCGCACACCGGGCAGCGCCGCTACACCAACCGCGACCTGGACTGGCTGGACCTCGTCGGCAAGCTGCGGCTGACCGGGATGCCGGTCGCCGACATGGTCAGGTACGCGGAGCTGGTGCGCGAGGGCGAGAGCACGTACGGCGAGCGGTACGCGCTGCTCCAGGCGACCCGCCGGGACGTCCTGGCCCGGATCGGCGAACTCCAGGACACGCTCGCGGTACTGGACCGCAAGATCGGTTTCTACGCGGACGCCGTACGTCACCACGAAGAGAAAGAAAAAGAGAAGAGGAACGCGACGCGATGACCGACAGCAGGATTCCGACGGTACGGCTGGGCGAGAGCGGACCGGAGGTCGGCATCCAGGGCCTCGGCTGCATGGGCATGAGCTACGCCTACGGCCCCTCGGACGCCGAGGAGTCCCGCGCCACCCTGGAGCGGGCCCTGGAACTGGGCGTCACGCTCTACGACACCGCGGACGTCTACGGGGACGGCGAGAACGAGCGGTTCCTCGCACCGTTCCTCGAGGCGCACCGGGACGAGGTCGTGATCGCCACCAAGTTCGGGCTGGTGGTCCCGCCGGACGGCCCGACCGGGCGGATCGTCCGGAACGACCCGCCGTACATCCGGCAGGCCGTCGAGGCGAGCCTGAAGCGCCTGGACGTCGACGTGATCGACCTCTACTACATGCACCGGCGCGACGTGAACGTCCCGATCGAGGAGACCGTCGGGGTCATGGCCGACCTGGTGCGCGAGGGGAAGGTCAAGCACCTGGGGCTGAGCGAGGTCACCGCCGGGGAACTGCGGGCCGCGCACGCCGTGCACCCGATCGCCGCCGTGCAGTCGGAGTGGTCGCTGTTCAGCCGGGACATCGAGGCGCACGTGGTGCCGGCGGCGGCCGAGCTGGGAGTGGCGCTGGTGCCGTACTCGCCGCTGGGGCGAGGGTTTTTGACCGGGAGCTTCGTCCACGCGGAGAAGGAGCTGACCAGCGACGACTTCCGGCGCACCGTGCCCCGCTACCGGGGGGAGAACGCGGCCGCCAACGCGGCGCTGCTGGAGCCGATCCGTACGGTCGCCTCCGCCCACGGGGCCTCGCTCGCGCAGATCGCGCTGGCCTGGGTGCAGCAGCGGGCCTCCGTGCACGGGCTGCCGGTCGTCCAGATTCCGGGCACGCGCAAGCCGAGCCGGGTGGAGGAGAACGTGGCGGCGACGCGGATCGTCCTGACCGAGGAGGAGCTGTCCTTGCTGGAGCCGATCGCCGGGCGGGTGGTCGGCGACCGGTGTCCCGACATGTCGCTGACCTCGGCGGGACGGGAGCAGGAGAACCGCCCGGCCCGCGCCGCCCCGGTCACAGCTCGGCGAGCAGTTCCGCCTTCTTCACCGAGAACTCCTCGTCCGTCACCAGCCCCGCCTGGTGGAGTTCTCCCAGACGGCGGATGCGTTCCGCGATGTCCGCGGGGTCGCGGCGCGGGGCCGTGACCGCGGCCGGGGCCGGGGGGCTCGCCGACCGGATCGCGGCCAGGACGGCCGCCGCGAACGGCAGGGACTCGTGGACCGCGCCGTAGCCGAGGCCGAACACCACCGAGGCCGGGTCCTGGTCCGGCTGCGCCGGCCGTGCGGCGTCGGCCTCACGGGGCAGCAGCCGCAGATGTCCCTCGAACAGCTCTGGTGAACGCCACTCCACCCCGCTCAGGTCGGCCACGGAGAACTTCTGGTCGCCGGCCTTCCACTTGGCCGAGGACGCCCCCGTCCAGAACCACCGGAAACTCACCGTCGTACCGTCGAAGGACGCCTTCCCGTCGTACGCCTTGAACTGGAGCGGTGCCGCGGGCGGCGCCACCAGGTGGCGGTCGGCCGGGCCGCTCTCGGTGAGACGTGCGCGCAGTTCGTCGGCGTAGTACTCGGCGAGCGTCTCCCGTTCGGCCGGCAGCACCAGGCGGTACGGGTCGTGGTTCTCCTTGAGCTGTCCGTCGGCCGCGTCCATCAGCGGATCGGCGCCGGGCCTGGGCTCGGCGCGCAGGACCACCGTGCCGCGCTTGCCCGCGGTGAGCGTCACACCCTCGAGCGCCGTCAGCGGAATCCGGCGGGTGCCGAGGGCCTGGAAGAGCTTTGGCGTTCGAATCCCCCGTTCGTAGCGGATGAGCACGGAGTCGGACTCGAACTCCCAGGCAGCGTGAAATCCGGCCAGTACGTCACCCATACGGCTCATCGTAGGGGGAGCGGGCTGCTTCGTCCCTCCCCGCGCGGACCGCACTTCCTGTTGTCTCTACGCGTGTTCGGCCGTCGTCATACCGGACAAATCCGCCCGGCATCTGTCGTCGTCATGGGCGCACCGCACCGAGCCGTAGGCGCCGACCCCGATCTCGGCGAGGTTGGTCAGGCTGTCGGTGCCCGGCTCGAAGTAGCCGGCGTGGCCCTTGGCGCCCCGTGCCGACAGCACCCGTGCCCCGAACGCCGGGGAGACCGGGTCGGCACCGTGGCCGAGCCCGCCGAACTCCAGGTACGGCACGTCCTGGATCCAGTCGGTGGCGTCCCGCATCGCCCACACCCGGGCGGAGGTGCGCAGTTGGGAGACCTTCTCCACCCGCATGCCGGGGCTGGCGGCCACCGCTATGTCGGACACCCGGTGCGGCAGCCCGCGCGCGGCGAGGCCGCACACCACCGAGCCGTAGCTGTGGCAGAACAGCGCGACGGAGGAGGCGCCGGGCAGCCCGTGCAGCAGCCGGTTCAGCCGGACGGCGCCCTCCTTGGCGCGCATCGCCGTGGCCGCGTCCATGCCGACCCCGCTGGGCGCGGTGTAGTCGGCCCAGGCGATCACCGCCGTACGTGTGCCGGGGGCCACCGTGCGCTCGGCCTTGTACAGCGCCCTCGCCATGCCGTGCGGCGCCGAGTAGGGCCGGTAGGTCCGCTGGAAGGTGAGCAGATGGGTGTCGACGCCGGGGACGACGACGGAGATCCGCTCCGCCGTGCGCAGGTCGCCGAAGACCTCGGCGACACGGCCGGTGCCCTCGGGGTCGAAGGCGAGGATCTGCCGGTCCTTCGCCATCAGCGCCGTGTAGCGGTGCACGCGGCGGCCGGCCTCCTGCTGCCCGGCCGGGGTGAGCCGGCTGTCGCGCATGCGCTTCAGCTCGGCCTCGCGCGCCTGGCGGAGCGCGATGCGGTTGGCCTGGTAACGCAGCTTGACCGGGGCGCCGTTCATGTTGCCGACCGCGAGCGGATAGCGGCGGGCGAGCCGGCTGCGGTCCTGCGCGCCGAGCGAGGCGAAGAAGCGGCTCAGCCGGGCGGGGGACGCGTCCGGGGCGGGCAGCCGGTGCCCGTGCAGCCGGCCGTGCTCCCATGCGGACAGGGACGCCTGCAGGGCGGTGGTTTCGCGGTGGCCGCGCACGGCGCTCCAGCCGGTGGTGGCCAGCATCACGAAGACCACGGCCAGCGCGAGCAGGGCACGCCAGACGGTGAGGTGGGGGGAGGTCTCGAAGGAAATCACTGGGAGGACACATTAGGAGAACGAGACGGTCTCGCGGCGGCCGAGTGGCGGGAATCACGTGTGAGGCCGCGCAAGGGTGCCCTGGGCTGTATGCCGTCCCTATGCTTCTTCAGGACATGTTGTCCCTTGCGTCTGTTCGGGGCGTGTTGTCCCTTGCGCCGGTTCAGGACCGGGCGGGCGTACGCCAGTTGCCGGTCAGCGCCGGCCCCACCTGATCGAGGTACGCGGCGGCGAGCTCCCGCATCGCCTCCAGGTCGCCGTTCTCGTCCACGCTCCACTGACGGGTCGTCACCCGCATCACCGCGCCGAAGACGGCCACCGCCAGCCGCGGCCGGGGATCGGCGTCCACGTCCAGGCCCTCGCGCTCGGCGAGCAGGCGCGCGATCTGCTCCTCGGTCTCCGCCGAGCGGCGCAGATACGCGGCCAGCAGGACCGGTGTCGACTCGATCACCCGGAACATGCGCAGGAACAGCTCCACGGGGACGACGGTCACGACGGCGTCGCTGATGGTGTCCCAGCTCTCCAGCACCGCCCGGCGCAGTGCCTCCAGCGGGGGCTCCTCGGGCGGACGGGCGCGCAGCGAGTCGACGAAGTGCGCCTCCGCCATCTCCTGCACGGCGAGGGCGGCGTCCTCCTTGCCGCCGAAGTAGCGGAAGAAGGTGCGCGGGGAGACGCCGACGGCCTCGGCGATCTCGTCGACCGTCGTGCGCTCGTATCCCCGGGTGGTGAACAGTTCGAGGGCGGACCGCAGCAACGCGTCCCTGGTGCGTTGTTTCTTGCGCTCGCGCAGCCCCGGACGCGACGACATCGTCTGCGACGCCTTCCCGGCGGTCTCCGCCGTCCTCATGGAGCTCTCCGGCCCCTTTCCCCGCACTGTTCACCGGTTCCCCCGCTCAGACTATAGGGGGTGGCATGTCAGTGACTGACTGATGAACCCGTTTGTCGATTGTCAGTGACTGTCACTAGCCTCGAAATATGACTAGTCAGACCATCGAATCGACCGGGGCGGGGGACAGCGCTCCATCGGCTCCGGCGGATTCCGCGCCGCCCAAAGGACTGCGCGGACGTCCATGGGCCACCCTGATCACCGTCGCCGTGGGGGTCATGATGGTGGCCCTCGACGGCACCATCGTGGCCATCGCCAACCCGGCCATCGCCCAGGACCTGGACGCCAGCCTCGCGGACGTCCAGTGGATCACCAACTCCTACTTCCTCGCCCTCGCGGTCTCCCTGATCACCGCGGGCAAGCTCGGTGACCGCTTCGGACACCGGCAGACCTTCCTCGTCGGGGTGGCCGGCTTCGCCGCCGCCTCCGGGGCGATCGGGCTGTCCGGCAGCATCGCCATGGTCATCGTCTTCCGGGTCTTCCAGGGACTGTTCGGCGCGCTGCTGATGCCGGCCGCGCTCGGTCTGCTGCGGGCCACCTTCCCGGCCGAGAAGCTCAACATGGCCATCGGCATCTGGGGCATGGTCATCGGCGCCTCCACCGCCGGCGGCCCGATCCTCGGCGGGGTCCTCGTCGAGCACGTCAACTGGCAGTCGGTGTTCTTCATCAACGTGCCCGTCGGCGTCCTCGCCGTGGTCCTGGGAGTGCTGATCCTGCTCGACCACCGCGCCGAGAACGCGCCGCGCTCCTTCGACCTCCTCGGCATCGTCCTGCTCTCGGCGGCCATGTTCTTCCTGGTCTGGGCCCTGATCAAGGCGCCGGAGTGGGGCTGGGGCGACGGCACGACGTGGCTGTTCATCGCCCTGTCCCTCATCGGCTTCGGCGGCTTCGCCCTCTGGGAGAGGAAGGTGAAGGAGCCGCTGATCCCGCTGACGCTGTTCCGTTCGGTGCCGCTGTCCGCGGGCGTGGCCCTCATGGTCCTGATGGCCATCGCGTTCATGGGCGGCCTGTTCTTCATCACCTTCTACCTGCAGAACGTGCACAGGATGACCCCGGTCGAGGCGGGCACGCACCTCCTCCCGCTCACCGGCGCGATGATCGTCGGCTCCCCGCTCGCGGGATTCATGATCACCAAGCTGGGGCCGCGCATTCCGCTGGCCGGCGGCATGGCCGCCACCGCGCTCGCCATGTACGGCCTGTCCACGCTGGAGGTGGACACGGGCAGCGCGATCATGTCGCTCTGGTTCGCGGTGCTCGGCCTCGGTCTCGCCCCCGTCATGGTCGGTGCCACCGAGGTCATCGTCGGCAACGCGCCCCTGGAGCTGTCCGGCGTGGCCGGCGGGCTGCAGCAGTCCGCCATGCAGGTCGGCGGCAGCCTCGGTACGGCCGTGCTGGGCGCCGTGATGGCCTCCCGGGTGAACAACACCCTGGGGGACAACTGGAAGGAGGCGGGACTCCCGCCGCTCACGCCCGCTCAGCTGGAGGGGGCCTCCGAGGCGGTCCAGGTCGGTGTGGTGCCGCCGATGCCGCCGGGAACGCCCGAGGAGATCGTCGCGAAGGTCACCTCCGTCGCGCACGACACCTTCATCTCCGGCATGAGCCTCGCCTCCCTCATCGCCGCCGGCATCGCGGCCGTGGCCGTTCTGGTCGCGCTGCTCACCAAGCGCGGGGAGAACGCGGAGGCGGGCGCGGGAATCGGCCACATCTGACCGGCGGAATTCGCCCATCAGAGTGAGCGTGGCGAAGATCCCTCGCCTTCGGTGCATACCACAGGTGACAGTGGGTCAAGTCCTCCGCAGGGAATGAGAAACGGGGGGGGGACGGGCGGCTGCCGCGCGCTGCTGGAGGGGGGCACCCGGCTCGGCTTTCGCAT
>NZ_BAAAHG010000074.1:0-22408 GCF_039525155.1 Streptomyces thermoalcalitolerans | reverse complement strand
TGGGTAGACAGTGCGGACCCGTGCCCACGGCTGAGGTCAGAGATGCGATTCACCCCCGGCCTGAAGGCCGGGGCACTCTCGCAAGATCAGAGGTAGAAGTCCTGGGCCACGACGGCGACACGGTCGAAGAGGTCGGCGCGGTCGGCCTCGGCGGCGTCCACGTCGCCCCAGAGGACTCGGCCGGTGTCCGGGGCGTACAGGCCGCACAGGAGCTTGGCGAGCGTGCTCTTGCCGCTGCCGTTGCTGCCCACCAGGGCGACGATCTTCCCTGTGGGGATGGTGATGCTCACGTCCTTCAGGGCGGGGCGGCCGTCGGCCGTGCCCGGGTAGGTGAAGGTGACGTTCTCGAAGCGGACGGCGTCGATCTTCTGGGGCAGGGGACGGCCGGTGGCCGGGATGAGACGGCGGTCGGCCTCCCGGCACAGCCGGTCGAGGTCGGCGACGAACAGGCTCTCCTCGTAGAGGTAGTTGAGCTGGACGACCAGGGACTCGAGGTTGGCGGAGCCGGTGCGGACGGCGATGACGGCGGTGCCGGCGACGGCCAGGTCCATGGCGCCGGTCCACAGCAGCAGGCCGAGCACCCCGTAGGTGGCGACGGTGGCGAGCCCCGTCCAGCCCGAGGCGATCAGACCGGTACGGGCGGCCAGGGAGGCCAGGCGGGTCTGCTCCCGCTCGCCGGTCTCGGCCATCGTGCGGAAGTGCTTGAGCAGGAACGGCCCGATGTTGTGCACCCGTACCTCGGGCGCGGCCTGGACGTCGATGAGCAGGCGCCCCAGCAACTGACTGGCCCGGGCGTGCTGGACCCAGGTATGGAAGGAGATGTAGCGGCGGCGGGCGATGGTCAGCGCGCTCCAGGCGCTCGGCAGCGTCATCATCGCCAGCAGGGGCAGCAGCGCCGGGTGCAACGCCGTCAGGACGCCGGCGGCGGCGATCAGCGCGATCGCGGCGGTGACCACCGACACACAGAACTTGATCATCTGCCGGGCGGACTCGGCGCCCCACTGGGCGGAGTCCAGCAGCCTGTGGAACTCCTCGTCCTCCACGGCGGCCAGCTCCACACGGGCCACCCGCTCCAGGTACTCCTCCGTCGCCACCCGGAACACCTTCGGCTCCAGCCGCCCGGTGCCGGCGGTGGAGGCCGACTTCAGCAGTGCGCCGACGACGGCGGTGACGGCCACCGCGACGAGTGCGGGGGCCGCGGCGGCAAGACGTTTGGTGGTCTCCCCGTGCTCCAGCAGCTGGACGAGCACCCGGTTGACCGCGACCAGGCCGACCGCCTGCGCGATGCCGCCGCCGGCCTCCGCCGCGGCGACCTGGAGCAGCGCCCGCCGGTCGGCGCGGTGGGCCAGCCGGATCGTAGAGCCGATCAGCCGCGGCATCCGCAGGACCATGGCGCGCAGGCCGAGCTCCAGAAAGGAACCGTCGTGGTGGTTCCAGCCCGCGTCGTAACGGAGCGGGCCGCCGAAGAGCAGCCGTTCCGACTCCGAGACCTCCTGGGCCCCGACCGCGTCCTTCGCTGCCTTGGCGGTGTCCCCCGCGCGCTTCCCGCGCCTTCCCCTACGACTCATACGCCCTTGTCCCCCCGCCGTCCCGAACGCCAGGTGAGCATCATCCGGCGTAACCGCCCGGTGCGGTGCCTTCGGTCAGCGGTCGGCAGCGGCAGACGGGCGAGTTGTGGATGCGTCGGGGGACGGTCCGGGCATGAACGCCGTGGCGGCCTTCCGAGGTGCGCCCCTTCATGTCGCCGCGCGCCCGCCCGCGCACCGATGATTCGCCGGTGACACAACCGGTAAAGCTCCGGGATACGCATGACGCGTGTACCGGGCGCATGCGGTTCGTACGCTGGTTCTTGGGTGGAGACCGTCGCGTGCGGCGGTCGCACGCGGGGGAACACGCGGGGAACACGCGGGGGAAAGGGACGGGCAGTGGTCAACGGGGACGGGACAGGCGCGTCGGTGTTAGGACGGGTACGCGTTCTGTCGACGCGTGAAGTGGTGCACGGCGCCGGAGTTCTGGTGGCGCCGGGCACGGTACTGACCTGCGCGCATGTGGTGGCGTCGGCCGTCGGGACGGCGGAGCCGGGGCGGCGGCCCGTGCTCGTCGACCTTCCCGGACGGCCGGACACCGGGGCGGGTGAGGCGGTCGTGGTGCCCGGTGGCTGGTTCCCCGGCCCGCTGGCCGGAGGGTCGGACGGGGATCTCGCCGTTCTGCACACGGACTGGTCGCCGCCCGCCGACGTCCTGCCCGCGCGGCTCGGCCCGTGCGGGGAACCGGACCGGCGCGAGGTCGGCGTGTACGGCCACCCGGCAGGAGCGCCCGCCGGTCTGTGGTCGTACGCCCGGCTCACCGGGCGGGGCGGGCCGTACCGGGACTGGATCCAGCTGGAGGGGCTCGGCACGACGGGTGTCCCGGTGGGGCCCGGATTCAGCGGAGCCGGTGTGTGGGACCCGGCCGCGGAGCGGGTCGTCGGGCTGGTCACCGCCGCCTACACCGACCGTCGGGCCAAGGTGGCCTGGATGCTCCCGCTGGAGGCGGCGGCCCGTCTGTGGCCGGCGCTCGCCCCGGCACTCGGGCCGCCCCGGCCCCCCACGCCGTCGGGATTCCCGGAGCCTCCCTCCGACAGAAGTCAGTTCGCGCTGGCCGACGCCCTGCTGAACGTCCCTCAGATCGAGGACGACGGCGCGGCGGCACTGCGCCGGCTGCTGCCGGCCTCCATCCGGCGCACCATCCGCGCCAGCCCCCGCCCCCGCCTCCAGCTCTTCTACCTCGTCCAGGCCTGCGCCGACCACCGCGACGGCAGACAGGCCCTGATCGACGCCCTGCGGCTGCTGGACGACGAGTCGGAACCCGCGCGTGCCGCGCTGGAACTCTTCGAGAAGCTGTGGCCGGCCGCCGAGGCCGCGGCGGGAGGCGAGGCCCCGTGACACTCGCCCAAGGGACCCAAGGGACCTGGATGCCGCCCAAGATCCTGCTCGACGCGCTGGAGGCCCTCCCGTGCTTCGAGGAGCCGGGGATGCTCCACGAGTGCGCCCGTCTGGTGGGCCACGCGCTGGGGGTGCGGATCATCCTGCCGGAGAGCAGCCGCCGGCGCCGCTGCCTGCTGTACCTGCTCAGGGAGGTGATGCCGTATCCGGACGGCATCCAGGTGCTGGGCAGTGTCGTGTCGACGCTGGAGGGCGAGACCCGGCACATGGCCCGGGTCCGCACCGCCATCGCGCTCGCGGAGGTGCCCCTCTTCCCGGCGGACAGCTGGGAGCGGCTGATGGCCCTGCTCAGCGGGCTGGACCTGCTCGACGTCCGCGGAATCTTCCAGGAGGTCCTGGGCTGGCGCCCCGATCCCCTGCCGAAGCACTGCGAGGAGCCGTGGTCGGCGGTGCTGTACGCGGCGACCCTCAACGCCCGCCCCGGTGAACCGCTCCCCTGCGTTCTGCTGGTCGAGCGGTTCGCGGCGCATGCCAAGGGCCGGCAGCAGCGGGAACTGCTGGAGTGGGTGGAGGAGCACCGGTTCAGGCCGGACGCGTACCCCCATGTGCCCACTCCCCGCCCGGCCCCGGCCGGCCCGCCGGTCACCACCGCGCCCGCTCCCACGGCCGCCGTGCCCGCGTCCGCCCGGGCGGCGGCCAAAATGCCGGCCACCGCCGTGGCGAACGCCCCCGCGGCCACCCGCACCGCCGGCCGTCCGGACCCCGCCGTCGCGACCACCGCCGAGCCCACCTCATGGCTGGACTCCGATGCGGCGGACGCCGTATGGACGCCCGGGGCCTGTCTGCTGATCCGGCTGCGCCCCCTGCCCGATCCCGACCACAGCGGGGAGCGGCTGCTGACGTACTGGTGGCAGCTGGACGGTCCGGAGCCGTACCCGAGGCGCGGCGGGGACGTACGCATCGACGTGGCCGAGCTGCCCGAGCGCGTCAAGACCCTGGTGGAGGAGGCGGAGACGGGCTGGGCCTACTTCTGGAAGGAGGACCTCACCCTGGAGTTCCTGCTGCCCAGGGACCTGCTGGACCTCCCGGTCGAGAGATGGGCGAAACGGGGCTTCCACGGTGCCGGCGGAACGCTCGGCGAGGACCATCCAGTGGTGGTGCGCAGCCTCGAGAGGATGGAACGCACGGACACGCACGGACGCTGGGCCAAGCGCTGGGACGCCCTGGTGACCGCCTGCGAAGGACCCGTCCACTGGTTCCCCGACGACAGCCGCGCCCGTCTGCTCACCGAACCGCAGCCGGTGATGGTGGTCCTCAGCGACCCGCCCGGCCGGGTCCCGGACGACAGCCCCGGGGTCGACGAGCTGGGCGAGTCCCTTCGGGCGGGTGTGCCGATCGTCGTCTGGGACCGGCGCGGGGGCGTCGATCCGGCCTTTCGCGACGAATTGCTTGAACTGACCTCTCGCAAAGGAATTCGCCGGCTGCCCGAGGTGCTCAGGTCGTTGCGCATCAAGGCCGGGGGCGAGGATGCTGCTGTGGGCGGCCCCTCCACTACTACTACGCTCGGTCGCCACGCAGCTTTGCTCTGGGACGACCCGTACCGCCTACCGGGCGTGCGGTCAGACACAGCGGACTCATCCGCGCAGGGGGGAGGGTAGGACGAGATGCTTCCCGACGACGGCGCTTCAGGGAGGGCACGTCCCAGCAGCGACCCGGTGGGGGACGGCCCGGCACCACAGCCAAGTGCGAACGGCGCCGGGAACCCGGCACCCGGGACGGCGGGCCGGGACACGGCCGACCGCCGGTGGTGGATCTACCGCGGCACGGGACAGCCCCTGTACGACACCAGCCTCGACGAGCTTCTGCCGCCTCCGCCGCCCTGGCGCCGGTTCACCGGCGGTCCCGTGGTCGGCCCGCCCCCGGACGACGACGAGGAGATCGAGCGCCGCCTCGGCCGGGTCCCCACGTCGTCCCCCGGCTCCGAGCAGCTCCGGCGCGAGGCCGACATGGTCAACGCGGCCCTGCTGCTGCGCCGGCCCCTGCTCGTCACCGGACGCCCGGGGACGGGGAAGTCCTCCCTCGCCTACCGCATCAGCAGGGAGCTCAGGCTGGGCCGGGTGCTGCGCTGGCACATCACCAGCCGCACCACGCTCCGCTCCGGGCTGTACGAGTACGACGCGATCGGACGGGTCCAGGACTCGGCGGCGTTACGCACCCTGCACCGCTCGTACGACACCGACGGCACCGGCGCCGCGGAGGGCCGGGAGCCGGGCGAGGACGAGCTTCCCGGCATCGGCGACTACCTCCAGCTCGGACCGCTGGGCACGGCGCTGCTGCCCCATGAGACTCCCCGTGTCCTCCTGATCGACGAGCTGGACAAGAGCGACCAGGACCTGGCCAACGACCTGCTCGGGGTGTTCGAGGAGGGCCGGTTCACCATCCCGGAACTGGTCCGGGCCCGGCGCCGTCACCCCAGGGTGACCGTCATGACCGACGATCCCCAGCGCACCGCGGAGATCGTCGACGGAGTCGTCACGTGCCGCGCCTTCCCCATGGTGGTGATCACCTCCAACGGCGAGCGCGAGTTCCCGCCCGCCTTCCTCCGCCGCTGTCTGCGGCTGCACATGCCGGACCCGGACCGTGCGCAGCTGATCGACATGGTCACGGCCCATCTCGGCGAGACGGCCCGGAAGCCGACGGGCCCGTCCCGGGCGGACGAGCTGGTCGACCGGTTCCTGCGCAACAGCCGGGAGCGGGGCGGCCTCGCCGTGGACCAACTGCTCAACGCCGTGTTCCTGGCCACCTCGGGCCGTTTCCCGGGCGATGACGAGGAGGCGCTGGAGGACCTCGTGGACGCGCTGTGGCACCGGCTCGACGGAGCGGGGGCGGAATCGAGGACCGCATGACGGCAGCACCCCCCGGAGCCTCCTCCCCTCCCGGCCGTCCGGAGCCGGAGCGGGGACGTCGGGCTGCCCGGGGCCAGGAGCTGCCGACCTGGATGGAGCTCGCGGACGCCCTCTATCTGGCGGCGTGTCAGGACGCCGCCGTGCCGCTGTTCGACGTGCCCGGCCGTCAGGCCCGGGAGCGCGGTGTGCGTCCCCGCGGGGCGAGCCGCCCCGGCGGACGGACGGCGGTCCCCGGGGAACGCTCCGACGCCCGCCCGCCGGACGCTCCCGAGCCCCTCGACGACCGGGACGAGGAGCGGGGCGCCGAACCTCCCGCGCCTTCCGCGTCCCAGGACGACACCGGGCAGCGGGCCGAGGCTCCCACGGAGCCCGGCGCCCCCTCGGAGACCGACCGCCCCGGCACACCCGATCGCCCCGATCACCCCGACCGGCCTGACCAGCCCGACCGACCCGAGGCGTCCGACGGGTCGCGCTCGTCCGGGGACGAACGGCCGGGCCCTGCCCTCGACGACGAGCTTCTGCTGTTGGAGGAGGACCTGGCCGCCCTCCCCGACACGCCCCACCCGCTCCTCGCCGAACTCCCGCCGGCGGGGTCGGCCCGGCTGCGGACGCGCCCCGCCCGGCGCTTCGGCCCCGAGCCCTCCGACCGGACCGGCTGGCCCGTCTTCCCCCGGCTGGCCGACTCCCTGGCCCTCGGCAGGTCGCTGCGCCCGCTGCGGATGTTCCGCGCCTCGCCCCACGAGCTGGAGCTGGACGAGGAGGCGACCGCCGAACAGGCGGCGCTCACCGGGATGTGGGCCCCGGTGTGCCGGCCGGTCCCCGAGCGCAGGCTGGATCTGCTGCTGCTGGTGGACGACAGCCCGTCGATGGCCCTGTGGTCGCACACGGCGCGGCAGATCGCCGAGCTGATGGAGCAGACGGCGGCCTTCCGCACCGTACGGCTGGTGCGCTGGGACCTGGACGACGACACGGCGGCGGGCCTCGCGGCGGCGGAGACCGGGGCGGGGGAGCGGCAGCTGACGCTGGCGGTCACCGACGGCGGTCACGGCGCCTGGCGCACGGGCCGGGCCGCCGCGCTGCTGCACCGGCTGGGCCGGCGCTCCCCCGTCGCCGTGCTGAGCCTGCTTCCGCAGCACTTATGGGATCTGACGCTGCCCACGGTCGCCCGGACCCGGCTGCGGGCGCCGGGCCCCGCGGTGCCCAACCGCGTGTACGACGCGGAGTGGAAGCCCCCGTACACGGACCTTCTGGGGGCCGGGCCGGAGTTCGCCCCCCACCCCGGACCGGGGACCGCGATCCCGGTGCCCGTGGTCGAGCTGCGGCCGGGGTCGTTGCGGCGCTGGGCCCGTCTGGTGGCCGCGACGGGCGGCGGCGAGTGGCACGGGCTGGCCGCCCTGTGGACCGCGCCGGACCGGGATCTGCGCTCGGAGTCGGCCGGCCCGGCCCCCGAGGACCTCGCCGACATCGTGGTCGGACCGCGGCACACGGAATTGGACCCCGCCGAGGCGGACGGCGCCGAGTCGTCCGCGGTACGGCGGGCCCAGTGGGCCGCCGCCGTGGTGCGCCGCTTCCGTGCCATCGCCTCCCCCGGCGCCTACGCCCTCGCCCAGCGTCTGGCCGCGGCGCCCCTGAACCTTCCCGTCATGCGGCTGCTCCAGCAGACCCTGCCCGGCGCCCAGCCCTGGAACCTGGCCGAGATCGTGCTGCTGGGCCTGGTGCGCCGCACCGACGACACGGCGGACGCCGAGGACGCCCACCGTGTCTCCTTCGACTTCCCGGAGGGTGTGCGGGAAGAGCTTCTCGCCCTCGGCAGCCGGGCCGAGACGATCCGGGCGCTGAGCGAGGTCCAGCGCCACCTCGGACCGGTGCTCGAGGCCAGGTGGGGCGAGGGCGCGAGCGCGCTGGTGGCCCCGGAGGACCATCCGGCGGACCCGCCGCTGACCGAGCAAACTCGCCCCTTCGTGACCCACCTGTACACGGCGCTGTGCGCGGTGTCCGGCCCCTACCTCCGGCGCGCCAACCACCTGGGGCGGCTGTTGCAGCGGACGGCCGTCCCCCACGCGGCGACAAAGAGTCCGGCGAAGAAGACCACCGCTGCGACACCCGCGTCAGAGCACAAGCGTCCATCAGGGTACAGATCTCCCGAAATGCGGTCAAAGTTGAACAGTATGCCCGACGGCGCGCTAGATTACGGGCCGCGAACGCCTCGAGCCCCGCAAGCGGCGAAAGCCCCGCGTCCAGCGGGGAATTCACCCACGGCGCCGCCGTCCGTGGCTGTTCCGCCCGCTCAGCCCGCCCGCACTCCCGCGCCCGCATCCGCGCCCGCGCGTCCACGACAAGGAGGCATCGCCGTGACTGCCGGTCTGCCCGTTGCCACGGGCCCGCGAGGCCCGCACACCCCGCCCCGGATCTGGGGGAACGTACCGCAGCGGAACCGGAACTTCACGGGACGCGAGGCACTGCTCCGGCTGCTGCAGGAGCGGTTGAACAGCCAGGAGCGGTCGAGCGGCGGTGTCACCGCGGTCCTGCCGGAGGCCCTGCACGGCATGGGCGGTGTGGGCAAGTCGCAGATCGCCATCGAGTACGTGTACCGGCACAGCCGCGACTACCGGCTCGTCTGGTGGATCCCGTCCGAGCAGGAGAACCAGATCGTCCAGTCGCTGATCGAGCTGGGCGAGCAGATGGGCCTGCAGGTGGGTGCCGAGATGAGCGCGGTGCCCGCGGTCATCGACGCGCTGCGCCGGGGCGAGCCCTACAGCGACTGGCTGCTGGTGTTCGACAACGCGGAGAATCCGCGGCAGGTCCGCAAGTACTTCCCCACCGACGGGCCGGGGCACATCATCGTGACCTCCCGCAACTTCCAGTGGTCCACCGTCGCCAGTTCGCTGGAGGTCGACGTGTTCGCCCGCGAGGAGAGCATCGCCCTGCTCCGCCGGCGCAGCCCCCAGTTGCCCGACGACGCCGTGAACCACCTCGCCGCCGCCCTCGGCGACCTGCCGCTCGCGGTGGAGCAGGCCGCGGTGTGGCTGGCCGAGACCGGGATGCCGGTGCAGCAGTACCTCGAGGTCTACGAGCGCAACTTCACCGAGCTGATGCAGTCGGAGCCGCCCGGCGACTACCCGCTGTCGGTGGCGGCCGCCTGGAACGTGTCGCTGGGCCGTCTGCGCGAGTCCCGCCCCGACGCCCTGCAACTCCTTCAGGTCTGCGCCTTCTTCGCTCCCGAGCCCATCGAATGGGACCTGTTCTCCGCGGTGCGCGGCGTCTCCGTGCCGCAGGAGCTGCAGTCCGCCCTGGACGACCCGGTCAAACTGGGGCGCGCGGTCCGCGAGATCGGACGGTACGCGCTCGCGCGGATCGACCACCGGCAGAACACGGTCCAGATGCACCGCCTGGTACAGCGCGTTCTGATCGAGCAGATGAACGCGCAGGAACAGGCGACCATGCGGCACGCCGCCCACCAGCTGCTCGCCCACGCCGATCCGAGGAACCCGGAGCGCGTCACCTCCTGGCCGCGCTACTCCAGCCTCCTCACCCATGTCCAGGCCTCCAATGCGGTGGAGTGCGACGATCCCTGGACCCGCCGCCTCGTGCTGAACGAGGTCTGGTTCCTGCGCGCCCGCGGCGACCACGCGGCGGCCCTGGCCCTGGGCGAACGCGCCGCGGAGATCTGGCGCAAGCGTCTGGGCAAGGACCATGAAGAGGTGCTCGCCGTCGACCAGCAGATCGCCCGGGCCCTGCTCGAACAGGGCATCGATCGCGAACGCTCGTACACCATGCAGGCCGAGCTGGTGGAGCGCTACCGCAGGGTGCTGGGCGAGGCCCACGAGGACACGCTGCAGGCGCAGAGCTTCATGGCCATCCACCACCGCAACCGCGGGAACTTCAACCAGGCGCGGGAGATGGACCAGCGGGTCTACGAGACCAGCCTGCGGGAGTTCGGCGCCGACGACCCGGCAACCCTCCTCGCCGCCCACAACTACGCGGTGAGCCTGCGCCTGGCCGGTGACTCGGAGAAGGCACGGGAACTGGACCTCGAGACCTGGCAGCGCAGGATCGAGACCCTGGGTGAGGACCACATCCTCACGCTGTCCACCCGGAACTCCTATCTGCTCGACCTCCAGGAGACCGGACGGTACGAGGAGGCGCTCGAGGGGTACGAGCGGCTGGCCGACGAGGTCCGGGAACAACTGGGCGAGAAGCACCCGCTCACCGCGCAGATCAACCGGAACCTGTGCGTGACGCGTCGCAAGAAGGGCGACCACAAGGGTGCCTACGCGCTGTCGTCCCAGCTCGTCTCACTGGCCGCCGAGCTCTTCGGCAAGAACAGCAGACAGTACCTGCTGGCGGCGGTGAGCCACGCGAACGACCTGCGGCAGGTCGGCAAGCTCCAGGAGTCGCTCACCCTGAACCAGGAGGTGCTGGACCAGCACCGCGACAGCTACGGCCGGGAGCACCCGCACAGTTACGCGGTCGCCATGAACCTCGCGGTGGTCCTCAGGCTGCTCGGGCAGCCCGAGGCGGCACAGAGGCTGGACGAGGAAGCGGTGGAGGGCCTGACCCGCTCGCTCGGGCAGGGGCACCCCCGCACACTGCTCGCCCGCATGAACCTGGCCAGTGACTACTTCGCGCTCGGCCGCCCCGAGGACGCGTACGCCATCGACGAAGCCGTGGCCGAGGAGTCGGTGCGGCTGCGCGAGCACCACCCCGCGAACCTGGCCGTCCAGCTCAACCTGAGCTATGACCTGAAGGCGCTGGGCAGGACGGAGGAGAGCGACGCGAAGTACGCCGAAGCGCTCAAGCGTTACCGGAGCGTCCTCGGCTCTTCCCACCCGGCCACGCTCGACGCCGAGAAGCACCTGCGGGCCAACGCCGACATCGACCTGATCTCCCTGTAGGCACCCCTCAGACACCACTCGACGTGGTGCGGGCGGAGCGGACGCCGACCGTGTCCGCTCCGCCGAGCCACGCGGCCAGGCGGAAGGGGTCGGGAGCCTCGCCCCGGGCCGAGGCGACGGCCCGGCAGACCCCGGCCACCACTTCCGGCCGGTCCAGCAGCAGGCTCGCACCGGCTCGCGCGGCATGTTCCTGCCAGGCCAGCGCGGCACCGACCCATGCCTCGACGTTCCGCGGGTCCTGCCGGGTCCACTCGTCGTAGCGCAGCACGGCCTGCGCGGTGTCCCCCGCGACGACGGCGTACTCGGCGCGGCGTGCCGGGTCCCCGCCGCGCTCCGCCTGCCGCCGTCCGCGCTCGAACAGATGCGGCGCGGACAGGCGGTACCGGGCCAGCGGCCCGAACGTGTCGAGGCGGATCCGGTCCGGACGCGGGCGCAGGACCGCGTGCGGAAGGAGGTCCGGAGCCGGTTCTCCGGCTGCCCATGCCGCGGCGAGCCGCTCCGCCGCTCCCTCCTCGATCACCAGATGCCGCGCCCGCCACACGGCACGCCGCAGAAGGCAGTAGTGACGGCCCAGGCGGGCCGGGAGGGCCGGCACCTCCTCCCCCTGCCAGGTGCGGACCTGTGCCGCGATCTCGTCGACGAACAGCCGGCCCGCCTCGGTCAGGTCGTCCTCGGCCGCCAGGGACGCGATGGCCTCCCGCAGTTGCTCCCTGAGGACGGCGAACTCGAAGTCGGCGCGCTGTGCCTCGGTCCCCGTCACATGGCGGCGATGCGTCCGCCAGAACCGCGCGACGCCCGAGAACGCGAACGTGCCGTGGAGCAGCCCGAGCACCGGCCGGGGATCACTGCGCCATGGCGCGTAGTGAAGCCGCGCCTGTGCCCCGTCGGGCCGGTCGTCCGCCGCCCGGATCAGCCGCACCAGGCTGAGCAGTGCGTTCAACTGCTGGTGCCGGGCCTCGTGGACGAGGACCGCGGCCGTCTGCGTGGCGTCGTAGGGCAGGGACATCGTGATCGCGCCGAAGGCGTCGACCGAGGACGCGCTCGCCACAAGACCGCCCCTGGCCGACTGGAACGGACGCGGCACCAGCACCCGCACCGTCGCCCTCAGCGCGGCGATGTCCACGGCGGACTCCCGCTCCAGCAGGGCATAGGCCTCGGCCAGGCGGTCCTCCCACGTACGCAACCGGCGTTCGCCCCATGGGCTGGGGGACTTCGGGTACTGCGTGAAGTCGCGGTAGGGCGTCACCGTGTCCAGCCACGGCCCCGCTCCGCTCCCGCGGGACGCGGCTCCGCGCACCGGCCGCAGCGGCCGCCACCCCGGCGCCGGCACCGACAAGGGCCAGGGCAGTCGTACCTCCTCGCCCTCCCCCCGTACGACAAAGCCGCCCCGTTCCACCCGGAACTCCGCCAGACTCCATCGCCGCCGCGCCACCGGGCCCGCCACTCCCAGACCGGGGACCCAGACCGTGCCGCGGTAGGCGGGCACGCGCAGTTCGGCGGGGATCCGAGCACGCAGTGCCGCGGCCGCGGCCAGTGTCTGGAACTGGCCGAGGTCCGCCCACAGCGGCAGTGAAGGCGTCGCGTCGGCCGTTCCCCCCAGACGCCTGAGCAGACGCAGGGCCCACGCCATGACGGTGGGATCGGCGAGCACCGCTTCGACCGCCTCGGGGGCCTCTCGTTCGGCCGCGCACAGCAGTTGCCAGGCCGCCTCGGCCGCCGCCGCGCCGCCGGGGCACCGGGCGGACAGAGCCGCCTCGTTCATATGGCCCAGCAGCGCACGCAGCACCAGCAGAAGCTGGCTGCGCTGAGCGGAACACAGCAGGTGCAGATCGGTTTCGGTCGCGTTGCCCGCCGCAATGGTCCTGAGTGACGTCAGGGACACCCGGTGGACGTCCAACGGCGGTGCGCTCATGGCCGCCGCCGCGCCGGCCGGCGACCGCGCAGGAAATTCATCTCCTCGCTGTTGGACTCGTCGAGCGTCCCGAAGGCCAGGCTCGCTCTGAGCTCCGCCCGGCTCAGCGCCCGACGTAACGCAGGATCGTTACTGCTGCGCAGCTCCGTCAGAGAGATTCCGGACAGATCGACGAGGTCGGAACAGAAGTCCTTCGCAGACTCCGCCATACCGTGGTTCCCCCTGACGTGGTGGTCTGGCGACTCGGGGTGCGCTTCCATGGTGGCTGCAACAGCTCGCGAGCGGAAGACGGCCACAGGTCATCCGGAGGACGGCCGGCGCGGGCTTTGACAGGCCATCAGATGCCTCGGAGAGGCCATAGAAGGGGGGCGGACATGACCCGGTTACTGCGGTTCCCGTCACAGGACGGCGACGGCTTCGTGGTCGTGGAGGTGGCGGAGGACGAGCCGGGCGTGGTGGAGGTGTCCCGGCTGGGCGACGCCGTGGCGGACGCCACCGCGTCCTTCGAGGAGGGGGTGGACCGCATCCGGAACGCGGCCGCGGCCGCGCTGAACCGGCTGCGGGACATGCCCAGCCGGCCCAGTGAGGTCAGCCTGGAGTTCGGTGTGCGGTTCAACGCCGAGCTCGGTGCGGTCGTCGCCAAGTCGCAGGCCGAGGCGCATCTGACGGTCACCATGACCTGGCGGACGGACACGCCCGGTGGCTGACGTCTGCCTCACTTCCGGCGGCCCTCCGTACCGTGGGGGTCCGGCTCGCCATCCGATCGTCCACGGGGAACCCATGCAGGAAGCACACCGTCCGCGGCCCGGTGCCTCGTCCGGCGAGAACAGCCGGAACAGCGAGAACGACCACGACAGCAAGAACAACGAGAACAGCAAGAACGGCAAGAACGGCAGGGCCGGCGGGAACACCGAGAGCGACGGGACCGGCGCGAGCGACGCGGACGCCGGGGGCGGCCTCGGGCCGACCGTCGCGCTGCTCGTCGTCAGCCTCGCGGCCGCCGCCGTCGGCGTCTATCTGCTGAGCGGTTTCGGTCTGCACAGCCTCGACCCGCGACCGCGTCTGTTCCGTGCCGGCCTCACCATGACGGGGGTGATCGTCGCCACCGTGGTGGCCGGGGCGGCGGCGGGGAACCTGATCTGGCTGCTGGCGGTGTCCCGCAGACGCACGACCGCGGGCGGAACGCCCTCCGTCCAGAAGCGCGCCTCCACCGACGGATGAGTCCCCGGCGCGCACGGGCGCCGGGTTCCCGTCACCTCCGCAGTGCGGCCAGTTGCTCCTCGAACGGCACCACCGTGAAGCCGCCGTTCTTCTCGGGCTTCCCAGTCCCCTCGGACTCCCCGGCCCTCTCGGACTCCCCGGCCCTCTCGGGCTTCCCGGGCTCGGTCCGCGGCGTCTCACGCCCCGTGGACATCCCCGTCATCAGCGCCGCCAGCTCCCCCGCCGCCCGCTCGACCCGCTCGGGCAGCCCCTCGGCGCCCCAGTCCTCCGAGGCGGCGTAGACACCGGTCGGCACGACCACGGCCTTCAGATACGCGAAGAGCGGGCGCAGGGCGTGGTCGAGGACCAGGGAGTGCCGGGCGGTGCCGCCGGTCGCGGCGATCAGCACCGGCTTGCCGGCCAGGGCCTCCTGGTCCCGGGCGGCGAGGACGTCGAAGAAGGACTTGAACAGCCCGCTGTACGACGCCGAGAACACCGGAGTGACGACGATCAGCCCGTCCGCCTCCGTCACCGCGTCCAGCACGGACGCGAGATCCGGACCGGGAAAGCCGCTCGCGAGGGTGCGGGCGATCCCGACGGCGAGTTCACGCAGCTCGACCACCCGCACGTCCACCTCCGCCGGGGCGCGCCCGGCGGTCGCGGACGCCAGCCGGTCGGCCAGCAGCCGGGCGGAGGACGGAACGCTCAGCCCCGCCGTGACGACGACGAGTTTCATCCGGCGCTCACTCCTTCTCCTTCCCGGCCTTTTCCTCGGCCCTCGCCCTGGGCCCCCTCCTCGGCCTTCCCCTCGGCGCTCGCCCCGGCGGCGCGCAGGGACGCGTGGGTCGGCGCGTCGGGCACACCGGCCGGACGCCTCTTGGCGAACTCCTCGCGCAGCACCGGTACGACCTCCTCGCCGAGCATGTCGATCTGTTCGAGGACGGTCTTCAGCGGCAGCCCCGCGTGGTCGATCAGGAACAGCTGGCGCTGGTAGTCGCCCGCGTAGTCCCGGAAGGTCAGTGTCTTCTCGATGACCTGCTGCGGGGAGCCGACCGTCAGCGGCGTCCGGGCGGTGAACTCCTCCAGGGAGGGTCCGTGCCCGTACACCGGCGCGACATCGAAGTACGGCCGGAACTCACGCACCGCGTCCTGCGAGTTCTTCCGCATGAACACATGGCCGCCGAGTCCGACGATCGCCTGCTCGGGCGTGCCGTGCCCGTAGTGGGCGTACCGGGTCCGGTACAGCTCGACCATCCGCCTGGTGTGGTCGGGAGGCCAGAAGATGTTGTTGTGGAAGAAGCCGTCGCCGTAGTACGCGGCCTGCTCGGCGATCTCCGGGGAGCGGATGGAGCCGTGCCAGACGAACGGCGGGACACCGTCCAGCGGGCGGGGCGTGGAGGTGAAGCCCTGCAACGGCGTGCGGAACCTCCCCTCCCAGTCCACGACGTCCTCGCGCCACAGCCGGTGCAGCAGGGCGTAGTTCTCGATGGCGAGGTTGATGCCCTGCCGGATGTCCTTCCCGAACCAGGGGTAGACGGGCGCGGTGTTCCCCCTCCCCAGCATCAGGTCCACCCGCCCGTCGGCCAGATGCTGGAGCATCGCGTAGTCCTCGGCGATCTTCACCGGGTCGTTGGTGGTGATGAGGGTGGTGGCGGTGGACAGGATCAGCCGCTCGGTCCGGGCGGCTATGTATCCGAGCATGGTGGTCGGCGACGACGGCACGAACGGCGGGTTGTGGTGCTCACCGGTCGCGAAGACGTCCAGCCCGACCTCCTCGGCCTTCAGGGCGATGGCGACCATGGCCTTGATCCGCTCACGCTCGGTCGGCGTACGGCCCGTGGTGGGGTCCGGCGTGACATCGCCGACGCTGAAGATCCCGAACTGCATGGTCGCTCACCCTTCAAATTGTTGATGCTTCAACCATACTCGGAGAACGGCCCGCCTCCCGACGCTATTCCACCCCTCCCCCGCCCCCTCGGCGCCGCCTCCAGCCACCCCCAGCGCCGCCTCCAGCCCCTCCTGGCACAAGCTCCGAAAGCTCCGTGCGAGGCTGCCCGTATGCTGATCCTCCGTTCCGCCGCCCTCTTCGTCGTCGCCGCGCTCTTCGAGATCGGCGGTGCCTGGCTGGTCTGGCAGGGCGTGCGCGAGCAGCGCGGCTGGCTGTGGGCCCTCGGCGGCGTTCTCGCGCTCGGGGCGTACGGCTTTGTCGCCACCTTTCAGCCCGACGCCCACTTCGGCCGTGTTCTCGCCGCCTACGGCGGGATCTTCGTCGCCGGGTCGATCCTGTGGGGCATGGTCGCCGACGGCTACCGTCCCGACCGCTGGGACGTGACCGGCGCGCTGATCTGCCTGGCCGGAATGGCCGTGATCATGTGGGCGCCGAGGAACGGCGGCTGAGGTTCCCCTACGCTGGGCGCAGCCGACCGCACCGACCGCCGTCTCGAGGACCAAGCCCATGGCCACCGCCGCACCGCCCGCCGCCTCCCGCATCGCCGTCGTGACCGGTGCGAGCAGCGGCATCGGCGCCGCCACGGCCCGCCGGCTCGCCGCCGCCGGTCACCGTGTCGTCCTGACCGCCCGCCGCAAGGACCGCATCGAGGCGATCGCCGAGGAGATCAACGCGGCCGGCCACTCCGCCATCGCCTACCGGCTGGACGTCACCGACCGCGCGGCCGTGGACGAGTTCGCCACGGCCTTCCAGACCATCGGCGTCCTGGTCAACAACGCGGGCGGCGCGCTGGGCGCCGACCCGGTCGCCACCGGCGACCCGGCCCACTGGCGCACGATGTACGAGACGAACGTCCTCGGCACCCTCAACCTCACCCAGGCCCTGCTGCCCAAGCTGGAGGCGAGCGGCGACGGCACGGTGGTGATCGTGTCCTCCACGGCCGGCCTCGCCACCTATGAGGGCGGCGCCGGGTATGTCGCCGCCAAGCACGGCGTCCACGTCCTCGCCGAAACCCTCCGTCTGGAGATCGTCGGCAAGCCGGTCCGCGTCATCGAGATCGCCCCCGGCATGGTCAGGACGGAGGAGTTCGCCCTCAACCGCTTCGGCGGCGACCGGGAGAAGGCCGCCAAGGTCTACGAGGGCGTGCCCGATCCCCTGACGGCCGACGACGTGGCCGACGCCATCACCTGGGCGGTCACCCGCCCCAGCCATGTCAACGTCGACCTCCTCGTCGTCCGCCCCCGCGCCCAGGCGTCCAACACCAAGGTCCACCGGGAGCAGCGATGACGACCCACCCCGAGCGCGAGGCGGAGCAGGCACGCCTGGCCCTGGAGAAGAAGCGCGAACGGTACGTCTGGTACTACCTCGGCTACTTCCTCTTCGGCATCCACATCGTGGCGTTCGTGATGATCTACGCGGTACGCCACGCCAAGTGACCCCGCACAGCCGGACAGAGGACGGCCGACCGGGCAGAGGACGGCCGACCGGGCAGAGGACGGCCGACCGGGCAGAGGACGGCCCGCCGGGCAGAGGACGGCCCGCCGGGCGGAGAACAGCCGCCACCGAGGCCTGCGGCGACGGCGGCGGCTGCGGGTGCCAAAGGTGCCGGGGGACGCGTCAGCCCTTCACGCAGACGACCTGCTTGAGCTTCGCCACGACCTCGACGAGGTCCCGCTGCTGCTCGATGACCTGCTCGATCGGCTTGTAGGCGCCCGGGATCTCGTCCACGACCCCCGCGTCCTTGCGGCACTCCACCCCCCGCGTCTGCTCCTCCAGGTCCTTCGTGGAGAAGCGGCGCTTGGCGGCGTTGCGGCTCATCCGCCGGCCTGCGCCGTGCGAGGCGGAGTTGAAGGACTTCTCGTTGCCCAGGCCCCTCACGATGTACGAGCCCGTGCCCATCGAGCCGGGGATGATCCCGTACTCGCCGGAGCCCGCGCGGATCGCGCCCTTGCGGGTCACGAGCAGGTCCATGCCCTCGTAGCGCTCCTCCGCCACGTAGTTGTGGTGGCAGGAGATCTCCGGCTCGAAGACCGGCTTCGCCTTCTTGAACTCCTTGCGGATCACGTCCTTCAGGAGCGCCATCATGATCGTACGGTTGTACCTGGCGTACTCCTGGGCCCAGAACAGGTCGTTGCGGTACGCCGCCATCTGCGGGGTGTCCGCCACGAAGACGGCGAGGTCGCGGTCGACCAGGCCCTGGTTGTGGGGGAGCTTCTGGGCGACGCCGATGTGGTGTTCGGCGAGTTCCTTGCCGATGTTGCGGGAGCCGGAGTGCAGCATGAGCCACACCGCGCCGGCGGTGTCCACGCAGACCTCCACGAAGTGGTTGCCGCTGCCGAGCGTGCCCATCTGCTTCGCGGCCCGCTCCTCGCGGAACCTCACCGCCTCCGCCACCCCGGCGAACCGCCGCCAGAAGTCGTCCCACCCGGCCGTCGCCGGCCCGTGGAGCCGCCTGGGGTCGACGGGCTCCTCGTGCATCCCCCGGCCCACCGGGATCGCCTGCTCGATCCTCGAGCGGAGGCGGGACAGATCACCGGGGAGGTCGTTGGCCGTCAGAGAGGTCTTCACCGCCGACATCCCGCAGCCGATGTCCACGCCCACCGCCGCCGGGCACACCGCGTCCTGCATGGCGATGACGGACCCGACCGTCGCGCCCTTGCCGTAGTGGACGTCGGGCATGACGGCGAGCCCCTTGATCCAGGGAAGGGTCGCGACGTTCTGGAGCTGCCGCATCGCGGCGTCCTCGACCGTCGCGGGGTCGGTCCACATACGGATCGGGACCTTGGCTCCCGGAATCTCTACGTACGACATATCAACCACATTCCCCCGAAAAGAAGATAAAACGATGGAAACGAAATACCAGTGCCAAGGCCGGCGAAACAGGACAACGGATCAGCGCTTTCGGCAGCACGTGCGATAGACATTGTGTTCCTGATGCGTCTCCGCCCGGCAAGCGAATAACCGGCGGGGCCCGGACCGACCGACATCCGCGAGAGGAGCCCGACCGTGCTGCGGAGGAAGGCGTATGTACCCGGCACCGCCGCGCTTGTCGCGGCGCTGCTGACCGGCTGCACCGGCGGCTCGTCGGGCGACCGGACGGACAACGCCAACCCCGCCGGCGCCGACACGACGGCACCGGCGGCCCAGCCGGGCAAGTACCGCACGCTCCCCGAGGCCTGCGGCGCGGTCCCCCGCGACGCCCTGGAGACGCTGCTGCCCGGCCTCGCGCGGATCACGGACGCCAACCAGCGGGAGAAGGCCTACGCGGGCCGGGCCACGCTCACCTATGACACCGACCGCAGGACCGGCTGCCGCTGGAAGGTGGAGTCCGCGGACGCCACCTACCATCTCCACGTCGACTTCGAACGGGTCGTCTCCTACGACAACACCGTCAGCGACGACAGCCAGGCGGAGTCCGTCTTCGCCGCCAAGCAGGCGGCCGCGCATCTGCCCGAGCCGACCTCCCTCCAGAGCTCCGGCGCCAACTCCGGCCCCAGCAGCTCCCCTTCGTCCTCGGCCTCGGCTTCGTCCTCGGCCCCCACCGATGCCGCGACGGCCGACCTCCGGCCCCGTGCCCTGAGCGATCTGGGCGACGAGGCCTTCCTCGACGACTCGCTCACCACCTCCGGTTCGACGGCCCAGCAGCGCACGGTGACTGTGGCGTTCCGCACGTCCAATGTGATTGTGACCATCGAGTACGCGGAGCAGCCGATGCGTATCGGCGTGGTTCCGGACAGCGAGGAAATGCAGGACAGAGCAAGGAAACTGGCGGATCAGCTGGCCGATTCGCTGAGCGACTGACCCATTCTGCCCGGCGCCCGGCGCCGGGGCGCGAAGCGCGGGAAGGAAGACCGCACAGCTGTCTCACCGCGTACCGTGGCCCCTCGGACCCGATCCGACCGCAGGAACCACGAGCGTCATGAGTGAAGGAACCATGCAGCGAGCAGCCCAGCGAGAAGAGCGTGCCCCGGGGATATCCTCCGCGCCGTCCAGGCCGTGGGGAAGCCACCCGCGAGCGAGGCGTCTGAACCGCTTCCTCGTCTGCGCGGCCGCCGTGCCCATGATGTTCCTGACCGCCTGCTCCGACTCCGGCTCCGGCCCCGCCGAGGGTGACGGCGCGCAGAAGACCGCGGCCGGCGCGGCACCGAGCTCCCCGGGCGCGAGCGCCTCGCCGACGGTGGCCGAGGCCGCGTACGCCAGGCTGCCGGAGGCGTGCAAGGTCCTGTCGGACAAGACACTCGGCGAACTGGTGCCCAAGGGCGTGAAGTCGGCCAAGGAATTCTCCTCGAGCGATGTGTCCAAGCGCGCCGGCTGCTCCTGGAACAGCCTGGACAACAACGGGGTGAAGGGCTCTCAGTTCCGCTGGCTCAACGTCTCCCTGCTGCGCTTCGAGTCCGATGCCGTGCGCGGCACGGGCGAGAAGCAGGCGCAGGAGTACTACCAGAAGCAGGTGCGGGACGCGCAGTCCGTGCCGGACGCGAAGAACACGAAGACGGAACCGGTGGCCGGGACGGGCAACGAGGCCACGGTGGTGCGCTACGACCTGAAGAAGAAGGAAGGCGCCTTCAAGCAGCAGACGGTCGTGGCCCGGGTGGAGAACGTGGTCGTCACCCTCGACTACAACGGTGCCGGTCTGGCCGGCGACAAGACCCCGGACGCCGACGACCTGACCAAGGCCGCCGCGAAGGCCGCCAAGGAAGTGGTGGCCGCGGTGACGAAGGCCAACGAGGGGCCGGCGCCGGACGCCTCCCCGTCCCCCTCCGCCTCCGAGTCCTCCGCAAAGCCGGCGTCTCCGTCCGCCAAGGACTCGGCCTCGGCGTCCGAGTCCGCCGCGAGGGACTGAACCGCGGCCAGTAACGCGGCTCAAGGACACGGACGCAGCCATAGGTGACGACACGGACGGCGCCGCGGACCAAGCCCTGGACGAAGACGCGGACGAAGCCGTGAACGAGAACGAGGCCAAGAGCGAGGCCGAGAACGAACCCAAGAAAGGGACAAAGGCAGAGCAACTGGACCGGCCCTCCGTACTTCGTACGGATGTGCCACCCTGTTGCGCGCAACAACACGCAGTGGGAGGGGAGTACGGGTGGCCGCGCCACAGCTGACTCGGATGCACCGCGTTCTCATCGGCGTGGTCGTGACAGGTGCCGTGATCATCGCTGGGATCGGCTTCGCCGGTTCGTACGCGGCCGTCCGCGAGCTCGCCGTCAAGAAGGGCTTCGGGGACTTCAGCTATGTCTTCCCGATCGGCATCGACGCGGGCATCTGCGTCCTGCTCGCCCTGGACCTGCTCCTGACCTGGATCCGTATCCCCTTCCCGATGCTGCGTCAGACGGCGTGGCTGCTGACGGCGGCGACGATCGCGTTCAACGGCGCCGCCGCCTGGCCGGACCCCCTGGGCGTGGGCATGCACGCGGTGATCCCGGTGCTCTTCGTGGTCTCCGTCGAGGCGGCCCGGCACGCGATCGGCCGTATCGCCGACATCACGGCCGACAAGCACATGGAGGGCGTCCGGCTCACCCGCTGGCTGCTCTCCCCGGTGCCCACCTTCCTCCTCTGGCGCCGGATGAAGCTGTGGGAGCTGCGCTCCTACGACCAGGTGATCAAGCTGGAGCAGGAACGTTTGGTCTACCAGGCCCGCCTGCGCTCCCGCTTCGGCCGCGCCTGGCGCCGCAAGGCTCCGGTGGAGGCCCTGATGCCGCTGCGCCTGGCCAAGTACGGCGTCCCCCTGGCGGACACGGCCCCGGCGGGCCTGGCGGCGGCGGGCATCGAGCCGACGCTGCTCCCGCCGGTCCCGCAGACGGAGGTCGAGCGCGTCGACACGGCCGCGGGCAGCCCCGCCGGCGGCCCCTCCCGGTCCGTCCAGGCATCTCCCGCCGGGCAGCGCCCGGAGCTCGTCGGCCACCGGCAGGGCGAGGAACCGGTGCCGTACGAGGAGCCCGTCCCGGACTACAACCCCTGGCTGCACGCCCGCGACCCGCGTTCCGTCGAGTACCACGGGGACTACGACCCCACGTACGACCCGGACGCCGCGTACGCCCAGTGGTACGAGGAGCAGAAGCAGGCCGAGCAGTACCAGGACCAGTACCTGGAGGAGCCGCCCGTCGAGGAGCCCGCTCCGGAGGAGACCGGCAGCTTCCCGATCCCGGTGGGCCCGGGCGGCCGCACCCGCGAGCTGGGCGAGGGCGGCGCCGCGCCGAAGCAGGGCGGCGCCGCTCCGGCCGGCCGGCCGGTCGACCAGCAGACCGCCCAGCAGGCCGACCAGCCGGACGAGGAGCCGGACGAGGAGGCGTACTACCAGGTGTTCCGCCAGTCGATAGACGGCAGCTACCCCACGCCCCGCGTCCTCGGCGACAACATCCAGGCGACCTACGGCACGACCCTGAGCCCGAGCGCCCTGAAGGCCCTCGTGGAACGCTTCCAGAAGCGCCACCTGGCGGAACTGGAAGAGGACCACATCGCCTAGACCCAATACCGGTGACTTTGTTGGGGTCTGGTCGTTGGGCGGGGTGTGCCAAGGCCGGGTCAGGTGAAGTCGTCGGGGGTTGGCCGGTTCTCGGATCGGATCGCGTTGGGGGTGCTGACGCGGGCGTTTCCGCCGGAACTGGTCGATGAGGTGGTCG
>NZ_BAAAHG010000073.1:0-22617 GCF_039525155.1 Streptomyces thermoalcalitolerans | reverse complement strand
GGCGGGGGGCCAGGCGGTGCCGGCGCGCCCGCAGGTGCCGGCCGGGTGCGGCGCCGAGGCGCCGTTCAGGGTGAGCGTCGGCGTGTCGCCGCCGCCCGGGGCGGCCGTGGACAGGGCACGTCCGCACGCGCCGCAGAAACGGTCGCCGGACTCCACCGGCTCCGCGCAGCCCGGGCACTTCGACGGGGCGGCCTGCTGGTGCATCTGCGACATCAACTACACCCACGTCCGGGGGCGGTAACGGTTGGCACGTTCCACCAGGTCGATCCTCTCCTTGCCGCCGGGCGCCAGCCGGGCCAGCGTGCGATACGAACGCTCCAGGCCGAAGCGGAGTCCCCGCTCGTCCAGGTCGCTGCCGAGCAGCACCCGCCGGGCGGCCGGGTCGGCGGCCCGGCCCCCGGAGAGTATCCAGTCCAGGGCGCAGCCGAGGACTTCCGTCGACAGCTGCTCGCGCCGCACTGGGTCCAGAGCGTACGCCTGAAGTGCCTCGACCTGCTCGGCAGCGGCCAACAGGTCCTCCAGGAACGGCGTGTCGGACGCGGCGGCCGTCCGGTGCCGCAGCCGCGCCCGTACGGCCGCCACCCGCGCCGCCGTGTAGTGGATGGAGGACTCCGGAACCGACTCCAGGGTCCGTACGGCCCCCCGCCGGTCCCCGGTGGCGAGCTGGACGCGGGCCAGGCCGAACGCGGCGCCGACCTGGCTCGGATCGGTCGACCACACCAGGCGGTAGTACTCGGCGGCGTTGTCGAGCCGGCCGAGCACCTCCGCGCACAGGGCGAGCGCCAGCTTCGGGGCGACCTCGCCGGGGAAGGCGTCGTAGAGCGCGTCGAAGGCGAGGGCCGCCTGCTCGTGGTCGCCGGTGACCAGGGAGGCCACCCCCCGGTACCAGACGACCCGCCAGTCGTCCGGGTCCTCCTCCTCCAGAGCCTCCAGGATCCGCAGCGCGCGGTCCGGCTCGCCGGTCTCCAGCCGGGCGCGGACCTGGCGCAGCCGGGTCTCGGTGGACTGCGTGGGCACCGCCTCGAGCGCATGGGCCAGTTCGGCGGGCGCCGACGTCAACAGGCCCGCCAGAAGACCCGCGTTCGGGTCCGTGGGGTCGACATGGGGGACCGGCAGGGCGAGGGCGGCGGCCGGTGCGTCGACGGGCTTGACGAGACGCGGCGAAGCCGGTGCGTGCGGTGCCCCGGGGCCGCCGCCGCGCGCCGCGCCGGCGGGAGGCGCCTGCGCGGACCTGCGCCCGCGCGGCACCCGTGCCCCCAGCCGGGACACGTCCCCGTCGAGCGGAGGGAACAACTCCGTGTCCGTCACCCGCAGTTCCGGCCCGAACAGCGTCGACAGGGCCGGCCGTGCCCGGCCGGTCTGCAGGGACACGACCTCCCGCAGCACGCCCGTCAGCTGCTCGGCCATCTCCTGCGCGGAGGAGAACCGGCGGGCCGGGTCGGGGTCGGTGGCGCGGGCCAGCAGCCGGTAGAAGGACTCGTACCGGCGGAAGACCTCGACGCTGTCGGGATTGGGCAAGGAGTCCACGTGGACGGTCGTGTAGCCCTGGAAGTCGAACGTGAGCACGGCGAGCGTACGGCCCACCGTGTACAGGTCGCTGGCCACCGACGGGCCGGCCTCGGGGACCTCCGGCGCCTGGTAGCCGATCGTGCCGTAGACGGCCGACTCGTCGTCGTCCATGCGGCGCACCGCGCCCATGTCGATCAGCTTGAGCTGGTCCTCGGTCTGAATGGCGTTGTCGATCTTGAAGTCGCAGTACAGCAGATTGCGGCTGTGCAGATGGCCGAGCGCCTCCAGGGCCTCGATGCCGTACGCGCACGCCTGCTCCACCGGCAGCGGGTCGCGTCTGCCGTCCGGGGTGCGGCGGGAGTTGGCGATCTCCTTCAGCGACTTGCCGCCGACGTACTCCATCACGATGTAGCCGTCGAGGGAGCCGGTGCGCGGGTCGAGGTGCTCGACGAAGTTGTAGATCCGCACGATGTTGGCGTGCTCGATCTCCGCCAGGAAACGCCGTTCGGAGATCGCCGCCGCCATCGCGTCCTGGTCGCCGGTGTTCAGCAGGCCCTTGAGCACCACCCACCGGTCGGACACCGCCCGGTCCACGGCGAGATAGATCCAGCCCAGGCCGCCGTGCGCCAGACAGCCCACGACCTCGTACTGGCCGTGGACGACGTCCCCCGCCCTCAGCTTGGGCACGAAGGAGTACGGGTGGCCGCACGCGGTGCAGAAGCCCTCCGTGCGGCCCGGCCGGCCGCCCCGCGCGCGGCCGACCGGCGCCCCGCACTCCGCACGCGAGCAGAACCGCTTCCGCTCCGGCACCTCGGGGCTTTGCAGCACCATCGACCGCGGGTCGGGCCGCGGCACCTGCGGCACCTGCACCAGCCCCGCCCCCAGCCGGCCACGGCCGGAGGAACCTGGTGCGGAGCCGGAGCCGCGCACCGACACCGAACGGCCGGCGGACCTGCCCGGCGCCGAGAGCGAGAGCCGTCCCGACACCGAGCGACGGGACCGGGAGGAGCCCGTCGACCGCGACGACGTACGGGAGGTGCGCGCACCGGAGGCCGGGCCGCCCGCCGGCCCCCGCAGGCCCTTGGCACTCCCCATGACCTCGGTGGGCGGTGAGCCCAGCGCGCCGGTCGCCGAGACGACCGGCGCGAGACCACAGGTGTCGCAGTACAGTTCGCCGCCGCCCACGTCCTCGTACGTGCCCTGGCACTCCGGCCGCTGGCACGCCTGCCCCGCCCGACTCATGGCTCCCCCCTGCCGTCACCGCCCTGAGGCCCGCCCTGCTCCGGCATCCGCGCGCCGAGCGCCTCGGCCACCGCCTGCTGGTAGCGCAGCACGGCCTGCTCGGCCACCCGCAGGTCGCAGGGCGCGCTCCACAGCATGCGCCGTGCCACGTCGTACTGCTCGGCCAGCAGCGGGTCCTCCGCCAGACCGTGCCGGTTCACCTTCGCCCTGTAGGCGTCCAGCCGGCCGCGCAGCTCGGCGCGGATCGCCAGCGGCGCGGTGACCGCCGTCAACGACTCGCGGGCACGCAGCAGTTCGTCCTCCGCCTTCTGCTCCAGGGAGTCCAGCAGCGGTGACAGCCGGTGCCACTGGCCCTGTCTGCGGTACTCGGCGGCCAGCGCCAGCTGCTCCTGCAGCGCGATCGGCGGGCCGCTGACCACCGGCACCTCCGTCGCCGCGATCTTCGCCAGCACCTCGCCCCGCGCGGTGCGCGCCTCGGCGAGCGTACGTTCCGCGCGCGAGAGCAGGTCCCGCAGTCTGATCAGCCGTTGCTCGGCGTCCTGCCGCACTCCGATCACGGCGTCGATCTCCCGGCGCACCTCCTCCAGCGCCCGCGCCTCACGGTCGTACACCGTGGTGTCCGGCCGGCCGCCGCCCGGTGCCGAACTGCCCCGCGCCGGCACCCAGAAGGCGAGCGGGTCGGAGATCACCTCCTCGCGCAGCCTGGTCAGCGTGCGGGTGATGCGCTCCAGGTCGTCCCCCGCGGGATGCTCGCCGGGGCGGACGCCGACCGAGTGCGCGAGCCGGCGGGTGCGCCGCAGCTCCGCGGCCAGCAGATCGATCCGGGCGGGCAGCGCCGACCACACCGTGTCGGCGGCGATCACCACGTCCAGGGCGGCCGCGTACAGCTCGTTCATCTGCTCCACCAGCGCGGCCAGGGAGAAGCGCCGGCTCAGCCTGCCCTGGCCGGCCAGGGTCGGCGCGTTTGCGGTGGCGGTCGCCGAGCCGGCGATGGTGACCGGCTCGCCGCGCAGCAGCTCGGTCAGCTCCACCAGGTCCTCGCGGCTGGACCAGCGGCGGCGGGCACGGATCTCACGGGCGGTGCGCAGCGCGTCGCTGTAGGCGTCGAAGTACGTCCACAGCAGCGCGATCGACGCCTCGGTCGCCGCCCAGCGCTCCTTGGTCACACCGGTCAGCTCGGCGCCCTCCAGGAGCCTGCGGCCCGCGTGGTCCTGCAGGGCGAGAAGCGAGGTCTCGATGGCCTCGTGCTCCGAGCCGAGCCGCGCCAGCGCACGGTCCACCTCGTCCCGGTCCATCACCGGCCCGACGGGGTCCGTGACGCTCATCGATCACCTCTCGCTGCATTCGTGTTCCGTCTGTCACCGGTAGTTCGCCGTCGGCGGGACCGCCGACGACGAGTCCCTACCCAACGTGGCGGACAACCACGTGTCGTACGACGCCTTCCAGCCCCCGTCCTCGCGGTAGTTCTCCAGTGTTCGGTTGACCCGGCGCACCAGGTCGTCGGCGCCCCGCTTCATCGCCACGCCGTAGAACTCCCTGGTGAAGCTCTTTCCCTTCAGCTCCACCGTGGGATCCTGCGCGGCCTGGCCGGCGGCGAGCGCACTGTCCGTCACCACCGCGTCCACCTCGCCGAGTTGCAGTTTCACCAGGCAGTCCAGCTGGTTGGGGACGGTGGTGGAGATGTCGGTGGAGGCGGGGAGCCGGCCGTTCTTCTTGTCGGCGGACAGCCGGTCGTGGGCCGTGGAGCCGGCCGCCGAACAGATCTTCCGGCCGGCCAGGGATGCGTCGTACCCGGTGATCTTCGACGTCTTCGGGGCCAGGACCTGCTGACCGGTCAGGAAGTACGGCGCGGAGAACGCCACGTCCTTCAGACGGTCGCAGGTGATCGTCATGGTGCGCACCACCATGTCCACCCGGCCGCTTCTGATCGCGGAGATGCGCTCGTTGGTGGGGATGGCCTTGAACCGGACCTTGTTCCTGTCGCCGAGGATGTCCTCGGCGATGCGGTGCGCCAGGTCGATGTCGAAGCCCTCCAGTTCGCCGGTGGGGTTGTTCGGGTTGCGGTAGCCCCAGCGGTAGCTGTCCTGGTCGACGCCCACCGCCACATGGCCGCGCGCCCTGATGGCGGCGAGGGTGGGGCCGTCCGCGCTCGAGGGGAACAGGCTCTGGTGGTGGGCCTCGCCGTCCTGGCAGGCGTCCGCCGTGACCCGGGTGCCGTGCGCCGCTTTCCGGCCGCCCGGGGCGGGGCCGTCGGCCGGGTGCGGAGGGGTGCGGGGCAGCAGAAGGGCGAGGGCCGGCACCAGGGCGCAGACGACCGCCGTCGCACCCACGCCGCCCCACCCCCTCAGGCCGGCCCGCGGACGCCGTGCTCGCATCACCCTGCCCCCTTTCACCGGTACTCCGACAGCCTGCGTCCGATGCCGAGCACCACTCCGGCCGCGCCGAGGACCGCGAGCACCGCGGAACCGGTGGGCAGACCGGTCGTCGCGGCCGCGCCGGCGCGGGCGGCCCGCTCGAACTCGTCCGTCTCGTGGGCGAGCGCCGACGCCAGCGAGGCGTCGATGGTGTCGAAGCACTCACCCGTCGACTGGCCGCGGGCCCCGGTGCCGACGACCCGGTCCCGTGCCTTCTGGTAGTCACCGGAGGCATGGGCCTGACGGGCCAGTTCGTGCCGGGACCTCCAGACCTTCATCGCCGCGTTCGCCGTCCGTACGGGCTTGCGGCCCGCGGTGTCGTCGGCGAGGCGGTCGGCGTGGACCAGGGCCTTCGCGAGCTTGTCGATCTCCTGGCCGAACGCCCAGTCGTAGGCGTCCATGACCGTGCCGTCCTCCAGCTCCTTGGTCTCCGCGCCGCGGCTGACGAGGGTCAGGTTCTCGTCGCTGCGGGCCTTGAGGGAGGCGATACGGGCGTCGTGCAGCACATTCAGCGAGCGCACCCCGTGGGCGCGGGAGTCGTCCAGGCCCGCACGCGCGACGCTGTGGCCGGTCACCAGCCACAGCAGGACGACGGCGGCGGCCGCGGTGGCGGCCACCAGACCGTGGTTCAGCACCCTGTTCGTCCGCAGATAGAGGCGCCGCTGGGCCCAGCCGAGGGCCGCGAGGGCGACGACGCCGAGGGCGATGGCGGCCCAGGGGTACGAGGTCGCCTCCGCGTAGTCGGCGCTCAGCCGCTGGTTCTCCTTCCGGTACAGCTCCTCGGCCGCCGGGAGCATCTTCTTCTGCATCGTGTCATTGGCGGCCCGCAGATAGGCGCCGCCGACCGGGAAGCCCTGGCGGTTGTTGGCACGGGCGGTCTCCACCAGGCCCTTGTAGCGGGGCAGGAGCTCGTTGAGCTCGGTGATGAGGGCGGCGGAGGGAGAGCCGGGAGCGGAGTTGGCGGCGGCGGTGGCGAGTTTGGCGGCGGCCGTGCGGATGTCGGACTCGTAGCGCTCACGGGTGGCCGCCGTCTCCTGAAGACCGGCCAGATGGCCGCTGGTCGCCATGGTGTTGGCGTCGGCGAGGAAGCGGTAGATGTCCGCGGCGTCGGACCTGAGGGGCTGACTGCGGTGCAGGACGTCGTCGGCGGCCGTGGCACGCTCGGTGGCCTGCACGGCGGTGACGGCACCGAAGGCCACGACGAGAAGGGCCAGGGCGGCGCCGATGACGCGGAGACGGCCGGGTTCCGTGGTGGCGGCGTGACGCAGGCGCTCCACGGCTTCCGCCAGGGCCGTACGGCGCGGGGGCGGGGGCGCGGGCTGCGGGGGGACCGCCGGCAGGGTGGGCGGATACGCGGTCGGCGGTGCCGTGTGCCTCGTCGGTGAGTGTGTCACCGTGACCTCCCCCGTGGTCATCCGTCACCGTGCGTGTCGATGCCGCAGCGTAGATGCCTCGCACCACCCCATGCCCATGAATACGCCGGGAGAATCGGTTCGGTTCCCCTGAACCGGTGGTGTGTCCCGCGGTGCGTTGCGGGCCGGAGGCGGGCGTCTTCGGCGGTGCCGCCGGGGCGCCGGCGGGGCGCCGGCGGGGCGCTTGCGGGAGCGTGGGCGGACCGGGACCGGACGGCTGCGGGCGGCCCTCATTCCGCGCGTGCTCCGAGCCGTGCGTGTTCCGGGCCGTGTGTGTTCGGGACTGTGCGCGTTCCGGGGGATCACCGCTTCTGAGAACTCATTGCTTTTGAAGGCTCATGAAGGCCCATCGCCTTCGAGATCCCAGCGCTTCCGGGGCTCACCGCTCGAAGTGGGCCCGCACCTTTTGCTGGGCCTGCGCGGGCGCGCCCACGCGGTCCAGGCCGAGCAGGGCCGCGCCCAGGACCGGGGCGGCCGTGACCACGCGGGGGACCGCCTTGGGGGCCCGGGCGGACAGCAGGTCGCGGACGGCGGCGTCCAGCTGGGGGTGACGGGCGGCCAGGACGCTGCCGCCCAGGAGGACCGGTGTCTCCTCGTCGAGCAGGTCGAGGCGGGTCAGGGCCACCGTGGCCATGGTCACCACCTCCTGTGCCAGACGGTCGACGAGCGAGCGGGCGACGGGATCGCCCCGGGCGGCCGTGCGGAACAGCACCGGGGTCAGTTCGCCGCAGCGGCGGCGGTCGATGCGCTTCAGGTGAAGGGCCTCGATGAGCGCGTCCATGGAGGGCAGCCCGAAGTGCGCGGGGAGGGCGCGGGCCAGGGCGGTGTCCTCGCCGCGGCCGTCCTCCGCCCGGGCCGCGTACCACAGGGCCTCCTCCGCCAGACCCCAGCCGCCGCCCCAGTCGCCGGAGATGCGGCCGAGGGCCGGGAAACGGGCGGTGCGGCCGTCCGGGCGCATGCCGGCGCAGTTGATGCCGGCGCCGCAGACGACGGCGACACCGCGGGGTTCGGTCACGCCCGCCCGCAGAACCGCGAAGGTGTCGTTGCGGACCTCCACCGTCGTGCCCCACGCGCGTGCGTGCAGGGCGGCCGCCAGCTGCTGCTCCTCGACGGGCAGATCGGCGTTGGCCAGACAGGCCGAGACATGGCCGGCCGAGGCGACCCCCGCCGCCGCACAGGCCCGGCCGACCGTCTCCGCCAGGGCGTCCACCGCCGCCTCCACCCCCACGGCCGGCGGCCTAAATCCGCCGCCGCGGGCCGTGGCGAGGACCTCTCCCTCGGCGGTCACGACCGCCACGTCGGTCTTGCTGTTGCCCGCGTCGATGGCGAGGACGCTCGCGGTCAGGCCCACGCGAGGTACTCCCGGTTGTGCGCGATCAGCCGGTCGGTGAGGGCTTCGGCGTACTCGTACTGGCCGACGAGGGGATGGGAGAGCAGGGCGCGGAGGACACGGTCCCGGCCCCCGTGCAGGGCCGCGTCCAGGGCCAGGTCCTCGTAGGCCGCCACGTTCGCCATCAGACCCGCGAGGAGGGGATCGACGGAGGAGACGGGCAGAGGAGCCGCGCCCTGGGGGCCCACCGCCGCCTGCACCTCGATCACCGCGTCGTCCGGGAGGAAGGGCAGGGTGCCCCGGTTGAAGGTGTTGACCACCTGGTGTGCGCTGCCCTCGCCGCCCAGGAGCGCCGCGGCGAGGTCCACCGCCGCCTCCGAGTAGTGGGCGCCGCCGCGCCTGGCGAGCAGGGCCGGTTTCTCGTCGAGCGCCGGGTCGCCGTACAGCGTCAGCAGCTCGCGCTCCAGCGCCGCCACCTCGGCCGCTCGGGAGGGTCTGGTGCGCATCTCCTCCACGACCTTGTCGTGCAGGTAGTAGTAGCGCAGGTAGGAGGAGGGGATCACGCCCAGGCGGTCCAGGAGCGGGCGGGGCAGACGGAGGTCCTCGGCGATCGTGTCGCCGTGGTCGGCCAACAGGTCGGGGAGTACGTCCTTGCCCTCCGGGCCGCCCAGACGTACCGCCGTCTCCCAGGTGAGGTGGTTCAGGCCCACATGGTCCAGATGGACCTCGGCGGGGGCGACGCCCAGCAGGGCGGCGAACTTGCGATGGAGGCCGATCGCCACATTGCACAGGCCGACCGCCTTGTGGCCGGCCCGGAGCAGGGCGCGGGTGACGATGCCGACCGGGTTGGTGAAGTCGATGATCCAGGCGTGGGGACTGGCACGGCGGACGCGGTCGGCGATGTCCAGGACGACCGGGACCGTGCGCAGCGCCTTGGCCAGACCGCCGGCGCCCGTCGTCTCCTGGCCGACGCAGCCGCACTCGAGAGGCCAGGTCTCGTCCTGCTCGCGGGCCGCCTGACCGCCGACGCGCAGCTGGAGCAGGACCGCGTCCGCGCCGTCGACGGCCCGGTCCAGGTCGGAGGTGGTGACGATACGGCCGTCGTGGCCCTGGCGGGCGAAGATGCGGCGGGCCAGACCGGCGACCGGCTCCAGGCGGTCCGTCGCCGGATCGACGAGAACCAGTTCCTCGAGGGGGAGGGCGTCTCTGAGCCGTGCCAAGCCGTCGGCGAGTTCGGGGGTGTAGGTCGAGCCGCCGCCGATCACGGTGAGTTTCATCTGCGACCCTTCTGCCCGGGCGAGCGCGACGCGTCGGCGAAGCGCCTGCGGAGCGTCTTGCGGAGGACGGTGCGGCGCCCGGGGCCCGATGCGGCTCCCGGGGAACGGGGCCGTGTCCGGCGCGGGGCACGGAGCCGGGAGGAGAAGCGGCTCGCCGAGGTTCCCCCGGGGCACGTCGCGGGCCCCGTCGTCCTGAGGGCCCGGCGGGACCGTCGCAGGGGCGGGAAGAGGTGGTGCGGCAGGGAGCGGTCGGGGCGGTCCGGATCCCGCGGCCGGCCCGGACGTGGCGCGGGACACCGCAGACGGCTCAGGCGCGGGGTCCGGGGCCGGTGCCGGCCCGATGGCGGGACGAGGACACCCAGCCGACGGGAACGGTCATGTCGGTGGGGTCCCCCTTGCGTCATCACCGGCTCCCTGAGGGTTCGGCGCTCGTCGCTGGCTTCGCTGGTTTTCTTGCCGCGCCGGTGCCGGACCATGCCCGCGCCGGGCCTTTCGGCGGTACGACGGACCCCATGGCCGGCGCACCGCGCCGGGAGCCCACCCCTCTTCAGTCAAACACGTGTGCTGAACCGTTCCACTCCGGGTCGGCTGCTCCGTGCCGACCTCCGTGCCGACCGGCCCGGAGCCGGTCACTTGGTCAGCGACGGCGGCTGCGGCGGAATCGGCGAGGCCGCCTGCGACTGCGGGGAGGTGGGGTTGGCGTACGCCGAGGGAGGCGCCATGCCGGCCGTGGGATCGGGGGCCGGCTCCTCCTCCGCCCCCGGGGCGGTCGAGCGGCCGACGATGGGGATGTCGGCCGCGTCGAAGGCCCGCTTGATGCGCCAGCGCAGCTCGCGCTCGACGGCCACCGACTTGCCCGGCATGGTCTTGGCCGAGACATGGACGACCATCGAGTCGATCAGCACGCTGTCCAGGCCGAGCACCTCGATCGGGCCCCACAGGACCTCGTTCCAGGGCTCCTCCTTGCCCATCCTCTCGGCGACCTCGTCGAGGATGGCCTTCACCCTGTCCAGGTCCTCGTCCGCCCGGACGGTGACATCGACGCCGGCCGTCGCCCAGCCCTGGGAGAGGTTGCCGATGCGCTTGACCTCGCCGTTGCGGACGTACCAGATCTCACCGTTGGCACCGCGCAGCTTGGTCACGCGCAGGCCGACCTCGATCACCTCGCCGGAGGCCACGCCCGCGTCGATCGTGTCGCCGACGCCGTACTGGTCCTCCAGGATCATGAACACGCCGGAGAGGAAGTCGGTGACCAGGTTGCGGGCACCGAAACCGATCGCCACACCGGCCACACCGGCCGAGGCCAGCAGCGGGGCCAGGTTGATCTCGAAGGTGGCCAGCACCATCAGGGCCGCGGTGCCCATGATCAGGAAGCTCGCCACCGAGCGCAGCACCGAGCCGATGGCCTGAGAGCGCTGCCTGCGGCGCTCGGCGTTGACCAGCAGCCCGCCCAGCGCGGTGCCGTCCACCGCCTGGACCGTGCGGTTCATGCGGTCGATGAGCTTGGTGATCGCCCGGCGGACCGCGTTTCTCAGCACTGCCGCGATCACCAGGATCAGCAGGACCCTCAGGCCGATCGCCAGCCACGTGGACCAGTTCTGCTCGACCCAGCTGGCGGCGTTCGTCGCGCTCTCGTGCGCGTCCTGGAGCGAGGGGACCGTCAGGACCGGCGTCTCCGACGGGGAGGGCGACGGCGAAGAACCGGCGGCCGGCAGGACGGCGGGCAAGGACACGGCAGGTACCTCCAGGTGCATCCACCCTCCGGCAAGGAATCGATGTCGTCGGGGTCACGAAGAGGTCACCGGACGGGCAGAACCACCACACTAACGGGGCACAGCGAGGGGAATGGTGTGAAGTTCCCAGGAGGGCCCGCGAAGGGGGGTGCCGGGCCGCTTTTGAGCAGGTCGTGAGGCAGGATGGCGGCTTTGGGGCCGGATCCGGTGTGGTCGAAAACACTCCCGGCCCGTTACCGTGACATGGTGGCGCGCTCACCAGGCGAGAGGGGAAACTTACTCCAGGCAGCCCCGGCGCGAGCCACGCGCCGCAGGCGTACAAGGAGGCACCCGTGCCGCATGTCCTGGTCCTCAACGCGTCGTACGAGCCGCTCGGCGTCGTACCTCTCCGCCGCGCGCTCGTCCTCGTCCTCGAGAACAAGGCAGTCTGCCTCGAGGAGTCCGGCGCCTATCTGCACAGCGCAAGCCTCACCGTCCCCGCACCCAGCGTGGTCCGGCTCAAGCGTTTCGTGCGGGTTCCTTACCGGGGACCCGTTCCTCTGACCAGGCGAGCGCTCTTCGCCCGCGATGGGGGCCGGTGCATGTACTGCGGCGGCGTCGCGACCAGCGTCGACCACGTCGTCCCCCGCTCACGCGGGGGCAAGCACGTCTGGGACAACGTGGTGGCTTCCTGCCGCCGCTGCAACCACATCAAAGCCGACCGCCACCTGGTCGAACTCGGCTGGCGCCTGCGCCACAAGCCGGCCCCGCCCACCGGCCTGGCCTGGCGCATCATCGGCACCGGCCATAGGGACCCGCGCTGGCTGCCCTACTTGCAGCCGTACGGCGCGGACGACGTCCTGGCCCGGATCGACGGCATCTCCGCCTGACGACTCCGGGCTTTTGCATCGGCGGAAGGGCCTGCGGCCCAGCCCTCGGCCCGGCCACAGGCCCTGAACGGCCGCTCCGGGCCGCCGACGGCCCCGACGGCGGAGCCCGCCCTGGGCCCGCAGGCTCGGCGGTGGGGCCGCCCGTCGCCTTCAGAGTGCCGCCGTGCCCCAATCCCGGCGCCCTCACGGACGGCATGCCCACGAGGGGGCGCGGGTGTGCGGAGTGCCGTCGCAGAGGAGCGGGGGGAGGAAGAGGGAGCCACTACGCCCGCATCATCCTGTTCCCCCTTGTTCCCCCTTCTTGTTCCCCCTTGCTCACCCTGGTCCCCGGCTTCACCTCCGTCGGCCGCGCTGCTCACCGGCGGGCTGTGTGCACTGCTGCGCGCCTGCGGGGTGGCCGGTCGCGTTTGGTTACGCAGCGTAACGAATGAAGGCGGCTGATCGCGCTTCGCTCACAGGAGTAGAAGCTTTGGGCGGGGGATCCGACGGAGACCAAAGCTTTACCTGATCTTAATCAATTCAGTAAACGTGCCGATTGTCACATCCGCTTGCTGATCTTGGGTCAACTGATGCCCTTTTTCTGTCAGTTGACCTCCCGTCAGCTCACACGCCTTAGTTGGGCAGACAACTGTGAAAGCACTGTGGGTGGGGTGTAACAAGCGTGTGGACCCGATTGCGGGGCGGGAGCAGAGCCATCGGGGCGCTACTGAGCGTGACGTTGGCTGTGGGGCGATTCCAACTCTGAGCGGTGAGGCCGCGGCCGACGTGCCGGCGGCGCCGCGGAGTGCCGGAACCACCACGACCACCGGTGGCATGTCGGAGGCGGACGCGCTGGCCGAGGCCAGGCGTACGGGGAAGCCGGTGGAGATCTCCGCCCTGCGTGGGGAGTCCCGCGAGGTGTTCGCCACGCCGGAGGGTCATCTGCAGGCGCAGGAATATCTGCGTCCGGTCTGGGTCCGTGATCCGGGCGGCTGGAAGCGGGTGGACACCAGCCTGGTGACGACCGACGAGGGAACGGTGACACCCAAGGCAGCGACGGTGGACGTGGAGTTCTCCGGAGGCGGTGGGACGGCGCCGCTGGTGCGCATGCGGCGTGCCGGGCGGGAGCTGAGCCTGACGTGGCCGACCCCGCTGCCGAAGCCCCGGCTGGACGGTGCGGTGGCGACGTATCCGTCGGTGCTGCCGGATGTGGATCTGCGGATGACCGCGCAGGAGGATGGCTTCACCCAGCTGCTGGTGGTCAAGACGGCGCAGGCCGCGGCGAGCCCGGAGCTGGCCGAGCTGCGGATGAAGCTGTCGGCGTCGGGGCTGGAGGTGCGCGAAACCGACCAGGGCGGACTGGAAGCCGTCGACAAGGGTGCCGCCGGTGCGGTGTTCGAGGCGCCGAAGCCGATGATGTGGGACTCCAGCGCCGACGAGCAGGCAGCAGCGTCGCGCGCCTCCGCGGCGTCGAGAGCCGCCAGGTCCGGTGCGCAGGCCGCGGGGGACCGCGAGCCGGGTGCGGCGGAGTCGGGCAAGCTGGCGCCGGTGGACGTGGCGGTGACGGCCGGGCAGAAGGAAGTGGTGCTGACCCCGGACACCGACGTCCTCAGGGGCGCCGACACCACCTACCCCGTCTACATCGACCCGCAGTGGTACACGCCGAAGGCATCGGCGTGGACGATGGTGTCGAAGTATTGGGCGTCCTCCCCGCAGTGGAAGTTCAACGGTGCCTCGGACGCCGGTCTGGGCTACTGCAACTGGTCCTACTGCGCTCCGCATGACACCAAGCGCCTGTTCTACCGGATCCCGACCTCGACGTTCGCGGGCAAGTCGATCCTGTCGGCGGAGTTCGTGGTCCGCAACACCTGGTCGGCCTCGTGCTCGGCGCGAGCAGTGGAGCTGTGGCAGACCAAGGACATCTCCTCGTCGACGACGTGGAACAGCCAGAACGCCTCAGGTTTCTGGATCAAGGAACTGGCGTCGAAGTCGTTCGCCTACGGCTACACGGGCTGTGCGGCCAAGGACGCCGAATTCAATGTGAAAGCGGCGGTGCAGGCGGCCGCCGACAAGAAGAGCTCGACGATGACGTTCGGGCTGCGGGCGGCCAGCGAGACGGACGGCTACGCCTGGAAGCGGTTCTCGGACAAGGCGTTTCTGCGGGTGCAGTACAACCGGCCGCCGCCGCAGGTGAAGATGTCGCAGCTGACCATGGAGTACGGCGGCGCCTGCAAGAAGCCGGCCGACGCGGCGCGGGTGCGCACCCTGGGCAAGATCTATGCCAACAACATCACCGACCCGGACGGCGACAACGTCGCGGTGCAGTTCGAGGCGAAGTGGGACTCCGGGGACGGCAAGGGGCTGATCGCCCGGTGGAAGCCGGCGCTCACCTCGTTCAAGAAGTCCGGGTCCAGCTTCTCGATCAGCCTGCCGTCCACTGTGCCGCAGAACAAACAGATCCACTGGTACGTGCGCAGCTATGACGGGGCCCAGTACTCGCCGTGGTCGCACGCGGGTGACCCGACGTCCTGCTACTTCTACTACGACACCAGCATCCCCAAGGCACCATCGATCACCTCGGGCGAGTACCCGGCCTCGAACCCGGAGGACCCGGAGGACCCCTGGTACGACGGAGTCGGCCAGTACGGCACCTTCACCCTGAGCTCCTCCTCGACGGACGTGGTCCGCTACCGCTACGGGTTCAACACCGACCCGAGCGCGGCGCAGCAGATCACCACCACCGGCGGCGCGGCCAAGTCCGTGCGCCTGCTGCCGGCCAAGCCGGGCCTGAACTTCATCACCGCCCAGGCATTCGACCAGGCAGGCAACGGATCCGAGGTGAGGACCTACCAGTTCCGGGTGAAGGCCGGCCAGCCGGAGCGCGCGACCTGGCAACTGGACGAGGGCGCCGGCGCCACCACCGCCGCGTCCACGACCGCACCGCGGACCGTCCGGCTGCACGGTGGCGCCACCCTCGGGGCCGAGGGCAAGAAGGGCACCGGACTGCACTTCGACGGCACCTCCGGGTACGCCGCCTCCGACCTCACCGTGGTGGACACCTCCGACAGCTTCTCCGTCGCGGCCTGGGTGCGGCTCGACCGGATGCCGACGGCAGCGGCGATCATCGCCGCCCAGCCGGGCAATCACTCCCCGGGCTTCGAGCTGTACTACTCCCGGTCCTACGACCGCTGGGTGTTCAACCAGTACACCTCCGACACACCCGGGGCCTCCATCGCCCGGGCCATGGCCGCCGCACCCGGAGACGCCAAGGCAGGCGAGTGGACCCACCTGGTGGGTGTGTACGACGGCAAGGCCAAGCAGCTGCGGCTCCATGTGAACGGCAAGCAGGTCGGCGCCACCGCGTACACCACCGCCTGGGAGGCCCGCCGCGGCCTTCAGCTGGGTGCCGGCATCTACAGCGGTGTCCACAAGTCCTTCTTCCCCGGCACCGTCGACGACCTGCGGATCTTCGACCGGGCGGTCAGCACGGCCGAGGTCGGGCGGCTGTACCAGGACCAGGAACTCACGACCGGACGCCCGGCCCGGGCCGTCTTCCCGCTGGACGAGGGGGCCGGCGCACAGGAAACGGTCGGAACGGCCGCCGAGCAGCCGCTGACCCTGCACGGAGGCGCCACTCTGGGGGAGAGCGGAGTCGCGGGCAGCGCCCTGAAGCTGGACGGGAACAGCGGCTACGCGGCCACGGACCTGCCCGTGCTCAACACGGCTCGTTCGTACACCCTTTCCGCCTGGGCGAAGCTGCCCGAGGGGGGCACCAGCGGCAACCGCACCGTGCTCAGCCAGAGCGGCACCTACTACAGCCCGTTCTACCTCTCCTACGAGGCCGAGGTGAACACCTGGTCCCTGCGCACCTCGTTGGAGGACGTCGAGTCGGGCAACATCCGCGACCAGCGGGTGCGGGCCACACAGCCCGCACGGCCCGGCGAGTGGACTCACCTCACGGCGGTCCACGACGTCGACGCCCAGCAGATCCGCCTGTACGTCAACGGACAACTGCAGGGCAGCGCCGCCGCCCCCAAGACCTGGGAGGCCCAGGGACCCGTGCAGGTCGGCCGCACCATCTGGAAGGGCGATTACGTCGACTACTTCCCCGGGAGCATCGACGACGTACGGCTCTTCGACCGACCGGTCGCCGACGACGAGGTCCGCCAGATCTTCCAGCAGCGACCGTTGGTCAAGGGCCGGTGGAAGTTCGAGGCAGCGTCGGGCTCCCCGCTGGTGACTCCGGACGCCTCTGCCTCAGGCAACGCCATGACGCTGTACGGCGGTGCGCAGCTCGACTCCGGCTGGGTCGACGGTGGCGTGATTCTTGACGGTGTCGACGACTACGGAGTGACGTCCACGGTGCCGGTGGACACCAGCGCCAGCTTCACGGTTGCCGCATTCGTGCAGGCGGCGGCGGTTCCGGAGCAGAGCGCGACGCTTCTCAGCGTGCCCGGCACGTCGCAGAGTGCGTTCACGGTGCGCTACGAGCCCGGTGACTCCCCCGAGGAGCCGGGACGGTGGCGGCTGACAATGGCGGCTGCCGACACCGCCGATTCCGCAGTCACTCAGGTCGACAACGGGCAGTTCTTCAGTGTCAGCGACTGGACACATGTGGCTTTGGTCTATGACGGGTTCGCCAAGCAACTGTCGTTGTATGTGAACGGCGAGCTGGAAGAGGTCGCGTGCGCGGACACGGAAGAAGACGGCGCATCGAACGACACGACCTGCAGGGACAGCTTCTCGTGGGCGGATGACGTGCTCTCGTTCAAGTCGGCACAGCCGATGCAACTCGGCCGGGCCAAAACGGGGACAGGCACTTGGGGCCAGTACTGGCCTGGCGCGGTATCCGATGTGTGGGCCTTCCAGGGAGTGCTGAGCAAGGCGCAGATCGGGCGACTGGCCGAGGGACTGCCCGGCATGGACACCGAGGTACCGGGCGACTACTGACGCAACGGTGGCGGCCTGTGACCTTCCGGCCGCCGCAAAACCCGCGACTTTGCACTCAACTTCCGCTCCGGCCTGCTCGCGATACGCAGGCTGGGCTCGTAGTGAAGAACGAAGGATGGGATGAACGGCAGATCGGGCAAGCGGTTCAGAACGCTGCGGCGACGCGTCGCACTCGTTTCGGCTGCGGTCATGGTCGGCACGCTCCTGCAGGGAGTGGCCCAGTCGGCTGCCGTGGCGGATGACGGGAAGGGGCGTCCTGCCCTTCCCCGGTCCGAGAAGCCGATACCCGGCTCAGCGGGCAAGACCAAACCACGCACCCTGATGAAGGGACCGCGTATTCCGCGGACACCACCTGACGCGGCCTGGCCCAAAGAAGCGACGGCATCGGTCGAGCTGCCCGCCACCGCTTCGAGGAGCGCTGTTTCCAAGGCCGCCCGTGCCAAGGGGCTGCCGCTGGCACTGGATACACAGGGCATTTCCGATGCCAAGTCGGCGAGTGGTGCGGTCGAGGCGCGTGTCCTTGACCGCGAGGCCGCGAAGAAGGCGAACGTCGACGGGTTGCTCTTCACTCTGCGTTCGAAGAGCAGAGGCAAGAACGGTGAGGCAGGCCGGGGCGGCAGGGTGCGAGCCACGCTCGACTACTCCGGCTTTGCCGAGGCATACGGTGGTGGCTACGCCTCCCGTCTGACCCTGGTCGAACTGCCGGCGTGCGCGCTGACCACCCCGGACAAGGCCCAGTGCCGCACCAGTAAGCCAGTCGAGACGATCAACGACACCGAGAAACAGACTCTTACCGCGCGGAGCGTGACTCTCGGCACCAGCGCCTTCACGGTGCTCGCCGCTGTGGCGGAGGAGAACAGCGCGAACGGTGACTACAAAGCCACGCCGCTTTCACCATCGGCGACCTGGGAAACCAGTCTGAACACAGGTGACTTCGTCTGGTCGTACGACATGCAGGTGCCGGACGTCCCCGGCAGCCTGACTCCCACGGTCGAGTTGGCGTACTCGTCGGGGACCGTCGACGGGCGTACCGGCAACACCAACAATCAGGCATCCTGGGTGGGGGACGGCTTCAACCTGTGGCCCGGTTTCATCGAGCGCCAGTACAAGCCCTGCGCTGACGACGGTGTGGAGAACGCCGACGGCAATAAGCCGGGCGACCTTTGCTGGGCATACGACAACGCCTTCCTCACCTTCAACGGCAAGGGCGGCGAGCTGGTTCCCAATGGGACCAACTCGTGGAAGCTGAAGAACGACGACGGCACCAGGATCGATCGTCTGGTATCCAGCAGCCGCGGCAACGGTGACAACGACGGCGAGTACTGGCGTCTGACCGACCCGGACGGCACCCGCTACTACTTCGGCTACAACCGGCTGCCGGGCTGGACGGACGGCAAACCGGCCACAAACTCCACCTGGACCGTCCCCGTCTTCGGCAACGACACCGGCGAGCCCTGCCACGCCTCGTCGTTCGCCGATGCCTGGTGCCAGCAGGCCTGGCGATGGAACCTCGACTATGTCGTCGACACGCACGGCAACGCCATCGCCTACTACTACAACCAGGAGACCAACTCCTACGGCCGCAACCTGAAGGCCAAGGACAACACCCGCTACGTACGCGGCGGCACCCTCGACCGCATCGAGTACGGCCTGAAGTCCTCCTCGGTATACGACACCAAGGCACTGGCCAGAGTCAGTTTCACCAATGCCGAGCGCTGTCTGCCCAACTCGTCCACCACTTGCACGGACATCGACAAGGACGCCGCCTACTGGTACGACACGCCCTGGGACCTGAACTGCGACGCGGACAAGGACTGTGACAAGGGCCGCTTCTCCCCGGCGTTCTTCACCCGCAAGCGGCTCACCGAGGTGACCACCCAGGTCTACGACGGCAGCGCCTACCAGAACGTCGACTCCTGGAAGCTGACCCACCGTTGGGGCATGGCGGACACCGATTACCAGCTGCTGCTGGACTCCGTCCAGCGCACTGGTCACACCGCAACCCCTGCTATCAGCTTGCCGAAGACGACCTTCGCCTACACCCAACTGGTCAACCGTCTCGACAAGACCGGTGATGGCTATGCGCCGTTCATCAAGGCTCGCCTGTCCACGGTCGCAGATGAATCCGGCGGCCAGATCGACGTCAACTACTCGGCACCGGCCTGTGACTGGAACGCGCTGCCGACGCCGCAGACCAACACCACACGCTGCTTCCCGCAATACATCGGCGGCAGCACATCGGACGATCCCGAACGGCAGTGGTTCAACAAGTACGTAGTCACCTCTGTCACCGCCACCGACCGTACCGGCGGGGCACCGGATCAGGTCACCACCTACCAGTACCTGGGTGGTGCGGCCTGGCACTACGACGATGACGACGGTCTGACCAAGGAGAAGTTCAAGACCTGGTCGCAGTGGCGTGGCTACGGACAGGTTCGTGTGCAGACCGGTGGCCAGGGTGGCGCCTCGGCGATGAAGACGCAGGAGGACACCTACTTCCTGCGTGGCATGGACGGCGACCGCAAGGACACCAGCGGTGGAACGAAGTCCGTGACCGTAACCCTGGAGGACGGAGAGGGCGACCCGATCACCGACCACGAGTCCGCGGCCGGCTTCGCCTACAAGACCGTCAGCTACTCCGGTCCCGGCGGCAAGATCCTGGCCAAGACGGTCAACCGGCCTTGGCATCACCAGACCGCGAAGAAGGTCCGCAGCTGGGGAACCGTCACTGCCAACTTCACCGGAACCAAGAGCAGCAAGACGTGGACGTCCCTGGACGACGGGGCCGGCGCGAAGTGGCGTATCACCGAAACCCACAACGAGTTCGACACAGTGGCCGGGCGGGTCACTCAGGTCGACGACCGGGGTGATGTCAGCACCGCCACCGACGACATCTGTACGCGCACCACCTATGCCACCAACACCGCCGACAACATCCTCACTCTTCCTTCCCGGGAGGAGAAGGTGTCCAAGGCCTGCAGTGCGAGCGTCAGCCGCCCCGCCGACGTCATATCCGACGTGCGCACTGCCTACGACGGTGGTGCATACGATGCCGTCCCCACGAAGGGGGACGCGACAGCCAGCGCGGTGCTGAAGCAGTACAACGGCACTACCGCCGTCTATCTGGAATCCGGAACCACCTACGATGCCTACGGTCGGGAGCTGACCAGTACCGATCTGACCGCCAATGTGACCGTCACCGACACTGGCGTACTCACGCGCACTGCGCGCACTGACGGTCGTACCACCACGACCGAGTACACCCCCGCAACCGGCTTCGCCACCACCGTGAAGGTGACCACGCCTCCGGCCAAGGCGGGCGATGCGACTACCGCTCAGACCACGACCACCATCCAGGACATCTTCCGCGGCCTGCCCCAGAAGCAGATCGACACCAACAACAACACTGTTGACTTCGCATACGACGCCCTGGGGCGATCGACCAAGGTGTGGCTGGCCGACCGGCTCACCAGCCAGACTCCGACCTACCAGTTCACCTACACCGTCACCGATGGCCAACCGGTTGCGATAGGCACCAAGACCCTCGGCAACAACGGCGTCCAGCGCACCTCCTACATCCTCTACGACGGTTTCCTGCGCCCTCGCCAGACCCAGGATCCCGGACCTGACGGCGGGCGCCTGCTGACTGACACCTTCTACGACGAACGAGGTCTGAAGGCCAAGGAGTTCGCCACTTACTACACCACAGGCGCACCCTCCACCACGCTGTTCAAACCCGAAGACGCCCTCAGCGTGGAAACTCAGACCCGCTACACCTACGACGGCCTGGGCCGCCAGACCGAGGTCAAGCAGATTGCCGGCAACGGCGACGGCGGCACCGTACTGGGAATCACCAAGACGATCCATGGCGGCGACCGGACCACGGTCATCCCGCCGGTCGGCGGTACCGCCACCACCACGCTCGTCGACGCTCGTGAACGGATCGTCGAGCTGCGGCAGCACCATGCCCGCAGCGCCGAGGCCTCCTACGACACGACCAAGTACGCCTACACACCACGAGGAGAGCTGTCGAAGGTCATTGACCCGGCAGGCAACACCTGGTCGTACACCTATGACCTGCAGGGTCGCCAGCTGACGGCCACTGACCCGGACAAGGGCACCACCACCAATACCTATGACGACCGTGGCCAGCTGGTCACCACCAAGGACGCACGCCCCGGCACTCCGGCACTGTGGTACGGCTACGACAACCTCGGTCGCAAGACCGAGCTGAGGGAAGGCTCAGCCACCGGCGTTCTGCGTGCCTCGTGGACGTACGACACCCTGAACGGTGCCAAGGGTCATCTGGCGGAGTCCACTCGCTATGCCGACGGCAACGCCTATACGACCAAGATTGTTGCCTACGACCGCCTCTACCGGCCGCTGCGTACCTCCGTCACGATTCCGGCCTCTGAAGGCAGCCTGCAAGGCACTTATCTGTCGACAACCAGCTACAACGTCTCGGGCAAGGTGCAGGGAATCGGTTATCCCAAGGCTGGCTCCCTGTCGGCTGTAGCCGTGTCCTACACCTATGAGGACGCCACCCTGCGTCCCATCGCCATGGGCAGCAGCCAGCGTCTGAACGTCACCACCAGCTACAGCCTCACCGGCAAGCCCCTGCAGTACACACTGTCCAACAGCGGCAGCAAGGCGACCTGGGTCACTAACACTTATGAGTGGGGCACCCAGCGTCTGGCCACCTCCCGCGTCGACCGCCAGGACATCGCCGGAGTCGACCAGAACAGCACGTACCGCTATGACGAAGCAGGCAACGTTCTGTCCGTCTCGGACGTCTCCCGCTTCGGCACCGACACCCAGTGCTTCACCTACGACTACTTGCGTCGCCTGACCGAAGCCTGGACGCAGAGCAGCACCGAGTGCGCGAAGACACCCAGCGGCAGCGTCCTGGGAGGCCCGGCCCCGTACTGGCACTCCTACACCTACGATCTGGTCGGCAACCGGGCCACGGAAATACTTCACGACACCACCGGTGATGCGTCCAAGGACACCAAGCGGGTCTACACCTACCCGGCGGCCGGCAGCGCCCGTCCGCACACCTTGTCTTCCATCACAACCACTGGCCCGACCGGTACCGCGAAGGACTCCTTCGGCTATGACGAGGCCGGCAACACCACCGCTCGTACTCTGAGCGGCACCACCCAAACCCTCGCCTGGGATGCGGAGGGCCGTCTGGCCAAGGTGACCGAGCCCGTTGAAGGCGGCAGCAGCAAGGTCACCGAGTACCTCTACGACGCTGACGGCAACCGTCTCATCGCCCGTACTCCCACCGAGACCACGCTCTATCTCAGCAACACCGAAATCACTTTGGCCAAGGGGTCCACCACTCCCAAGGCCACCCGCTACTACGACCTGGGCGGCGGTCACCAGGCTGTTCAGACCGACGACGGCAGTGTCTTCTTCACCCTCGCCGACCACCACGGCACCGCCCAGCTCGCCGTCGACACCGCCACTCAGGAACTCACGCAGCGCCGCACTCTGCCCTTTGGTGGAATACGCGGCACTGAGCCGGCCTCCTGGCCTGGCACCAAGGGCTTCGTCGGCGGCACCGACGACACCAAGGTCACCGGTCTCACCCACCTCGGCGCCCGCGAATACGACCCTGCCATCGGCCGTTTCATCTCCGTCGACCCGGTCATGGACCTGGCCGATCCTCAGCAGATGCACGGCTACACCTATGCCAACAACAACCCTGTCACCCTGTCCGATCCCACCGGTCTTCGGCCGGACGGAATCTGTGGTGGCAACACCAGCACATGTGTGCCGAGCAACTCGCTCTCCGGAGTTCCTGTCACCCACAAGGAGTCCTGGACTAGAAAGAAGGATGGTTGGTATTGGAAGGAAACCAAGGAGACCAAGAGCGGGAAAACCTACTCCTACAATG
>NZ_BAAAHG010000072.1:0-23259 GCF_039525155.1 Streptomyces thermoalcalitolerans | reverse complement strand
CTTCAGCGGACGGCACAGCGGTGGGTGCGGGCGGCCAGCTCGGCGGCAGTGCGAGCGCCGTCGTGCACCGGGCGGTCGCGCAGCCCACCGGCGTGCACGGCGGCCGGGTCCCCCGCTTCTCCCGGGGCATCGTCGTGGCCCGCGGCGGGGTCGCCCTGCGCAGCCGGCCGGACTGGGACAGCCGGGTGCTGCGGGTCGCGCGGCCCGGCGAGATCGTCTGGATCTTCTGCAGGACACCGGGCTGGGATCTGTACGGCGGCCGTGTGTGGTACCTGCTCGCGGACCGGGCCTGGGCGTGGGCTCCGGCGCGGTTCATCGAGAACATCGGGCCCGCGCCGCGCTGGTGCTGACACTCCCCCACGCCACGCTGGTGTCGGCGCTCAGAGGGACAAACCTGTCTTTTGTATAGGTTCCGGACATGACCAAGGTCGGAACCCCCGTGGCAGCGGCGGACCCGCCCCTGCCCGCCGTCCGCCTGCCCCGGCGCCGCGGTGTCGAACTCGCCCTCATCGTGCCCGCCGTCCTGCTGCCGGTGTACGGCTACTGCGCCGTCGGCCTGGCCCGGTCCGGCACCGTCCCGCCCGGGGCCGCCGGGTACGGCGCCGGACTCGGGGTGCTCGCGCTGCTCGCGCACCTCGTGGTGCGTCTGCGGGCGCCGTACGCCGACCCGCTGCTGCTGCCCATCGGGGTGCTGCTCAACGGGCTGGGCCTGGTGCTGATCTACCGGCTGGACCTGGAGACCCCGGGCGACGAGGCCGCGCCCGCCCAGCTGGTGTGGTCCACGCTGGGCGTGGCGCTGTTCATCCTGGTGGTGCTCGTGCTGCGCGACCACCGGTGGCTCCAGCGCTACGCCTACGTCTGTGTGGTCGTCGCGCTCGCGCTGCTCACGCTGCCCATCTGTTTCCCCGCCGTCAACGGCGCCCGCATCTGGATCCGGTTCGGCGGTCTGTCCATCCAGCCGGGCGAGTTCGCGAAGGTGCTGCTGGCGGTGTTCTTCGCCGCGTATCTGGCCGCCAACCGCAGTGCGCTGGCGTACGCGGGACGGCAGGTGTGGCGGCTGCAGCTGCCCACCGGCCGGGTGCTCGGGCCGGTGGTGGCGATCTGGCTGCTGAGCGTCGGGGTGCTGGTCCTGGAACGGGACCTGGGCACCTCCCTGCTGTTCTTCGGACTGTTCGTCGTCCTGCTGTACGTCGCCACCGGGCGCACCGGCTGGATCGCGGTCGGGCTGCTGCTCGCCGCGGCCGGGGCGGTCACGGTCGGCCGGCTGGAGCCGCATGTGCACAACCGGATCGGGGAGTGGCTGCACCCGTTCGCGTCCATCGAGGCCGGTGAGGGACCGGGGCAGGTGGCCCAGTCGCTGTTCTCGTTCGCGGCGGGCGGGATGACCGGCACCGGGCTGGGCCTCGGCCACTCGGTCCTCGTCGGCTTCGCCGTCAAGTCCGACTTCATCCTGGCCACCGCCGGGGAGGAGCTGGGGCTGGCCGGGCTGGCCGCCGTCTTCCTGCTGTACGCGCTGCTCGTGGAGCGCGGCTACCGGGCGGGGCTCGCCCTGCGCGACCCCTTCGGCCGGCTGCTCGCAGTCGGTCTGGCCTCGCTGGTGGCGCTCCAGGTGTTCGTGATCGCGGGCGGGGTGACCGGGCTGATCCCGCTGACCGGCCTGGCGATGCCGTTCCTGGCGCAGGGCGGCTCGTCGGTCGTCACCAACTGGACGATCGTGGCGCTGCTGATCCGGGTGAGCCATGTGGCGCGTCGTCAGTACGACGGGAGGGTGGCCCCATGAGCGTGCGAGGGGGTGTCCGTTGACCCGGCACATCCGGCATGCCGCCGTCTTCTGCGTCCTGCTGCTGGTGGCGCTTTTGGCGCACACGGCGTGGCTGCAGGTGGTGCAGGGGCCGTCGTACAACGGGAATCCGGCCAACCGCCGCTCCGTCATCGCCCGTTACCAGCAGCCGCGCGGCGAGATCCTGGTCGGCGGCCGGCCGGTGACCGGCTCCATGGACACCGGGGAACAGCTGCGCTACGAGCGGACCTACACGGACGGGCCGCTGTACGCGCCGGTCACCGGGTTCGCCTCGCAGCTGTACGGGACGACGTTCCTGGAGCACACCGAGGACGACGTGCTGTCGGGGACCGATCCGATGCTGTCGGTGTTCCCGCTGTGGCAGGACCTCACGCGGACACGCCCTCCGGGCGGCAATGTGGTGACCACGCTCGACCCGGCCGCACAGCGGGCCGCCTTCGACGGGCTGGGCTCGCGCAAGGGGGCGGTCGCGGCGATCGAGCCGTTGACGGGGCGGATTCTGGCGCTGGTGTCCACGCCGTCGTACGACCCTTCGGAGCTGTCCGGGAACGGGCCGGAGGTGGTGGCGGCGTGGACGCGGCTGAACCAGGATCCGGAGCAGCCGATGCTGAACCGGGCGGTGCGGCAGACGTATCCGCCGGGGTCGACGTTCAAGGTGGTCACCGCGGCGGCGGCGCTGGACGCGGGCGTGGTGAAGGACCTGGACGCGCGGACGGACTCGCCGGATCCGTACCGGCTGCCGGGCACGACCACCCAGCTGGTCAACGAGGCCGACGGCTGCGAGAACGCGTCCCTGCGGTACGCCTTCCAGTGGTCGTGCAACACGGTGTTCGCGAAGCTGGCGGTGGACGTGGGGGTGGAGGGCATGCGGGCCACGGCGGAGGGATTCGGCTTCAACGACGAGGATCTGAGGATTCCCTTCTGGGTGTCGCCGAGCACCTTCGACACCCAGGTGGACCAGGCGCAGCTGGCCCTGTCGTCGATCGGGCAGTACAACACGCGGGCCACCCCGTTGCAGATGGCGATGGTGGCGGCGGCGGTCGCCGCCGACGGACAGGTGCGGACGCCGTATCTCGTGGAACGGACGACACGCCGGAGCGGCGGCACGGTGTCCGCGGCCGGCTCCCGTCCGGCGCGGCAGGTGATGCGCCCGACGACCGCGGCACGGCTGCGGGAGCTGATGGCCGGTGTGGTCACCGACGGCACCGGCCGGAACACGGCGATCCCCGGGGCCACGGTGGGCGCCAAGACCGGCACCGCCCAGCACGGCCCGGGCAACTCCGGCACGCCGTACGCCTGGTGCATCTCCTGGGCCCAGAAGGACGGCGCCCTGGAGCCGAAAGTCGCGGTCGCCGTGGTGGTGGAGGACTCGTCGGCGCGGCGCGGCGAGATCAGCGGGGGCGGTACGGCGGCGCCGATCGCCCGGGCGGTGATGGAGGCGGTGCTGCGGTCGCCGACCACGGGATGAGACGGGGGTTACCGGCTGCCCGGCCTCCTACCGTGCACGCATGATCTCTGACGCTGCGTACGAACTCGCCCAGATCGACAGCGCCCGCCTCAAAGCCCCCCTGGACTCGCCCCGGTGAAAGGACTTCGTCGACGCGCTCGACCCGGTGAACGCCGACACGGGAGCCGCCGACGGCTTCGTCTGGCGCCTGAAGGACGAGTCCGGCAACGCGACGAACATCCCCTTCTTCGACGACAGGTGGCTGATCGTCAATCTGACGGTGTGGCGGGACGTCGATGCCCTGAAGGCGTTCATGTACCAGGGGCGGCACCGGGAGATGCCGGCCCGGCGACGGGTGGGGGTCCCCCCACGCCGTCAGGCAGTGGGGGAGGTTCGAGCGCCTGGACGAGGCGGTGACGGCACTGTGGTGGGTGCCGGCGGGACACCGCCCGACCGTGGCGGAGGCGGAGGCCCGCCTGCTCCACCTGCGGACCAACGGCCCGACCCCGTACGCCTTCACCCTCCGGACGTCGTTCCCGCCGGGAGCCTCGGAACCGGTGCTCGGCGAGGTGCCGGAAGGGCTGGGCTGCTCGGTCTAGCGACGACGGTCGATGGCTGTGAGGTCGATCTCGACGGGGAACGGAACGACCAGTTCCAGCTTGTCGTGGAAGATTCCGGTCAGGCCGTAGGCCCGGGTGGCGGGATCGAGTTCATAGACGTAGACCACGGGAAGGCCCTGGTTTTCCTCGACGCGCCAGTAGTGGGGGATGCCCGCCTGCGCGTACTTCCGTGGCTTCACCTCTCGGTCCCGCACCTCCGAATCCTCGGAGACGACCTCGACGGCGATGACGACGTCCTCCGGCCGGTACCAGGTCTGCTTCGGGCCGGTGTCGGCATCCACGCGGAACACCAGGACATCGGGCTCCGGCCGATTGCGTTTGTCGAGCTTGATGGTCATTTCTCGAATGACGTCCAGCTCGTCCGGTACTTGATCCAGCAGAGCGTTGTCCAGCAGGCGGACGGCGCGCGAGTGGAAATTCGTCTGCGGACTCACGAAGACGAGGCTCCCGTCGATCAGCTCCGTGTGCGGAGGCAGGTTCGGGAGCCGGTCCAGGTCGTCCGCCGTCCAGCCGCCCTCCGGCGGACGGGGCCACTCGTAGTCCTCGTCCAGCCCGTAGTCGCGCGCGGCGCTCATGTGTGCTCCCATGCGACGGAGTCTGCTGGTGCGCCCAGCCTACCGAGACACATCTGCCGTCTCCTCCCCCGATCGGGTGGTCAGCCGTCGAGGCGCCGTCCCTGCTCGATCGCCTCCTCCACCTCCGCCACCCGCTCCCGCTCCTCCGCCGCGAAGCGTTCCTCGTCCAGCTTCTCCGCGATCTCCTCGTCCTGGGCCATCAGCTGGTCCAGGTCGGAGTCGCCCAGTTCGAGGACGCCCATGTCGACGTAGGCCTGCTGGAGGCGTTTGCCCCACAGGCCGATGTCCTTGACACAGGGGACGATGCGGCTGAAGAGCAGCCGGCGGAAGAGGTGCAGGAACTCGGAGCGCTCGCTCAGCTCCTCGGCCTCCGCCTTCGGGATGCCGAAGTTCTCGAGGACCTCGGTGCCGCGCAGACGGTCGCGCATCAGATAGCAGCCCTCGATGACGAACTCCTCGCGTTCGCGCAGTTCGGCGTCGGTGAGCTGTTTGTAGTAGTCGCGCAGGGCCATGCGGCCGAAGGCCACGTGGCGGGCCTCGTCCTGCATGACGTAGGCGAGGATCTGCCGGGGCAGGGGTTTGCTCGTGGTGTCGCGGATCATGCCGAAGGCGGCCAGGGCCAGGCCCTCGATCAGGACCTGCATGCCCAGGTACGGCATGTCCCAGCGGCTGTCGCGCAGGGTGTCGTCGAGAAGGGACCGGAGGTTGTCGTTGATCGGGTAGACCAGCCCGATCTTCTCGTGCAGGAAGCGGCCGTAGATCTCGGCGTGCCGGGCCTCGTCCATCGTCTGGGTCGCCGAGTAGAACTTGGCGTCCAGGTCGGGAACGGACTCCACGATCCGCGCGGCGCAGATCATCGCGCCCTGCTCGCCGTGCAGGAACTGGCTGAACTGCCAGGACGCGAAGTGCCGGCGCAGCTCGCCCTTGTCCCGGTCGGTCATCTTCGCCCAGTACGGCGTGCCGTACAGGACCATCGCCTCCTCGGGCGTGCCGAGCGGGTCGTACGGGTCCACCTCCAGGTCCCAGTCGATCCGCTTCTGCCCGTCCCACTGCTTGTCCTTGCCCTTCTGGTACAGGGCGAGGAGGCGTTCGCGGCCGTCGTCGTACTCCCAGCTGAAGCGGGCCGCGCCGCTCGCGGGAATCTGCCAGTGCGGGTCCCCCGGACTCCGGGCGTACAGGTCATGGGTCGGCATACTTCGCAGGTTCACACGTAGACACCGAGTCAACAAGTCGTTCACGGGGGATTGACGCGCTTGCTGACAAGCAGTCTTATAAGGATGGGGCCCGATCCGGCCACATCCCGTACGACGAGGTGGACACAGCCATGACGACCGTGACGGAAGCCGACGCGCTCGCCGGTGTGCGCGACGCGCTCGGGCTGCTCAAGGACCGGGAGCAGGTGGCCGAGCGGCTGCTCGACTCTTCCGCCAAGCACTCCTTCGACCCGGACAAGGAGCTGGACTGGGACGCGCCCTTCGAGGAGGGCAAGTGGTTCTGGCCGCCGGAGCTGGTGTCGCTGTACGACACGCCGCTGTGGCGGCGGATGAGCGAGGAGCAGCGGATCCTGCTGTCCCGGCACGAGGCGGCGGCGCTGGCCTCGCTCGGCATCTGGTTCGAGATCATCCTCATGCAGCTGCTGGTGCGGCACATCTACGACAAGGCGGCGACCAGCGCGCATGTGCGCTACGCGCTGACCGAGATCGAGGACGAGTGCCGGCACTCGAAGATGTTCGCCCGGGTGATCACGCGCAGCGGCACGCCCTGGTACCCGGTGAGCCGGGTGCACCACGCCCTCGGCCGGCTGTTCAAGACCATCTCCACGACCCCCGGCTCCTTCACCGCGACCCTGCTCGGCGAGGAGGTCCTGGACTGGATGCAGCGGCTGACGTTCCCGGACGAGCGGGTGCAGCCGCTGATCCGGGGCATAACGCGGATCCACGTCGTGGAGGAGGCGCGGCATGTGCGGTACGCCCGTGAGGAGCTGCGGCGGCAGATGGTGACCGCGCCGAGGTGGTCGCGGGAGTTCACCCGGATCACCTCGGGTGAGTTCGCCCGGGTGTTCTCCGTCGCCTTCGTCAACCCCGAGGTCTACACGAACGTGGGACTGGACAAGCGGGAGGCGGTGGCCCAGGTGAAGGCGAGCGCGCATCGGCGGGAGGTCATGCAGACGGGGGCGAAGCGGCTGACGGACTTCCTGGACGACATCGGGGTCCTGCGGGGTGTCGGCCGCCGGCTGTGGAAGTCGTCGGGGCTGCTGGCGTAGGCGGGCCGCGGGCCGTCGTGTCCCTCCCGGCGCCGAACGCCCGGGACTTCTCCGGGACGCCCCGGGACGCCCCAGGACGTCTCCGGGTCGACGCGGGTGGACGCCGGGCGCCTGTTCGGGCGACGGCACGGCTACGCTGCACAGCATGAGCCCTGCCCCGTCCACCCCCGCCTACCGAAGGCTCAGTGTCGAGGAGCGGCGCGCGCAGCTGCTCGACGCGGCGCTGTCCCTCTTCGCACAGCGGGTGCCCGAGGAGGTCTCGCTGGACGACGTGGCGGAGGCGGCCGGGGTGTCGCGGCCCTTGGTGTACCGGTACTTCCCCGGCGGCAAGCAGCAGCTGTACGAGGCTGCCCTGCGCTCCGCCGCCGAGGAGCTGCGGCACTGCCTCGACGAGCCGCACGAGGGCCCTCCGCTCTCCCGTCTCGCCCGCGTCCTGGACCGCTATCTGGCCTTCGTCGACCAGCACGCCACCGGGTTCACCGCACTGCTCCGGGGCGGCAGCGTGGTGGAGACCTCCCGGACCACCGCCATCGTGGACGGGGTGCGCAGATCCGCCGCCGAGCAGATCCTCGGCCATCTCCAGGTCACGGACCCCGGCCCGCGGCTGCGCATGACCGTGCGGATGTGGATCACGGCGGTGGAGGCCGCCTCCCTGATCTGGCTCGACGAGGGCAGGCAGCCGCCCGCCGAGGAGCTGCGGGACTGGCTGGTCGAGCAGTTCATGGCCGTGATGGGGGTGACGGCCGCCCGGGACGCCCAGACCGCCGCGCTGATGCGGCGTGTGCGGGCCTTCGAGGATGGCTGACACTGGTGCCGTGAAGAGCGAGGACACTCCGTTCGAGGGCGGACCGATGGACGGTCGGGTGCTGCCCGTGCTGGTGGGGCTCACCGGGAACCCGCCGAAGACGTACCGCATTCCGGTCCCGGACGCCGCGGGCGGACCGCCGACCGTGCTCGTCTACCGGCGGGTGCCGCGGGGGCACAGCAGGAGACTGGGGCTGCCCCAGGGGTGGAAGTACGAGTTCGATCCCGAGGGAGAGACGAGCCGCCGGCTGAAGTGGCCGTGGTCCGCACCGGACACCAGCGCCTCCGGCAAGCCGGGTGACACCGAGGAGTGACCTCCTTGCGCCGTCCGGCGCAAGGGATGCGCACACAGTCGGTTCATACGTCTCATACGTCTAATCCTCACCGTGCGGAGCGGAAACGCCGCCCCGCACCGGAGGTGATGACGTGTCAGGAAGAGTGCCGCGCCTGGTGTGTTCGGTGGCGGTGGCGGCACAGGCCGCCCTCGTACCGGTGGCCGCCGTGGCCGTGCCCGCCGTACCCACCGCGCCGGCCACGCCGACTGCACCCACCGCGCCCGCCACGCCTGCTGTTCCCACCGCGTCCGCTGTCCCCACCGCGTCCGCCGCGCCCGGCCCGCCTCCGTCCGGACAGCGGTCCGTGGCCGCGCTGCTGACGGAACTCAAGACGCTGTACCGGCAGGCCGGGCGCGCCACCGAGACCTACAACGCCCTCGAGGAGCGGCTGAGGAAGCAGCGCGCCGAGGTCGACCGTCTCGACACCGCCCTCGCCCGTGCCCGGCGCGCCCTGGAGCGCAGCCGCGCGGAGGCGGGCCGGCTGGCCCGGCAGCAGTACCAGAACAGCACCACCGACCTGTCCTCGTACCTGCGGCTGCTGATGGCGCGCAATCCGCAGCAGGCCCTGGACGAGGGCCATGTGATCGGACAGCTGGCGCGGGAGCGGGCGGAGGCGGTCGACCGGCTGACCGCCGACGAGAAGAGGGCCGCCGCTCTCGCCCGCGACGCCCGCAGGGCGTACGCCACCCAGCTCGCCCTCGCCCGGCGGCAGCAGCAGGCCCGGGACGACATCCGCAGGCGGCTGCACGACGTGGAACGGCTGCTGGCCTCGCTGAGCGCCGAACAGCTGGCGGCGCTCGCCGCGTTCGAGAAGAGCGGGATCGCCACGGCCCAGCGGACGTTCCTGGCCTCCGGGGTGCTCAGCGGACTGCGCCCGCCGTCGCGGCGGGGCGAGCAGGCCGTGCGCTATGCGGTGCGGCAGCTCGGCAAGCCGTACCAGTGGGGCGCGGAGGGCCCGCAGGCGTACGACTGCTCGGGGCTGACCTCGCAGGCCTGGAGTCGCGCCGGGGTGTCCATCCCGCGCACCAGCCAGGAGCAGTGGGCCCGTCTGAGGCGTGTCCCCCTGAGCGAGCTGCGGCCCGGCGACCTGGTCGTCTACTTCCCCGAGGCCACCCATGTCGCCCTCTACCTGGGCGACGGCATGGTGGTGCACGCGCCGCGGCCGGGCGCCAGGGTGAAGGTGTCGCCGATCGCGGCCAATCCGGTGCTGGGGGCCGTCCGGCCCGACCCGGGCGGGGCGCCCCTGCCGCGCTATGTGCCGCCGCGGCTGCCCCCGGGCGCCCTGGACGGGCCGGACGCCGGCCTCTACGCGGCGGAGGCCCCGGAGACCTCGGCCAGGTAGGCCCGGGCCTTGTCCGGGTCGAAGAAGAAGTCCTCCAGGTCGGCCGGGTTGTCGAAGCAGTTGACGAAGCGGTCGGCGATCTGCTGGAACTCACCGGCCGCTCCGAGAATGTCCAGGACGTGCTCGGGCGGCGGGGCCAGCATGGCGTTCGTCCACTTGACGACGTGCTGGGCGGTGTTCCAGTAGCGGTCGAACGTCTGCTGCATCCACTCCTCGTCGAACGGCTTGTCGCCGCGCTCGAGGATCGACGCCAGGTAGACGGCGGCGCACTTGGAGGCCGAGTTGGAGCCCTGACCGGTGATCGGGTCGTTGGCGACGACGACGTCCGCCACGCCGAGGACCGCCCCGCCGCCGGGCAGACGGCCGATCGGCTTGCGCACGGTCGGGGCGTAGCGGCCGGACAGGACGCCGTTCGCGTCCGTGAGCTCGACGCCGGTGGTCCGCGCGTACTCCCACGGCAGGAACGTCTTCATGAGGTCCAGCGTCAGCTTCAGGTGCTCACTGGGGTCCTTGACGCCCTGGAAGACGTCGAGCGGGCCGCCGGGGATGCCCTCCCAGAACAGGATGTCGGCGCGGCCGGAGAGGGTGTAGGTCGGCATGATGAACATCTCGCCGACCCCGGGGACGATGTTGCAGCGGACCGCGTCGAAGTCCGGGTGCTCCGGACGCGGGGCCAGACCGTGCACATACGCCACCGCCAGTGCGCGCTGCGGCTCGCTGTACGGGGAGCGGGAGGCGTCCCGCTCGAACATCGACACCAGCTCGCCCTTGCCCGCCGCGACGAGCACGAGGTCGTACGTCCGGGAGAAGTAGTCCAGGTCGCCGACCGTGGCGCCGTGGATGACCAGCTGGCCGCCGCGCTCCGCGAACGTCTCCATCCAGCCGGACATCTTCACCCGCTGGTCGACCGACTGCGCGTACCCGTCGAGCCTGCCCACCCAGTCGATCGCGCGCTGGGTGGGGCCGGGGTCGTGGGAGCCGGGGGCGGCGACCGAGACGCCCAGTCCCTCGATGTTCGGGGTCTGGGGCTCCCAGAAGTTCAGGCCCAGGTCACGCTCGTGCTGCAGGGCGGTGTGGAACATGCACTGCGTCGACATGACCCGGCCCGAACGGATCTCGTCCGCGGTCCGGTTCGACATCAGGGTGACCTCATACCCGTGCGACTGGAGACCGAGGGCGAGCTGAAGCCCGGACTGACCGGCCCCCACGATGAGTATTCTCCGCATACGGGTGCTGCCTCCTACGACTTCTGGGCTACTCGCTGGCTGCCCGCGGGACGGGGCCTGCGGGTCCTACTCGGGGATCTCCTCGAGTGCGTGGGTCACGAGGGCCAGCAGGGTCTCGATGACCGAACTCCGCCGCCGGGCATCCATGATCATGACAGGTATGTGCGCGGGAATCGTCAGCGCCTCCCGCACGTCCTCCGGCTCGTACAGCTCGCTGCCGTCGAAGTGGTTGACCGCGACGACGTACGGCAGCCCGCAGCTCTCGAAGTAGTCCAGTGCGGGGAAGCAGTCCTTCAGCCGGCGGGTGTCGGCCATGACCACGGCGCCGATGGCACCGCGCACCAGGTCGTCCCACATGAACCAGAACCGCTGCTGGCCCGGCGTGCCGAACAGGTAGAGCACCAGGTCGTCGTCGAGCGTGATGCGGCCGTAGTCCATGGCGACCGTGGTGGTCACCTTGCCCGGTGTGGCGGTGAGGTCGTCGGTCCCCTCGCTCGCCTCGGTCATCAGCGCCTCGGTCTGCAGCGGCGTGATCTCCGAGACGGCGCCGACCAGCGTGGTCTTGCCCACGCCGAAACCGCCGGCCACCACGATCTTGGTGGCGATCGGGGCACGGGTGCGGTCCGTCTGCCAGGGCTTCAACTCCTCGTCGGGCTCGTCGACGAGCGGGGCGACGCCGGGGGCGTCGGTGACGGCGGAGTCAGAGACGGCGGAGTCCACTCAGCACCCTTTCCAGCAGAGCGCGGTCCGGACGGCCCGTGCCGTGGCCGGTCCCGGTTCCGTATACACGAATCCTTCCCTGGTCCGCGAGGTCGCTCAGGAGCACACGGACCACGCCGAGCGGCATCTTCAGCAGCGCGGCGATCTCGGCCACCGTGCGCATACGGCGGCACAGTTCGACGATGGCCTGCATCTCCGGTGTGACCCGGGAGGCGAGGGAACCGTTCGCGAGTTCCTTGCGTTTCCCGGGCGCCTCCAGCGCGGCCACGAACGTCTCCACGAGGAGGACATGACCGAAGCGGGTGCGTCCGCCGGTGAGCGTGTAGGGGCGGACCCGGGCGGGTTTGCGGTCGGCGCCACGGACGGGGAGCTTCTTCTGGGCGCCGCTCACTGAACCGCCCCTTGACGGCTCTCGTCGGTCTCGTTCTCCAGGGATCTGCGCAATTCGTCGCGGAGTTCCGGCGTCAGGACGTGTCCGGCGCGGCCCACGAAGAGCGCCATGTGGTACGCGACGACGCTCATGTCGCAGTCCGGGGAGCCGTGGACGCCGAGCAGCGAGCCGTCGCTGATCGACATGACGAACAGGCTGCCCTCCTCCATCGCGACCATGGTGTGCTTGACGGCACCGAACTCCATCAGCTTGGCGGCGCCCACGGTGAGGCTGCCGATGCCGGAGACGATGGTGGCGAGGTCGGCGGAGGAGCCGCGGGGGCCGGTGCGAGGCGTTTCGCGGGCCTGGCGGGCCTCTTCGTTCCGGTCCGGGTCGGAGGAGAGGAGCAGCAGGCCGTCGGAGGAGACCACGGCGACGGACCGGATGCCGGGAACCTCCTCCACGAGATTGTTCAGCAGCCAGTGCAGGTTGCGGGCCTCACTGCTCAGTCCGAAGGTACTGGGCGCGGTCAACTGCTTGCCTCCTCGACTGTGCCCCCCTTTTTCCGTTCTGCGATTTCCGCCTCCACGTCGCGATAGCCCGCCTTCGCTCCCCGCTGGAAGCCGCCGAGGCGACGGCGCAGTTCCTCGGCGTTGACGGAGGCGCTGCGCTGACGGGGCGGGGTGGTGGGGGCAGTGATCCTTGGTGTGCGCTTGGGCAGGCCCTTGGCAGTGACGGGTTCCTCCGCCTCATCGGGAGTGCGCTGGTGCTCGGCCTCGACCTCGGTGTCGGCCTTGGTCTCGGCTTCGCCTTCGGTGCCGGCCGGGGTGTTCTCCCCCGCACCGTCCGTACGGGTCTCGTGGCCGGGTGCGGACGGCCCCTGCGGGGGCTGTTCGCCGTCGGCGGGTGCGGAGGACTCGGGGGCCGGCTCCTTCGAGGCCGGCTGCTGCGGAGCCGGTTCCTTCGAAGCCTGCTGATCCGAAGCCGGCTCCTGTGCGGCCGACTGATCCGGTGCCGGTTCTTTCGCCGGGGACGGGAGCAGGAGCTCCATCGTCGTCTCGGCCGGCTCCTCCGCGGCCGGCTCCTTCGCGGGCTCCTCCTCCGCGGACTTCTCCTCCGCGGACTTCGCCTCCGGGGACTGCTCTTCCGCGGCCGGCTCCTTCGGCTGGGTGCGGCCGGGGAGGACGTTGGAGTTGACCTCGGCGTCGGCGCCCGGGAGGGACACGGTGGAGGTGTCGGCGGAGGACGTGCGGGAGGCGGTGGCGGCGGAGGCGGGGGCGGAGACCAGGAGGGCCTTGGGGACGACCACGACCGCCGCGGTACCGCCCTGCTTCTGCTCGCGCAGCTGCACGCGCACACCGTGGCGGTGGGCGATACGGGCGACGACGTAGAGGCCGAGGCCCAGGCCGTCCTCGCTCTCCTGGTCGTAGGGGGACTCCGGATCGAAGTCGGCGAGGCGGGCGTTGAGGCGCTTCAGCCGGTCGGCGGAGATGCCGATGCCCTCGTCCTGGACGGAGAGCATGACCTCGCCGCTCTCCAGAAGCCAGCCGGAGACCTCGACGGGCTGGTCGGGCGGGGAGAACGACGTGGCGTTCTCCATGAGTTCGGCCAGCAGGTGGGACAGGTCGTCCGCGGCGAAGCCGGCCACATGGGTGTGCGGCGGCAGCGCGGCGATACGGACGCGCTCGTAGCGCTCGATCTCGCTGACCGCGGCCCGGACGACGTCGACCAGCGGGACCGGGCCGGTGGTGTGCTGGATGTGCTCGGTGCCGGCCAGCACAAGGAGGTTCTCGCTGTGCCGGCGCATGACCGTGGCGAAGTGGTCGAGCTTGAACAGCGTGGACAGGCGGTCCGGGTCCTGCTCTTTGTTCTCCAGGCCCTCGATGATGGTGAGCTGCCGCTCGACCAGGCCGAGCGTGCGCAGCGCCAGGTTGACGAAGGTGCCGCCGATGCCGGCGCGCAGCTGCTCCAGCCGCTTGGTGGACTTGTTCAGCTCGGCCTGGAGTTCCTCGCGGGCGTCGGCCATCTTCTGGCGCTGGCCGACCAGGTGCTTGCGGTCGGTCTCCAGGGTGGCGACCCGCTCGGCGAGGGCGACGGCCTTCGCGTGCAGGGCGTTGACGGAGCGGACGACCTGCGCGAACTCGTCGTTGCGGCCGGTGAACTTGACGGGTTCCTCGGTGGCCGGGTCGGCCGCGTCGGCCAGGCGGGCCGAGCCCCGGCGCAGCACCGCCAGCGGGCGGGTCAGCGTGCGGGCGAGCGCGGTGGTGATGCCGATGGTGACCAGCAGCAGCCCGCCGAGCAGGGCGATGCGGATCTCCAGCGCGGTGACGTCGTCGTCGCGGAGCTTCTCCAGGTCCTTGATGCGGCGGTCGTAGAGGGAGGACTCCACGCCGCGCATCAGGTCGACACGGGCGCTGAGCGCGGCGTCGGCCTTCTTGGCGCTGGTGTCCAGGTCGCTGTCGGAGAGCTTCGGCTGGTCGGTGAGGGAGGTGAGGTACTTCTCGGCGGCGTCGACCTCGGGCCCGGTCACGGTGGAGTCGTACGAGGCCCGGGCGGCCTTGGGCGCGATGTCGCGGAACGCGGCGAGGGCCGCGTCGGAGCGCAGCTGGGCCTGCTGGGCGGCGGCGCTGAGGGCGTCGCGCTGCTTGGTGTCGGACTCGGAGGAGGTGCTGACCTCCGTGGGCAGGCCGGTGACCGGGTCGATGACGGTCTGGCTGGAGTCCGGGATGTTCAGGGCGGCGAGCAGCAGTCCGCGGGCGGCGGCGGCCTGCTGGACGGCCGTGTCGAGCTCGGCGAGCGCGTACGCCCCGGAACCGGCGCGGGCCGGCATCCGCTCGGCCAGTTGCTCGGCGAGCCTGTGCAGGTCGGCGATGGCGGTGGAGTACGCCTGGTGGACCTGCAGGGCGCTGCTCTGCCCGGTCAGCGCGGCACGGCGCACGGCGGCGATGCCGTCGAGGTCCTTGCGCAGCCAGGCGGGTGTGCCGGGGTCGGAGCGCAGCTCGTCGACCTGGCGGTCCACTCGGGTACTGCGCTGCTGCGAGGGCGCCTTGGTCTTGGGACGGCCCGCGGCGAGGTAGGAGGTGACCTCGTCGCGCTCGTCGGCGAGCGCGTGGGCGAGGGTGAGCGCGCTCTGGGTCTGCTCGGCGAGCGTCACCAGGTTCTGGGAGTCGTGCAGCTGCCCGGAGGCGGCGATCACCGAGGGGGCGCCGGCGCCCGCCACGGCGGCGGCCACCACGGCGACGGCCGCGATCAGACGGTTGCGTACATGGGTGGGACGGCCCTTGCCGACGGGAACGGCGGATGCGCCAGGAGGGTTGGGCTTTCCGGGGGCGCCGGATGCGCCGGCCTTTCCGGGCGTGCCGGGGGTGCCGGGCGTCTGCTCCGGGTCTCCTGCCGAGGCCGTCTGCTTGCCTGTGCGCCGAAGCCGCGTCTTCTGCACCGGTGCTCGCATTCCTGTACTCGTGTACCCATGGGCCCGGGTGGTGCCCGCGTCAGCCGGCGAGGACGGGTGCGTACACCCTCCCCCGCGCTCCCGGCTCCGCTCGAGCCTCGAGCGGGGGACCCGTGCCGGCTCCCGACCCTCCCAGTGCCGGTGGGCGGCGGTCCCGCATCGCCCGACCGGCCACCCGAAGGAGTGAACCCCGGAGGAGAGTTGGCGGGCAAGTTCTTCCGTCGGCCGCGAAGGGCGTGTGCGGCGAGCCGGTTGGACGTCTGCGGCAGGCTTTGGCAATATTCGCCGCTACACCTTCCAAAGATCCCTTCATTCCCACCCAAATCAGACGCCCGGCCTGCGCTCCCGTGTCCTTCCCCGGCCCGTCGCCACCCTTCCGCACACCCGGTGAAGGCCTCGTGCAGACTGACCGGATGCGCACTGAGGTTGTTTCGGAGCCAGGCCGTCGCGACTGCCCCAACGAGGACTTCGCGAGTGTCGGACTACCCGTGTCTGGACAGGGTGGTTGCCTCGTCGTCCTGGACGGAGTGACGCCGCCGAGAACCGGAACGGGGTGTTCGCATCCGGTTCCGTGGTTCACCGCCCGGCTCGGTGGCGCACTGACCGAACTGACCGTTTCCTGCCCGGATCTGACGCTGTCCGAGATTCTTTCGCGTGCCATTGCACGTACCGCCGCATCGCACGCCGAAACCTGTGACCTTTCTCACCCGCGCACTCCCCAGGCAACCGTCGTTCTGGCCCGCTGGTCGGCGGAGACGGTCGACTACCTGGTGCTGGCCGACTCGGTGCTCCTGCTGGAGTCCGCCGACGGCTCGGTCACCCCCGTCCTGGACGACCGGCTGGCCCGCCTCCCCCGGGCCTCGCTCGCCACCGACGCGCTCATCGACGCCGTCGTCCGCAACAAGGAGGGCGGCTTCTTCACCGCGGCGGCGGACCCCTCGGTGGCCGAGCGGGCCGTGACGGGCAGCGTGCCGCGCCGCGAGGTCCGCGCACTGGCCGCCCTGACGGACGGGGCGGCGCGCTGGGTGGAGACGTTCCGTGCGGGCGACTGGGCGCAGTGCGTCGGTCTCGTGCGGAAGGAGGGGGCGCGGGCGCTGGTGGAACGGGTACGGGCCCTGGAGACGGCCGACCAGGAGGAGCGGACCCATCTGCGGCGCAGCAAGACGCACGACGACGCGACGGTGGTGTTCGTCGAGCCGTGAGGCCGGCCGCCGGGCGGGCCGGGCGAAGGGCGGCTGCTTCCGGCTGCTTCCGGCTACTTCTCCATGACCCGGTTCAGCTGGTGCAGCAGCCGGGCGAGTTCGGCCACCTCGCGGCGGTCCCAGTGGGCGAGCTGGCTGACGTAGCGGGCACGGCGGGCCTCGCGCACCCGGCCGACCCGGCGGCGGCCCTCGTCGGTGAGGGTCACCAGCCAGGCCCGCCCGTCCGCGGGGTCCGGCGTGCGGGTGACGAGGCCGAGTTCCTCCAGGGCGCGCAGCTGGCGGGACATGGTGGCCTTGCCGACGCCGATGTACGCGGCGAGGTCCGTGGCGCGCCGGCTGCCCTCCTCCAGCCGGACCAGCAGTCCGTACGCGGCGGACTCCAGGTCGGGATGGACCTCGCGGGCCATCTCGCTCTGATTGGCCCTGGCACGCCGCAGCAGCACCGTCAGCTCCCGCTCCAGGGAGAGGAATTCCCGGTCCGTGCCGCTCGGGTCCGCGCCGCTCGGGTCTGTCCCCTGGGGATCCGCGCCGCTCGGGCCGGTCCTACGGGGGGCCGCACTCCTGGGCGACGCGCCGGGTGCGACTCCACGTCCGTCGCGGTCTGCGTCTTCGTGCACGTCGGTCCCTGCCTGAAGTTTCCCGTTGCTCAAGGTTTCCGCCAGTCTGGGCCATCGCCGCAGTTCCGTCAGTATTTCGCAGGCGTGGGCCGACGGCGGAATCCGGTCCCGCCCCCAGCCGGTGCCTGTCGTCCGGACAGGCGCCGTGCGCACAGCTCCTCGGCCGGGCGGGGCGGTCCTCGGACGGGCGCGGGCGGTCCTTTGAGTGGTGTCCGTACGCACGCACGGCGAAGGCCCGGGCCTCCCTCACGGCACCCGGGCCTTCTGTCCTCCGGCCGCGTCCGTCACACCGCGACCGGAACCTCCGGCTCCGCGCCCTTGGTCGCGGGCTCGAGGGCCAGTTCGAGGACCTGGCGGACGTCGGTGACGGTGCGGACGTCGAGCTTGTCCAGCACCTCGGCCGGGACGTCGTCCAGATCGGGTTCGTTGCGCTTGGGGATGATGACGGTGGTCACCCCGGCGCGGTGGGCGGCGAGCAGCTTCTGCTTCACGCCGCCGATGGGCAGGACACGGCCGGTCAGCGAGACCTCGCCGGTCATCGCCACATCCGGGCGGACCAGACGGCCGGAGAGCAGGGACGCGAGGGCCGTGGTCATCGTGATGCCCGCGCTCGGGCCGTCCTTGGGGACCGCACCGGCCGGGAAGTGGATGTGCACCCCCCGGTCCTTCAGATCGCCCACGGGCAGCTCCAGCTCGGCGCCGTGGCTGCGCAGGAAGCTCAGCGCGATCTGCGCGGACTCCTTCATCACATCGCCCAGATGACCGGTCAGGGTCAGGCCGGCCGCGCCCGTCTCGGGGTCGGCGAGGGACGCCTCGACGAAGAGGACGTCGCCGCCGGCTCCGGTGACCGCGAGGCCGGTCGCCACGCCCGGGACGGACGTACGGCGCTCGGCCGGGTCCTGGGCCGCCTCGGGCACATGGCGCGGGCGTCCGAGCAGACCGCGCAGATCCTCCTCCCGGACGGTGAACGGCAGCTCCCGCTCGCCCAGTTCGTGCTGGGCCGCGATCTTGCGCAGCAGCCGGGCGATGGACCGCTCCAGGTTGCGCACGCCCGCCTCGCGCGTGTACTCGCCGGCCAGCTTGCGCACCGCGCTCTCCTCGATCGTGACCTCGTCAGCGCGCAGGCCGGCCCGCTCCAGCTGGCGCGGGATCAGGTGGTCGCGGGCGATGACGATCTTCTCGTCCTCGGTGTAGCCGTCCAGGCGCACGATCTCCATACGGTCGGCGAGGGGCTCCGGGATCGCCTCCAGGACGTTGGCGGTGGCGAGGAAGACGACGTCCGACAGGTCCAGCTCGACCTCCAGGTAGTGGTCCCGGAAGGTGTGGTTCTGGGCCGGGTCGAGGACTTCGAGCAGGGCCGCGGCGGGGTCGCCGCGGAAGTCGGAGCCCACCTTGTCGATCTCGTCCAGCAGGACCACCGGGTTCATGGACCCGGCCTCCTTGATCGCACGCACGATCCGGCCGGGCAGCGCACCGACGTACGTCCGGCGGTGGCCGCGGATCTCGGCCTCGTCGCGGACGCCGCCGAGGGCGACACGGACGAACGCGCGGCCCATGGCGTGGGCGACGGACTCGCCGAGGCTCGTCTTGCCGACACCGGGAGGCCCCACGAGCGCGAGGACGGCACCGCCGCCCCGCCGTCCGCTCCTCCTCCCGGCCGGAACGTTCCGCTCCGCTTCCTGCTCGGCCTGGTCGGCCTGGTCGGGCCGGTCGGGCCGCTCCTCGGACTGCTCGGGCCGGCCGGGCCCGCCGTCGATCACGTCCAGGCCGCGGTCGCGGCGGCGCTTGCGCACGGCCAGGTACTCGATGATGCGTTCCTTCACGTCCTCCAGGCCGGAGTGCTCGGCGTCGAGCACCTCCTTGGCGCCCCGGATGTCGTAGGCGTCCTCGGTCCGCTTGTTCCACGGCATGTCGAGGACCGTGTCGAGCCAGGTGCGGATCCAGGCGCCCTCGGGCGAGGCGTCGGAGGCGCGCTCCAGCTTGTCGACCTCCTTGAGCGCGGCCTCGCGGACCTGCTCGGGCAGATCGGCGGCCTCGACACGGGCGCGGTAGTCGTCGGACTCCTCGCCCCCCTTGTCGCCGCTCAGCTCGCGCAGCTCCTTGCGGACGGCCTCCAGCTGGCGGCGCAGCAGGAACTCGCGCTGCTGCTTGTCGACGCCCTCCTGGACGTCCTTGGCGATGGCCTCGGCGACGTCCTGCTCGGCGAGGTGGTCGCGCAGCTGCTGGGTGGCGATCTTGAGACGGGCGACCGGGTCGGTGGTCTCCAGCAGCGTGACCTTCTGGTCGGTGGTCAGGAAGGGCGAGTAGCCGGAGTTGTCGGCGAGCGCCGCGACGTCGTCGATGGCCTGGACACGGTCGACGACCTGCCAGGCGCCGCGCTTGCGCAGCCAGGCGGTGGCGAGGGCCTTGTACTCCTTGACCAGCTCCATGACCTGGCCGGGCAGCGGGTCGGGCACGCTTTCGTCGATCCGTGTCCCCTCGACCCACAGCGCGGCACCCGGCCCGGTGGTCCCGGCACCGATCCGCACCCGGGCGCGACCGCGGATGAGCGCGCCCGGGTCGCCGCCGGCCAGCCGGCCGACCTGCTCGACCGTGCCCAGCACGCCGATCTCGGCGTAGGTCCCCTCGATGCGCGGCACCAGGAGCACCTTGGGCTTCCCCGGTTCGTCCTTCGCGGCGGCCTGCGCGGCCTCCACCGCCGCCCGCACCTCGGAGTCGCTCAGTTCCAGCGGGACCACCATCCCGGGCAGCACGACCTCGTCGTCGAGCGGCAGCACGGGCAGGGTGAGTGGTGTGAACGCGCCGGGCTCAGCAGCCATGATCTCCCCTTCGGCAGTCAAGTTGAGTTCTGTCGACTCAATGCATGGAAGCCGCCGATTGTTCCCCGCCTCACGTTCGCTGTGAGCGATCACGGGAACCCCGCCGCGGCGCAGCCGCGGACAACCGTGCCTCCCCCGTGCCGGGCGCCCGGGAAACCCGGGGTGGGCCGGGCCGGCACGGCCGCCTCCCGGGCGAGGCGAGCGCACCCCCGTCCGCTGTCGCGACGCGACTGCGGGTGCGGCGGGACCACCGGGCGTTCCGCGCGCGGCGGGCACTCCCGTGGGGCGGCCCGTACGGCACACGCGCGCGTGCCGCACGGGGCCGGCGGTTCACCCGAACGGCGGGTGCAGCACGCATACGCGTGCGCCGCCCGCGCTTCACGTGGTTGCGGCGGGGCATTGGGGCAGGATGACCTCATGACCGCCTGGTACGACACCCCTGTGGTCCTGGACCGCCGCGAGGGCCCCTACGGCGAGGTCGTGCTGCGACGGCATGGCGCACTGCTGCAGATCATCGCCAACGGCTGCTTTCTGATGGACACCTCCGACGGCCGCTCCGAACGTCTCCTCGTCGACGCGGCGCTCACCGCACTGGGTCCCCGGCGCGAGCCGAGCGTGCTGATCGGCGGCCTGGGCGTCGGCTTCTCACTCGTCCATGCCGCCGCGAATCCCCGCTGGGGGCGGATCACCGTTGTCGAACGCGAACCCGCAATCATCGACTGGCACCGCGACGGCCCTCTCGCCGAACTGACCGCCCGGGCACTCGCCGACCCGCGCACCGAGATCGTCGAAGCCGATCTGGTCGCCTACCTCGAAAAGACCTCCGCCTTGTTCGACGCGCTGTGCCTCGACATCGACAACGGCCCCGGCTGGACGGTCACCGAGGACAACGAGGAGCTGTACCGGCCGGCCGGACTGGCAAGCTGCGCAAGGGTTCTGGCGCCGAGTGGAGTCCTCGCCGTATGGTCGGCAAAACCGTCCTCGCACTTCGAGGAAACCATGCGGAATGCCGGATTCCAGCATGTGCGTACCGAAGAAGTCCCCGTTGCCCGGGGCGTTCCCGACGTCGTGCACCTCGGGGTATGGCCTGGATAGCAAAGCCGCGGTGACTCCCCGTACGCTGCTGCCCTGACGCCGATCATTCAAGCGTCAATCGCAACTACGCGCAGTCACCGAATCACCGCACGGATTCCTCAAAGCACACTCAGGGGCGGGCGATGGAACAGACACACACCGCGCACAACGGCACGACAGCCACTCCGGGAGCCCAGCGCCGGGTGCTGGTGGTCGAGGACGACCAGACCATCCAGGAGGCCATCGCCACCCGCCTGCGCGCCGAGGGATTCCTCGTACAGACCGCGCTCGACGGCCCGGCGGCCGTCGAGGTCGCCGAGGCCTGGCAGCCCGATCTGCTGATCCTGGACATCATGCTGCCCGGCTTCGACGGCCTGGAGGTCTGCCGCCGGGTGCAGGCCCACCGCCCGGTGCCGGTGCTGATGCTCACCGCGCGGGACGACGAGACCGACATGCTGGTCGGCCTCGGGGTCGGCGCCGACGACTACATGACCAAGCCGTTCTCGATGCGCGAACTGGCCGCACGCGTGCACGTGCTGCTGCGCCGCGTGGAGCGGGCCGCGCTCGCCGCGGCGACGCCGCGCAACGGCACCCTGCGTCTGGGTGAACTCGAGATCGACCACGCCCAGCGCCGGGTGCGGGTGCGCGGCGAGGACGTCCACCTCACACCGACGGAGTTCGACCTCCTGGTGTGTCTGGCGAACACCCCGCGCGCGGTGCTCTCCCGCGAGCAGCTGCTGGCGGAGGTGTGGGACTGGGCGGACGCCTCCGGCACCCGGACCGTGGACAGCCACATCAAGGCGCTGCGCCGGAAGATCGGCGCCGAGCGGATCCGCACGGTGCACGGCGTGGGCTACGCGCTGGAGACACCGACTCCATGAGCGCCGGGCCGGCCACACGGAGGGAACCCGGGGAGCCCTGGGGTGGCGTACGCCCGTTCTCGATCAAGACCAAGCTGGGCGCACTGGTCGTCATCTCGGTACTGATCACCACGGGTCTGCTGATGATCGCGGTGCGCACGGAGACGGAGCTGCGCTTCATCACGGTCTTCTCGATGATCGCCACGCTCCTCATCACACAGTTCGTGGCGCACTCGCTCACCGCACCGCTGGACGAGATGAACGCGGTGGCCCGCTCCATCTCGCACGGCGACTACACGCGCCGGGTGCGCGAGAACCGCCGGGACGAGCTGGGCGACCTGGCCCAGACGATCAACCGGATGGCCGACGACCTGGAGGCCCAGGACCGCCAGCGCAAGGAGCTGGTGGCGAATGTCTCGCACGAGCTGCGCACGCCCATCGCGGGTCTGCGCGCGGTGCTGGAGAACATCGTCGACGGGGTCACCGAGGCCGATCCCGAGACCATGCGTACGGCGCTGAAGCAGACCGAGCGGCTGGGCCGGCTGGTGGAGACACTGCTGGACCTGTCCCGTCTGGACAACGGCGTGGTCCCGCTCAAGAAGCGCCGCTTCGAGGTGTGGCCCTATCTGTCGGGCGTCCTGAAGGAGGCCAACATGGTCGCCTCCGCCCGCGCCGGCATCGCCTCCGACTCCGGCAGCCACACCCGTACGGACGTGCATCTGCACCTGGACGTCCATCCCACGGAGCTGACCGCGCACGCCGACCCCGAGCGCATCCACCAGGTCGTCGCCAATCTGATCGACAACGCGGTCAAGCACAGCCCGCCGCACGGACGGGTGACGGTGAAGGCGCGGCGCGGCCCGCAGCCGGAGTCCCTGGTGATCGAGGTCCTGGACGAGGGGCCGGGCATCCCGCGGTCGGAGTGGCACCGCGTCTTCGAGCGGTTCAACCGGGGCGCGGTGAGCCGGCCGCACGGCCCGGGCAGCGACGGCGGGACCGGACTCGGTCTGGCGATCGCCCGCTGGGCGGTGGATTTGCACGGCGGCCACATCGGTGTGGCCGAATCCGAGCGTGGCTGCCGGATCCGCGTCACTCTTCCGGGGCTTTCTTCTCCGTCAAATTGACGTAAAGTGGGATCTTGAACCATCAAGACGCACACACGTCCCCGCAGACGGACACGTGTGACCAGGGCAGGGGGCTGTCACTCCCAGGAGCCGGCCCCGGGCCCACCCTTCCCGCACGCAGCAGAACCAGGCTTGTTTCCCGCCAATTCCGGCCCTGAAACCCTGCTTTAGATGTGACTTACACGACGAAGGAGCAGCCCGGCCTCACCTTGAGGGGCCAGGAGGCGTAGCCTTGATTCCCGCTGTCCCATCATCTTGTGAAGCGGAAGAGGGCGGTTACCGCTGTGTCGCCACAGTCCCCCAGTAACACGAGCGTCTCGACCGATACCGACCAAGGCGGGAAGAACCCCACGGCCGCGTTCGGTGCCAATGAGTGGCTCGTCGACGAGATCTATCAGCAGTACCTCCAGGACCCGAATTCCGTAGACCGCGCCTGGTGGGACTTCTTCGCCGACTACAAGAAGGGGGGCGCTGCCGCCCCGGCCACGGCGGATGCCACGGACGCGGGAACCGCGGGGACCACCACCGCGCAGCAGACCCCCGCCGCCCCCGCCGCCCCCGCGCAGCCCGCGGCCGCACCGCAGCCCCCGGCCGCGCCGAAGCCAAGTC
>NZ_BAAAHG010000071.1:0-24151 GCF_039525155.1 Streptomyces thermoalcalitolerans | reverse complement strand
GCGGTGCCTGGTGACCGGGGTGAGCGGGGTTCGGTGCGTGCGGATGCAAGGCGGAGGAGGGAGTCGACGCGGAGCGTCGGCGAGTGACGACAACGCCGCTGGGGGTGCCCCCACGCCCGTCCAGGGCAGTGGGGGAGTGCGTGCCGAACCCCGCGACCTGCGGCATGATCCACACGACGCCCCCTGGCGTCATGAGGTGTCGGTCGGTGACGGGCTGGAGGGCGCGCGGTGGTGGAGCGACAGGAGCAGGCGGCGCCGGACTCCGTGATGACACGGATCGGCCAGGGCGTCATGCTGCATCACGCCGGGGACCGGGAGGAGGCCCGGGGCCGTTTCCTCGCCCTGTGGGCGGAGATCGGCGAGAACGGCGATCCGCTCCACCGCTGCACGCTGGCCCACTACATGGCCGACACCCAGGACGACCCCGCGGACGAGCTGGCCTGGGACCTCAGGGCCCTGTCGGCGGCCGAGGAACTCCACGACAGCCGGTTCGCCGGGCATGAGGGCGCGCCGGCGGCCCGTGCCCTGTACCCGTCCCTCCACCTGAATCTCGCCGCCGACTACATGAAACTCGGCCACCGCCCGGCGGCCCGCACCCATCTGCGGCGGGCCCGCGGCGCGGCGGCCGCCCTCGCCGACGACAGCTACGGCAACGGAGTCCGTGCGGCGATCCGCCGGCTGGCGCTGCGGCTGGGGGAGGAGGGGCCGGCCGGGGAGACGGGGGGTCCGCCCCGGCAGCGGTCGTAGACCGGACCTCCCGGGCCGTGCCTTTGTCTCAACGGCCGTACGTCTGCTTGCAGATCCTCGCTTCCGGGCTGTCCGGTTTCCACCCGCCGTACTGTCTGCCGAGCGCGCACAGGTCGGCGGGCTGTGGCAGCGGGTCCTGAAGGCGCGGTGGCACGGGCGTATGACGCGGGCCGGCCGGATGCGAGGGGGCGCGGCGGCCGGGGGAGCGGACCACCGGCGGGTTCCGCCGCTTCTTCGCGGGGGACGGCACGACCGGGGGCCGGGTGTGCCCGTCCGGCTCCGGGGAGCTCGGGGAGGGGGAGGAGCCGACGAACTCCAGGGCCTCCCGGGCCGGGGGCTGGACGGTCTGCCGGCCGGCGGTGCGGTCCGGACGCGGGGCCGGGGGAGGGGAGGAGACCGCCGGTGCGACGGACACGGGCGGCCGCTGGACCGTGACACAGCCGGAAAGAGCCGTGGCGGCCATGGTGACCAGGAGTGTTGCGGTGGTCGACGTACGGTGCACCCGCGTCACTCTGCCGGGTCCGGGCCGCCGGTGCACCGCGGACGGGAGAAGGAGGCCACGGACGGGTGATCCCGGGCCCGGTGAAGGGTGCGGGCGGGGCCCGCGGTCGGCACCGGCGGCCGGTCTCACTCCCCGGTCGCCCCGTCGATGCGCTCGCGGATCAGATCGGCGTGGCCGTTGTGCCGGGCGTACTCCTCGATCATGTGGAGGTAGATCCACCGCAGGCTGAACGGCTCGCCGGTGGACTTGTCCCTGCCCTTCGACAGCTCGTCCAGGCCGAGGCCGGCGGCATTGCGGCGCGCGATGCCGATCTCGGCCTGCCAGGCGGCGTACGCCTCCGCCCAGGTGTCGTCCCCGGTGACGTGGAAGTCGCCGTCCGGGTCCTGTTCGCCCCAGTAGATCGGCCCGGAGTCGTCCCCCACGAGCACCCGGCGGAACCAGTGCCGCTCCACGTCGGACATGTGCCGCACCAGTCCCATCAGGGACAGCTCGGACGGCTCCACGGACGCGGTCCGCAGCTGCTCGTCGGTCAGCCCCTGGCACTTCCACGCCAGCGTCTGCCGGTGGTACTCCAGCCAGCTCTCCAGCATGGTGCGCTCATCGGCGCTCTGCGGAGGGTCTTTCCGTTCGATCGTCATGTTCCTGATCTTGGCCCACCTCCGTCCGGCGGGCCACGGGTTTTCCTGCGCCGAACATCCCCCGCAGCAGCTCCCGCAGACTCGCCCGCACCTCCTGGAGCTCCGGCACGCGCGCGTGGAAGGACCCCGCCACGCAGGAGTACATCAGCCCGTCCGCCCAGGCGATCAGGGACAGCACATGCCGCTCCGGATCGGGGGAACCCATCGCCGTGACCAGCGCGCGGAGCGGGTCGCGGAAGCGGGCGCCCGCCGCGTCGAAGTAGGTCCGCAGCTCCGGGCGGCGGGTGGCCTCCAGGGCCAGTTCGTAGCGGGCGAGGGTCAGGGTGCGGTTGCCGGCCAGCGCGCGGTGCACGGCCAGCGCCAGTCCGTCCGCCAGCGCGTCGAGGCCGTCGGTGCGCGGGTCCGGCATCTCGTGCGGCGCCAGCAGGCGTGCCTCCCGCTCGGCCAGCCGCCGTACCGCCAGCTCCAGCAGGGCCTGGCGGGTGCGGGCGACGTTCGACGTCGAACCCTGCGGCAGCCCGGCCGCCTCGTCGACCGCCCGGTGGGTCAGACCACGCATCCCGCGTTCGGCGAGCAGGGCCAGAGCGGTGTCGGCGACGAGATCTGCGCGCGAGGCGCTCGCGGGGCGTACGGACATGGGGATCAACCTACCGGTGGACCGCACCGCGGTACGGCGCACTACATATGTAGTACAGTCGGACCGTCGGCTACTACAGGTGTAGTCCCCTCGTGCGGGAGGAGCCATGCCCCAGCAGCCACGTGCCGTCGTCATCGGCGGCGGCATCGCAGGACTCGCCGCGGCCGCGGCCCTGCACCGGACCGGCCGGCAGGTCACCGTGCTGGAGCGCGCCCCTTCCCTGGAACCGGTCGGTGCGGCCATCTCGCTCTCCCCGAACGCCCTGCGCGCCCTGGACGTCCTCGGCATCGGCGACGAGATCCGCGGCCTGGCCGCCTGGCAGGGCGACGGCGGACTGCGCACCCCGTCCGGTCGCTGGCTCACCAGGACGAACGCCGCCGCGGCGGCCGAGCGGTTCGGCGGCCCCCTCGTACTGCTGCACCGCGGCACCCTGATCGACCGCCTGGCCGCCCTGCTTCCGCCCGGTGCCGTCCGGACGAACGCCGACGCGAGCCTCGCCGACCCCGGTGACGACCGCCGCCCGGCCCGTGTGACCACCCCCGACGGCGCACTGGAGGCCGACCTGGTGGTCGCCGCCGACGGCATCCACTCCACCGTCCGCCAAGCGCTCTTCCCCGCCCATCCGGGCCCCCGCTACGCGGGATTCACCACCTGGCGTCTTGTGATCCCCGTGCCCGGCGCCGCGTTCGCCTCCCACGAGACATGGGGCAGGGGACGGCTGTGGGGCACGCACCCGCTCAAGGACGGCCGCGTGTACGCCTACGCCGCCGCCACGGCCCCCGCAGGCCGGCGCGCCGCCGACGACGAGAAGGCCGAACTCCTGCGCCTCTTCGGCGACTGGCACGACCCGATCCCCGCCGTTCTCGCCGCCGCCCGGCCCGAGGACGTGCTGCGCCACGACGTCCACCACATCGCCGAGCCGCCGCCCGCGTACCACCGCGGCCGGGTCGCCCTCCTCGGCGACGCCGCGCACGCCATGCCGCCGAACCTCGGCCAGGGCGGCAACCAGGCCCTCGAGGACGCCGTCGTCCTGGCGCACCACGCGGACGACCTCGCCGCCTACACCGCGGCCCGGCTGCCCCGCACGACGGCCATCGCCCGGCAGGCCGTACGGGCCGCGCGGCTCAACCTGATGCGCAGCCGCGCCGGCATCGCCATGCGCGACACCGCGATCGCCGCCCTGTCCAGGATCCGCCCGGATCTGCTGCTGCGGAGCTTCGAGGGCATCGCGGACTGGCAACCGCCGTATCCTGCCGTGCGGGCAGGCACAGGCGAGCGGTGAAGGAGCCCAGGTGAGGATCGGCTGCATCGGACTCGGCGACATCGCGCAGAAGGCGTACCTGCCGGTGCTCGGCACCCTGCCGGGAGTCGATCTGCACCTGCAGACCCGGACGCCCGAGACGCTCGAGCGGGTCGCCGGCAGCCTGCACCTGGCGGACGGCCGGCGGCACACGACCCTGGACTCGCTCCTCGCCCAGGACCTCGACGCCGCCTTCGTGCACGCCCCCACCTCCGCCCATCCCGAGATCGTCGAGCGGCTGCTGGAGGCGGGAGTGCCGACGTACGTCGACAAACCGCTCGCCTACGAACTGGCCGACTCTGCGCGCCTGGTGGCCCTCGCCGAGGAGCGGAACGTTTCGCTCATGGTCGGGTTCAACCGGCGCCACGCGCCCGGGTACGTGCAGTGCGCCGACCATCCGCGCGAGCTGATCCTGATGCAGAAGAACCGCATCGGGCTGCCCGAGGAACCCCGCACGATGATTCTCGACGACTTCATCCACGTCGTGGACACGCTGCGGTTCCTGGTGCCCGGCCCGGTCGACGACGTCACCGTACGCGCACGCGTGCACGACGGTCTGCTGCACCATGTGGTGCTGCAGCTCGCCGGGGACGGGTTCACCGCGCTCGGTGTGATGAACCGGCGCAGCGGCTCGGCGGAGGAGATCCTCGAGGTCGCCGGGCAGGACAGCAAGCGACAGGTGATCAACCTCGCCGAGATCGTCGACCACAAGGGCCAGCCGACCGTACGGCGGCGCGGCGACTGGGTGCCGGTCGCCCGGCAGCGCGGTATCGAGCAGGCCGTGCTGTTCTTCCTCGACGCGGTACGCGCCGGGAGGGTGCTCAGCGCCCGTGACGCACTGGAGACCCACGAACTGTGCGAGCGGGTGGTGCGGGCGGTTCTGGAACGCTCCGGCGCCGCCTGAGAGCCCGCACCCCCTCCGCCGCGCCCAGCACGGCCAGCACCAGCAGCGCGCCGTGCACCGGCCAGTCGCCGAAGCGGACGTACGGGGTGACACCGTGCGCGACGGGCACGTCGTACACGCGCGCGGTGCTCGCGTCCGTGCCGAGCCGGCCGCCGATGGGCTGCCCGGCCGGGCCGTACACGGCGGACACCCCGGTCAGCGTGGCGTGCACCATGGGCCGGCCGGTCTCCGCGGCGCGCAGCGCGGCCAGCGACGCGTGCTGCTCGGGAGCCCAGCTCTGCTGGAAGGTCGAGGTCGACGACTGGGCGAGCAGCACCTCGGCGCCGTCCTGCGCGAGGTGCCGGCTCATGTCCGGGAACGCCGTCTCGAAACAGACCATCGGGCCGACGCGCAGGCCGTGGCCGACGTCCATCACCACCTGCGCGGTGCCCCGCCTGCGGTCCTCGTCCGCCGCCCTGCCGACCTCGGTCGCCCAGCCGAGCACGGAGCGGGCCGGTATGTACTCCCCGAAGGGGACGAGCCGCATCTTGTCGTAGCGATCACCGGTCGGGCCGTCCGGGCCGACCAGGACCGAACTCTTGTGAATGCCGGGCAGGTCGGAGCGCCGGGCGTCCACGTTGACCAGGACGCCGGCCCCGGTCGCCCGGGACAGGGCGGCGATCCGCCGCGCCAGATCCGGCCGCCGGGCCAGGTCGAAGCCGACGCTGCTCTCGCCCCAGACGACCAGGTCGACGTCCTGTCCCACCAGGCGGCGGGTCAGCCGCTCCTCCAGGTCGAAGCGGCGCTGTCCGCTCTCGGGGCCGGTGACCGTGCCGGGCTGGACGACGGCGATGCGGACGTGCCCGTCCGCCTCCGGACGGGGCACTCCCGCCCACACCGAGGAGGCCGCCGCGGCTGTGGCCACCAGCCCGGCCACCGCGGGCACCCGCGCCGTGCGCACCGCGACGAGCAGGGCGACCGCGACATTGACGGCCACCACCAGGAAGCTCAGCAGCCACACCCCGCCCACCGAGGCCAGCCGCAGCGCCGGGGCCACCTGCCACTGGCTGGAGCCGAGCATGCCCCACGGGCCGCCCAGCCCCTGCCAGGACCGGACGAGTTCGACCATCAGCCAGCCCGACGGCAGCACGAGCAGGGCTGCCGCGGCCCGCCCCGGCGAGGGCGCCCCCGCCAGGAACCGCCGCACCAGCCACCCCCAGGGCGCCCACAACAGGCCCAGCAGGGCCGCGAGCACGACGGTGAACACATGCAGGCTGGGCAGCAGCCAGTGGTGCACGGCCAGCATGAACCCCAGCCCGCCGAGCCAGCCGTCGTACACCGCCCGCCGTCCGGTCGGTGCGGAACGGGCCAGCAGGATCCATGGGACCAGGGCGACGTAGGCGAACCACCACAGCGACGGGGCGGGAAAGGCGAACACGGGCAGTGCCCCCGCCGCCGCGGCCAGCGCCGAACGCCGCCACGGGAGAACCGTCCACCGGCCGAACGTCCCCATACGGCGTCCTCCTCCCCGCGGATGGTTCCAGTGTGCGTGCCACGAAGGATCCCGCCCAGAGGGCCTCGGACCCCGGACGGCCGGCCCGCCGTGCGGCCCGGCCGAAGGCGGGGCGGGCGGAGTGGGCCGAGTGGGTGGAGTGAGCGGAGTGGGCGGAGTGGGGCACGGGGCGGGGAATGAAGCGGGACATGCGGGATATCCGGACATCCGGGATGTCCGATGGCCGGGCGGGGCGCCGCCGGCCGGCGCCGGGCGCACGGTCCGTACACCGGGACCGTAGGGGCCGGGCCGGTCGGTGAGGCGGAGCGGGCGGCGGCGCCGCCGCCCGAGGAGCGGCCCCGCCTGCCCGGCGACGAAGTGCCGCGGCAGCCGCGGACCCGGGGCGACCGCATACGGACATCGTCGTTCGGCACAGCGGAGGGCCGCATGAAACGTCTTGTGACAGTGGTCACCGGCGGCAGCCGGGGGATCGGTGCCGCGATCTGCCGCAGGCTGGCGGCCGACGGGCACGACGTGGTGGTGGGGTACGTCGGCGCCACCGAGGCCGCCGAGGCGGTGGCCGACGAGGTGCTGGAGGCCGGGGCGCGCGGGGTCACCGTACGGATGGACACCTCGGTGGAGGAGGACGTCGAGCGGCTGTTCGCCACGGCGGAGGAGCGGCTCGGACCGGTGACCGGGCTGGTGAACAACGCCGGAGTGAGCGGACCGCTGGGCCGGCTCACCGACATCGGCACCGCCGACCTGCGGCGGGTCGTGGACGTCAACCTGCTGGGCACCCTGCTGTGTTCGCGCCGCGCCGCACAGCTCATGGTGCCCCGGGGCAACGGTGTGATCGTGAACGTGTCCTCCACGGCCGCCGCACTCGGCAGCCCCGGGGAGTTCGTGCACTACGCCGCGATGAAGGCCGCCGTGGACGCCCTGACGCTGGGCCTGGCCAAGGAGCTCGGCCCGGACGGCATCCGCGTCAACGCGGTCGCGCCCGGCGTGATCGACACCGACATGCACACGGCGATGGGCGACCCGGACCGGCCCCGGCGCGTCGCCGACACGATTCCGCTGGGCCGCCCCGGCCGGCCCGAGGAAGTCGCCGCGGCTGTCGCATGGCTGATGTCACCGGACGCCTCCTACACGACAGGGGCGGTGCTGCGGGTGTCGGGCGGACGCTGATCCCGGGCGGTGCCGGGCCGCCTCTCCCGGATGGTGTCAGGCCGCCTCGACGACCTCGCCGCGTATGGCGGCGGCCCACTCGACCACCAGTAACGCGTACTCCGCGCGCTCCTGGTCCGACAAGGACCCGCCGGAGCGCAACCACAGCGACCGGATCTGCTCGTTCAACTCGGCAGCAGACCGCACGGAACCAGGGGCCACTGAATCGGGGGACATGGCCCCAAGCCTAGGGGTAAGCACTGACTCTGCGCTACCGGACTGCTACAGCGGCCATCTCCCCCTGTGCCCCCGGCTCCCCCTGCCTCCTCGGCTCTCCCTGTGCCCTCGGCTCTCCCGGCCTCCTCGGCCGGTGCCGCAGGCGGTGGCGCCGGTGCCAGGCGATCGCCGTGCCCAGCAGGGCCGGTACGGCGATGCAGGCCAGCGCCACGAGAAAGGCCGGGGAGGCCGGTGCGGAGGCGCGGGCGCCGGCGACGACGTAGGCGGCGGTGTTCGGGAGGGAGCCGAGGGCCGTGGCGAGCAGGAACGCCGACCAGCGCATACGGGAGACGGCAGCGCAGTAGTTCGACGCCCAGAACGGAACCCCGGGAAAGAGCCGGACCGCCAGCATCGAACGGAAGCCGTGCCGGCTGAGCTGGCCGTCCGCCGCCCTCAGCAGCCGTCCGCGCAGCAGTGGCCGCAGCGCGTCCTGGCCCAGGACCCGGCCGAGACCGAAGGCGATCCCGGCTCCCAGCACCGTGCCGCCCAGTGCCGCCGCCACCCCCAGCTGGGAGCCGAACAGCGCGCCCGCGGCGAGGTTCAGCAGCGGCCGTGGCACGAACGCCACCGTGCACAGCCCGTACGCCACGGCGAACACCACCACCGCGGCGGCCCCGTCGACGTGCGGGGGCCAGCCGTGCGCCAGCAGTCTCTGCGGCTCGAGGAGCAGGACGGACACACCGGCCGCGGCGAGCAGGAGGAGCAGCAGGGACAGCCGCGCCCAGGGGGACAGCAGCACCCTGGCGCAGACCGCGGCGGCGGCCCCGAGGCGGGGGGTGGCGTGGAACATCCGGTGACAGTAACCGACGGATCGGTGTGATCGCCGTGTCGTCCGTCTCGTCCGTCCCGTGGCGCGTCCGTCCCCTGTCCCGGACTCGTGGCCCGTCCGTTCCTGCCCCGAACTCGCCTGCCGGAAAAACCATTCGACGCGGGCTGACGGGGCGTGAAGGATCGATGCCGTGTTCCGGCATGCCTTCGTCCTCGCAGCGTCCGCGGTCGCGGATGCCCCGGAGGCTGCCGTCCTGATCCTCCTGGCCGCGGTCGACGGCGCCCGAAGCTGACCCTTCCCCGGATCGACCGGCGGACCCCGCAGGGGGAGGGTCGGCGAGTTCCCGGGGTCCCGCTTCATCCACTCACCAGGCTTCGAGGTACCGCCATGCCCAAGACGGCGTACGTGCGCACCAAACCGCATCTGAACATCGGCACCATGGGCCATGTCGACCACGGCAAGACCACGTTGACCGCCGCCATCACCAAGGTGCTGGCCGACCGCGGCACCGGAACGTTCGTGCCGTTCGACCGCATCGACCGGGCCCCGGAGGAGGCCGCACGCGGCATCACCATCACCCTCACCCACGTCGAGTACGAGACCGACACCCGGCACTACGCGCACGTGGACATGCCGGGCCATGCCGACTACGTCAAGAACATGGTCACCGGGGCGGCGCAGCTCGACGGGGCGATCCTCGTCGTCTCCGCGCTCGACGGGATCATGCCGCAGACCGCCGAACACGTGCTGCTCGCCAGGCAGGTGGGCGTCGACCACATCGTCGTCGCGCTGAACAAGGCCGACGCGGGGGACGAGGAACTCGCCGACCTCGTCGAGCTGGAGGTCCGCGACCTGCTCACCCGGCACGGCTACCCCGGTGACACGACACCCGTCGTACGGGTCTCCGGGCTGAAGGCCCTGGAGGGCGACCCGCGCTGGACGGCGTCGGTCGAGGCGCTGCTCGACGCGGTGGACACCTACGTGCCGGTGCCCGAGCGGTACCTGGACGCGCCGTTCCTGCTGCCGGTGGAGAACGTGCTCACCATCACCGGCCGGGGGACCGTGGTGACGGGCGCGGTCGAACGCGGCACCGTCCGCGTCGGCGACCGGATCGAGGTGCTCGGGGCCGGCGTGGAGACGGTGGTCACCGGTCTGGAGACCTTCGGCAAGCCGATGGCCGAGGCACAGGCCGGGGACAATGTGGCGCTGCTGCTGCGCGGTGTGCCGCGCGACGCGGTCCGCCGCGGCCATGTCGTGGCGGCGCCGGGCAGCGTGACCCCGCACCGGCGCTTCACCGCGCGGGTGTACGTCCTCCCGGCGCGCGAGGGCGGCCGTACGACACCGGTGTCCACCGGGTACCGGCCGCAGTTCTACATCCGTACGGCGGACGTGGTGGGCCGCGTCGACCTCGGGGAGAAGGCCGTCGCACGGCCCGGCGACACGGTCACCATGACCGTGGAACTGGGGCGTGAGGTGCCGCTGGAGCCGGGGCTCGGGTTCGCCGTCCGTGAGGGCGGACGGACCGTCGGCGCGGGGACCGTGATCGCCGTCGAGTGAGCGGCGCCGTGCACGGGGGAGCCGCGGGGCCGGTGGTGGCCGGCCCCGTGCCCCCTCGTCACCCAGGGAGGGGGCCGGACCGGCACAATGGAGCCGTGACCGAGCCGATACCCGTGATCCGAGCCGTCGATCACGGGACCGCCAGACTGATGCCCGACATCGACCGCGAACGGGCCTGGCTGCTGACCGTGGACGACGCCCCGCAGTCGTACGTCGACCTGGACGCACCCACTCACCTGGAGTTCGAGTACGCGCGCCGGCTCGGACACGTCCTGGACACGATCGCGGAGCCGGGCCGTCCGCTGGACGTGCTGCACCTGGGCGGAGGCGCCCTCACCCTGCCGCGCTATGTGGCCGCGACCCGCCCCGGTTCCCGGCAGGACGTCGTCGAGGCCGACCGCGCCCTGCTGGAACTGGTCGTCGACCACCTTCCGCTCCCCGAGGGCTCCGGTGTCGCGCTGCACACCGCCGATGCCCGCACCTGGCTGGAGAACGCCCCGGACGACTCGGCGGACGTCCTGATCGCGGACGTCTTCGGGGGCTCCCGGGTCCCCGCCCACCTCACCTCCCTCGCCTACGCCCGTGAGGCGGAGCGGGTGCTGCGGGCCGACGGCGTCTATCTCGCCAACCTTCCCGACGGCGCGCCCTTCGCCTTCCTGCGCTCCCAACTCGCCACCTTCGCAGCGGTCTTCGAGGAGCTCGTACTGATCGCCGAGCCGGCGATGCTGCGCGGACGCCGTTTCGGGAACGCGGTGCTGACAGCCGCGCACCGCCCTGTCGACACCGCCGGTCTGGCCCGGCTGACCGCCTCCGACGCCTTCCCCGCCCGGGTGGAACACGGCGCCGCGCTCAGGGAGTTCATCGGCGCCGCCGAGCCGGTGCGGGACGAGGACGCCGTACCGTCGCCCGAGCCACCGGACGGCGCGTTCGGCGTCGGCTGACCCGTCCTTCCCGGCCGTCCTTCCCGGCCGTCCTTCCCGCCCGGGCCCGGGGCTTGCGTCCGGTCAGCCGGTGGGCTCGCCGTGCAGCCGGACCGTGCTGAGGATCTGCATGATGGTCGCGGTGGGAACCTCCTCCTTGACGCCCTTGGCGCCGTAGAAGTTCCAGGCGACGAAGTCACCGGCGGAGTTCTTGAAGCCGAAGGTGAGCGCCTTGCCGTCGCTCGCGCACTTGCCCTTCTGGGGCGTGTTGTTCGACTGCGCCCAGGCGATGCTGCCCCTGATGCCCGACTTGGTCGTGTACGGCTTGGCCTTCTTGTCGAACGTGAGGCTCTTCTTGTCGGGCTGGGTGTAGCCGCCGTAGACCCACCAGGCCACGGTGTTCACCGCCACCTCGTCGGTGTCCTTGGCGCCGTCGGCTCCCTTGGAGCCCACCGCGGCCAGTGCCGTGTCCTCCGTGCGGCCGTCCTTGTCGTCGTCGGAGGTGCACCACTTCGACTTGTACTTGGCCACCCCGGACATGATGGTGAGCGGCTTGCCGTCCTTGTCCTCGAAGCCGATGCTCAGCCCCGGGGACTGGACCTCCCAGTCGGGCGGCACGTCGAAGGCGACGCCCCGCTTGGCGTTGATGACGACCTTCCAGCCGGGGATCGTCGGCTCCACCGTCTCCGTGCCGCGGGGGTTGTCGTCCGACACGGAAGGGGAGTCGCTCGGCTCGGCGGAGGCGTCGGCCGAGGCCGACTGGCTCGCCGTGGGGCCGGCCGTGCCGCCGGCCTTGTCGTCCTTGTCCCCGCCGAGGACCAGGAAGCCGGTCACCGCGGCGGTCACCACCACGGCCGTGGCGGAGATGATCGCGACGAGCTTCGTCCGGTTGTCGCCCCCGCCGTTGCCCTGCGGCGGCTGTGCCGTGTTCACGGGCACGGTCGGCGCGCCCCACTGGGGCTGCTGGGCGTACGGGTTGGGCTGCTGGTAGCCGGGCTGCTGATAGGGATTCGGCTGCTGGTACCCCGGCTGCTGGTACGGATTGTTCTGCGGGTTCTGCTCGCCCCCGGGCGGCTGCTGTCCTGGCCACATGGACAACAACCCTAGGGCAGGCGGAGACACGATTTGGTCACTGCCTTTTGTCAGGGACGTACCAGTGTGGGCAGGGTGTCGCCCGCCTCTGGCCGGAATCCTCTACTGGTGAGTAACATCCCTGCATGAGTGCAGATCAGATGTCGGTCGGCGAGATGCTCGCCGCCACCGTGCCGATGGCCCGGACCCTGAACCTCGAGTTCCTCGAGACCACCCCGGAGAAGGCGGTGGTGGTCCTGCCGGACCAGGACGCCTATCACAACCACGTGGGCGGGCCGCACGCCGGCGCGATGTTCACGCTCGGGGAGTCCGCCAGCGGGGCGATCGTGCTGGCCGCGTTCGGGGACCAGCTCTCACGCGCGGTGCCGCTCGCGGTACGGGCCGACATCGCCTACAAGAAGCTGGCCATGGGCACCGTCACCGCCACCGCGACCCTGGACCGCCCGGCCGCCGACGTCGTCGCGGAACTCGACGCGGGGCAGCGGCCGGAGTTCCCGGTGTCCGTCAGGATCCAGCGCGCGGACGGGGCCGTCACCGGAGAGATGACGGTGGTCTGGACCCTGCGGCCCAACGGCTGAACGGCCTCGGGCGCGTCGATGCCCCGGCCGGTCCGTCGGCGTGCGCGGGGCGGGGCGGCGGAACGCGGTATGTGACGCCCGGCCGCTGCCGGATCTGCGCGGGACCCCGGGGCGGGCGCCCTCCGGGTCGCGGCGAACTCCCCGAGCCGCGCCGTGCGTTGGGCCGCACGGCCGGCCGGGCGCCGGCCGGGACCGTGGCCGGCTCCCGGAGAGCGCGGACGACGGGTCGCCGGCGCGCCGGCCGGCCGACGTGTCGTGCGGGTCGCACCGCACCGGAGGCGGGAACGGCCCCGGAGAAACACGGGAGCAAGCCGTAAAAAGGGCGCAGAATTGTCATGGAGTTGAAGTTTTCGTTCATCAAATCTCTGCGCACAGAGGGAAGTTGATGTTCGCGCGATGGACATTTTTCGAATACGGGTGTGCGTACCGCCGGTAACCTCCTTGTATTTCTCGTCTTTTGAGACGGTGGCCTTTCGGGCTGCTTGTTCGCCGTGAACCATGTGTGCGAGGGTGGCGCCCATTCCATGCGCCGTCATACGGCTGGAAGGAATGATCGCAGTGCACACCCCCCACCCCCCACGCTCCGGCACGACGCCGGAGGAGTCCGACCGCAGTCTCGCCGCCCGGCTGCGGAACCCCGACGGTGATCACCGCGCCGTCGAGCTGCTGCTCGCCCGGCACTGGCGGGCGACCTACGACTACGCAGCCATCTGCCTTGCCGCTCAAGGAAGTTCGGCCGCCATGGTGGCCACCACCGCCTTCCGGCAGGTGCTGCGCCGGCCGGAAGGCGGCGCTCTGCGTCCGCAACTCCTCGTCGCCGCCCGCGAGGTCGTCCGGGAATGGGCCGGCGACGAGACGGCACGCGCCGTACTGCCGGAACTCGGCAGACCCGCCGGCGGTCGCGGGCTGCGCGCGGCGATGTCCACGACGCCCTCGCGGACGCCGTCGAGAAGGAAACTCGCCGACCGGGCTTTCCGGTCCCTTCCCGGGACCTTCCAATGCCTGCTCTGGCACACCGAGGTCGAGGCCGAACCCATCACCGTGCCGGCCGGCCTGCTGGCCATGGACACCGACACCGCGACGGGCGCGCTGCGGCAGGCCCGGGAGCAATTCCGGGCGGGCTGCATACGGGCCCACCGGGAACTCGCGCCGACCAGGGAATGCCGTTTCTACAACCGCTTCCTCGACACCTCCCTGCGCCGGGGCGGCACGCTGCTGCCCGATGCGCGGCGCCATCTGCGGGGCTGCTCCCACTGCCGGTACGCCGCCGAACAGCTCGGTCACTTCGACGGCGCCGACGGCGGACTCGAGATCCTGCTCACCGAGACGGTGCTCGGCTGGGGCGCCCGCCGCTACCTCGACTCCCGCCCGGCCCGCGCCCCGCGCAGAACGCCACGCAGGACGCCGCGCAGAACGCCGTGCGAGACACGGCCCGACCCGCTGCGCCGGTACCGCACGGTTCTGATCGTGAGCGTCGGCCTCACCGCCCTGGCCCTGCTCGCCGCCGTGCTCGCCGTCAAGAGCTGGGCGGACGACCGTGCCGCCTTCGGTCCTCACACCGGCGAAGCGACGTACAGCACGGGCTCCGCCCGCCCGGGCGGCACCGAGGAGCCTCCGCCGGCCGTCCTCGCCGCCTCTGCGCCCCGGTCCGGGAAGGTGATCCGCCACGGCCGCCCCGCGCACACGGGCGGAAGGGCCCGCGGTCCGGTGAGGCACGGCGCGCTTGTGCCGCGCCCGGACAAGCGGTTCGCCGGTGCCCCGGACCGTGGTGAGAATCATGCGCCGGGCACAGGCGAGGCGTCCCCGGGGACGGACGCGCCGTGCCGGGACGTCACCTTTTCGCGGCCGGAGCACGAGACACGCGGCCACCGCGGCTGCTGCCGGCGGACGGCCGGTGCCACAACCAGGCCACGGATGCGGAATTCCCTGGTGAGACGCGCTGCCGACACCCTCCCCCTGGGGGTGAAGGCGCGATGCGCGGGGCATTGTCCGGACAGACCGGCCCGGTAGTCTTCCCGGGGGCGCCTTTCACGCGCGCCCAGGGAACACATGGACCCGAAACGGGGAGGAACCGGCGGTGCACGTCCAGGAATGGCTCGAAACGGTACCCGCGGCCGCTGTCTACGCCGTGGTGGGTCTGGTCATCGGCCTGGAGAGCCTGGGCATTCCGCTGCCCGGTGAGATCGTCCTGGTCTCCGCCGCCCTGCTGTCCTCCCAGCACGAGGGCATCAACCCCGTGATCCTCGGCACATGCGCCACCATCGGCGCGGTCGTCGGCGACTCCATCGGCTACGCCATCGGCCGCAAGGGCGGCAGGCCCCTGCTCGCCTGGCTGGGGAGGAAGTTCCCCAGGCACTTCAGCGAGGGACACGTCGCCGCCGCGGAGCGGTCCTTCGAGAAGTGGGGCATGTGGACGGTGTTCTTCGGCCGCTTCGTCGCCCTGCTGCGCATCTTCGCCGGCCCCCTCGCCGGTGTGCTGCGCATGCCGTACTGGAAGTTCCTCATCGCCAATGTCCTCGGCGGCATCTGCTGGGCGGGAGGCACCACGGCGGTCGTCTACTACGTCGGTGTGGTGGCCGAGTCCTGGCTGAAGAGGTTCTCGTGGGCGGGCCTGGCGGTGGCCGTGCTCGTCGGGCTCGGCTCGATGCTGATGCTCAAGCGCAAGGCGAAGAAGGCACAGGCCGCGCAGCGCGAGCGCGAGACCGAGACCGAGCCGCTGGAGCCCGTTCCCGCCGGGGAGTGAGCGGCGCGCCCCGTGCCCGTTCCGGGCCGGGGCGCGCAGACCTTTCAGGCATCCTTCGGACGTTCAGGCGTTCTTCAGACGTCCCGCACGTCGTGCGGTCGCGCTCGGCCTCAGCCGTGCACCTCGCGGTGCGCTCTCGCGAGCTGCGCGTACATCGTGCCGTTCAGTGTGATTCCCTGGCGCTCCTCCTCCGTCAGCTCCCGCCGGACCCGGGCGGGCACCCCCGCGACCAGGGACCCCGGCGGCACCCGCATGCCCTGCGGCACCAGTGCCTGCGCGGCCACCAGGGAACCCGCGCCGATCACCGCGCCGTTCAGCACCGTCGCCCCCATGCCGATCAGGCAGTCGTCCTCGACGGTCGCGCCGTGCACCACCGCGTTGTGCCCGATGGAGACCCGCTCGCCGACGCTGACCGGGAAGCCCGGGTCGGCGTGCAGGGTGCAGTTGTCCTGGACGTTGCTGCTCGCGCCGACGGTGATCCGCTCGACGTCGCCGCGCAGCACCGCGCCGTACCAGACGCTCGCGCCCGCACTCAGGGACACCTCACCGATCACCGTGGCCGTGGGGGCCACGAACGCCTCCTCGTCCACGTGCGGCTCCCGGCCGCCGATGCCCGCGATCAGCGCCTTGTGCGTCATCCTCGCCTTGATCCTCTTAATCCTCGTCCTGTTAATCCTCGTCCTGTCCTTCACGGCATGGGTCCGACGGCACCGTACGCCACCGGGTGGGGCGAAGATCACAGCCGTCACGGCCCCTGGGCACGGCCGCGCCTGAGTACGGTGAGCGGGTGCTCATGCGCAGGAACACGTTCTCATCATGGCGGCGCCGTCTCGCCCAGCGCGCCGTTCACGCGGGCTGGGCCTGGCTGCAACGCACGGGCTCCGTCACGGCCGAGCGTCCCGGACGCCTCCGCTTCGGCGCGATGGGAACAGGTACCAGGCTGGCCTTCCCGCTGGGCACGGTCTTCGGTGAGCCGTGGATCCACCTGGGCGCGCACTGCATCATCGGCGAGCAGGTCACGCTGACCGCCGGTCTGATGCCCGGCCTCGACCTCGGTCCCGAGCCGATCCTGCGCATCGGCGACGGGGTGGTCCTCGGCCGCGGCAGCCATGTCATCGCCGACACCGCGGTCACCATCGGCAACGACTGCTACTTCGGGCCGTATGTCTACGTCACCTCCACCAACCACTCCTACGACGACCCGCACCAGCCCATCGGCAAGCAGTGGCCCCGGATGGAACCGGTGGAGATCGGTCCGGGCTGCTGGATCGGCACCGGCGCGGTGATACTGCCGGGGGCGCGGATCGGGCGGAACGTCGTGGTGGCGGCCGGCGCGGTGGTCCGCGGCGAGGTGCCCGACCACACGGTGGTCGCCGGGGCGCCCGCCCGGGTCGTACGCCGCTGGACCGCCGCCGAGGGCTGGCAGCCGCCGCTGAGGACGCCGGCTCCGGTGCCGATACCGGAGGGCGTCACCCCGGAGCAGCTGCTGGCGCTGGCGGACCTGGAGAAGGGCGCAGAGAAGGGTGCGGGGAAGGGCGCGGAGAAGAGCGCGGCCCGCCCGGCGGGGGAGAGGGACTCCCGGCTCGCCGGGCTGGAGACCGAGGGTTGACCCTCCCCGGCCGCCCGGCCGGGGCTCAGCCCGTCGCCAGCAGCAGCGTCCCCACCAGCGCCAGGCCCGCTCCCGCCGCCTGCACCGTCCGCAGCCGTTCGCTGAGGAAGCCGCGGGCGGCCAGCGCGGTCACCACCGGGTAGAGGGAGGCGAGGACGGCGGCCACCGTGACGGGGCCGTGCTGGACGGCGACCGAGTAGGTGCCGTTGGCGGCCACGTCCGCGAGGCCGACGAAGGCCAGCGCGGGCAGCGTGCCCCAGGGGAAGCCTCCTTCCGGCAGGACGGCCCCGCCCCGCCGCGAGAGGACGTAGAGCGCGGCCCCGCCCGCCACCACATTGGTCACGCGCTGCACGAAGAGCGCGAGAAACAGGCCGGTGACCGTGGTGGAGGCCTCCGCGATCAGCGCGAGCACCGTGCCGAAGCCGAGCGCCGCGGCCAGTGTCAGCCCGATCGTCCGCCGCTGCACGGCGGCGCCTCCCAGCCGCGGTCCGCCCGCGAGCACCACGCCGGTGACGGCGACCGCGATGCCCGCGGTCTGCAGCAGCCCCGGCCGTTCGCCCAGTGCCAGGCCGACGGCGAGAGGTACGGCCACGGCCAGTGAGGCGAGCGGCGAGACCACTCCCATCGGGCCCAGGGCGAGGGCCTTGTAGAAGCAGAGCATGGCGGCCGGCCCGACCAGACCCGCGGCGAACGCGAACCACAGCCGCGGTCCGGCCTCGCTCCAGCCGCCGGTGGCGAGGACGATCACGCCCAGCACGGCCGCCGCGATGCCCTGGGAGAACACGACGACGGTCAGGGCCGGGCTGCGGCGCGTGAGCAGCCCGCCGCCGAAGTCGGCCAGGCCCCACAACAGGCTGGTGACCAGGGCGAAGAATGCTGTCACGGCGTACCTCGCAGTACAGTTCGATGGACCAGTTCAATGGACGGTCGGGTACAGCCCACCGTAGTGCATTGGATTGAACTCTAGCATCCAGAATATTGGACGGAATGTGGCGGACCTCGAACTGCTGACCCAGTCCCTGGCGCGCAACGTCAAACGCTGGCGCACCGAACGCGGCTTCACCCTGGACACGCTCGCCGCGCGCGCGGGTGTCAGCCGCGGCATGCTCATCCAGATCGAGCAGGCCCGGACCAACCCCAGCCTCGGCACCGTCGTCAAGATCGGTGACGCGCTCGGTGTCAGCATCACCACCCTGCTCGACTACGAGCAGGGCCCCAAGGTCCGGATCATCCCCGCCGACCAGGCCGTCCGTCTGTGGCACACCGACGGCGGCAGCTACAACCGGCTGCTCGCCGGCGTCGAGGCCCCCGGTCCGCTGGAGATGTGGGAGTGGCGTCTGATGCCCGGCGAGAGCAGCCCGTCCGACCCGCATCCCGCCGGCACCGTCGAACTGGTGCATGTCACCGCGGGAGAGCTGACGCTCACGGTCGACGGGACGGAGTACCGCGTGCCGGCGGGGGCCAGCGCCTCCTTCGAGGCCGGCGCACCGCACACGTACGCCAACGACGGCACCGTCCCGATGGACATGGTCATGGCGGTCTCGGTACCGCCCGTGCAGTGAGCCCACCGGTGCCTCCCGGGCGGGCGGGACACCCGGCCGTGCCCGGCCGCGCTGCTGCTAGCGTGCGGCCATGCGCGCACCCATCGGAGATTTCGACGAGGCCATCCCTGCCCCCGACTGCCTCGACCGGCTGACCCGCCCGGTCGCCGACGCCGTACGCCACTGGCGCGGCAGCGTCCCGGCCGAGCAGATCCTCTACGTCGAGACCGATCCGCAGTGGGCCGACACCGCCGTCTTCGTCGAGCACTACGGCCAGGACCTGCTCAAGACGTCCGCGAACTGCGTGATCGTGGCGGGAAAGCGCGGCGGCGAGACCCGGCTGGCCGCGTGCCTGGTGCTGTCCGCCGCACGTGTCGACGTCAACGGGGTCGTACGCCGCCATCTCGGCGTCCGCAAGGCGTCCTTCGCACCGATGGACGTGGCCACGGGAGAGACCGGCATGGAGTACGGCGGCATCACCCCGCTGGGCCTGCCCGACGGCTGGCCCGTCCTGGTCGACTCCGCCGTCGTCGACCTGCCGTACGTCCTGGTCGGCAGCGGCCGTCGCCGCGGCAAACTGCTCGTGCCGGGCAAGGCGTTCGCCGAACTGCCGGGAGCCGTGGTGCTGGAGGGGCTGGGAGTCTGAGGGGCCGTCAGCGGACTTCCGCCCGGGCGGATCAGCCCAGACGGGGGATCTCGATGGCCGGACAGCGGTCCATGACCATGTCGAGGCCGGCGGCCCGGGTACGCGCGTAGGCGGCCTCGTCGACGACACCGAGCTGGAACCAGACGGCCTTCGCGCCCTTGGCGACCGCCTCGTCCGCGACCGCTCCGGCCAGACGGCTGTTGACGAACACATCGACCACGTCCACGTCGAACGGGATGTCCGCGAGGGTGGGGTAGCCCCGCTCGCCGTGGACCGTCTCCGCCTTGGGATGGACCGGGACGACACGCTTGCCGAAGCGCTGCAGCACCTGGGCGACGCCGTACGCGGGCCGGTCGCGGTTCGACGACAGGCCCACCACGGCCCAGGTGTCGCCGAGTTCGGTCAGGATCTTCCGGATGGTCGCCGGGTCGCCGTACACCTGGGATCTCCTTGTTCCGGGCGGGTCTTGGGGCAAGGGTGCCACCGGGACAACACCGGCGGCCGCCCGGTGATTCCCGGGCGGGCCCCGTGAGGGTCCGCGGGGACGAGTGAAGACGGGTGAAGACGAGTGAAGAAGGGGCGGCGGGTGAGCCGGGGCGGGCCCCGCACCCGGCGCGGAACGCGCCACGGAGCGTGCTCCGCATGCCCGCGTACGGCCCTTTGGCCGATTAGGCTCGAGCCGTGCTGCGCATCACCGACGCCCGGACCGGCGTGCTCACGGACGCCGTTCCCGTCCGCCGCGGCCCGACCCGTGTCGAGGCGCACGCGCCGGGCCTCGACGCCACGGGGCTGCGCGTCCTGCTGGTCACCGACCTCCTCGTCCGCGCCCTCGACCTGAGCGGCATTCCCGTGTGGGCCGTGCTGACCGGCGACCGGGACCAGGCGGACCTGCGGGCGAGTGCCACGGCCCTCGGGATCCGGCCGTTCGAGGACGGCCACGCCCTCGGCGTCGCCCTCCACGGGGCCCAGGTGGTCCATGTGACCGCCCAGGACGACACCACGGCGGCCGACGGCGTCCGGGTCGCCGTCGCGCCCGTCGACGCGGCGGTGCCCGTCGAGCCCGCGGCCGACACCGATCCCGCCGCCTGGCGTCTGGCCCTGCTCGCCCATGGGCGCACCGAGCCGGTACGGCTCGACGCCGCCGCGCTGGACGAGGCCCGCCGGACGCTTGCGCGCTGGCGCCGCGCGGTCGCCGACTGGGCGCGCAGGCCCTCGCGTCCGGTCCCCGACGAGGTGCGCGCCCGGCTGCGCGACGCCTGGGAGGACGACCTGGACGTCCCGGCGGTCGTGCGCGTACTGGAGTGGGTGGCCTCGCATCCGGACCTGGCGGACGGGGCGCGCTTCGAGACGTACGCGTACGCGGACCGGCTGCTCGGCCTGGACCTCACCCGCGACCTGGGCAGTACGGCATGACCGCCCGCGCGGGAGCCGGCCCGCTGCGCCGTCTGGTGGTCCTGCGCCACGCCAAGTCCGCCCGGCCCGAGGGCGTCGCCGACCACGACCGTCCGCTCGCGCCCCGCGGCCGCAGGGACGCACCCGCGGCGGGGCGTGCGCTCGCCGAGGCCGACTGCCTGCCGGACCTCGCCCTGTGCTCCACCGCCCTGCGCGCCCGGCAGACCTGGGAGCTGGCCTCGGCCCAGTGGGGCACCCCGCCGCCCGTGCGCTACGACCCCGGGCTGTACGCCGCCGGCGTCCCCGGTCTGCTGGCGGCCGTGCGCGAGGCGCCGCCCGAGGTGGAGACGCTGCTGCTCGTCGGGCACAACCCGGGCCTGGAACACCTGGTCCTGGAACTGGCCGGGGACGGCCTGGGCGACACGCTCGACCGGCTCCGTGCGAAGTTCCCGACCTCCGCGATCGCCGTGCTGTCCTGGCACGGTCCCGGCTGGCGGTCGCTCACGCCCGGCGCCGCCCTCCTGACCGGCTTCATGGTGCCGCGCGGCGCGAAGCACTGAGCGGGACGGGCCGCGCCGGCGCCGGAGCCGTACCTCGGGCGCAAGCACTCCGGCCGGTCCGCATAGGCTGGTCGGATGCAGGACGAGTACCGCACAGTCGCACGCGCGGGCGTGCACGAGATCGAGATCAACCGCTCCCGTTTCCTGTGCGCGCTCGCCCCGGCGGCCACCGAGCAGGAGGCCCAGGAGTTCATCGCCGCCGTCCGCAAGGAGCACGCGGACGCCACGCACAACTGCTGGGCCTACGTCATCGGCGCCGACGCGAGCATCCAGAAGGCGAGCGACGACGGCGAGCCCGGCGGCACCGCCGGCGTCCCCATGCTCCAGATGCTGCTGCGCCGCGAGATGCGCTACGTCGTCGCCGTCGTCACCCGCTACTACGGCGGCGTCAAGCTCGGTGCGGGCGGACTCATCCGGGCCTACGGCGGCGTCGTCGGCGAGACCCTGGACGTGCTCGGCACCCGCACCCTCCGCAGGTACCGCATCGCCACGGTGACCGTGGACCACCAGCGGGCCGGCAAGGTGCAGAACGACCTCAGGGCCACCGGCCGCGAGGTGCGCGACGTGCATTACGGCGAGGCGGTCACCATCGAGATCGGCCTGCCGGACGCCGACGTGGACGCCTTCCGGAACTGGCTGGCGGACGCCACGGCCGGGACGGCCGGGTTCGAACTGGGCGGGGAGGCCTACGGAGAGGCGTGACACAGCGGCCGGATCAGGGGGCGACTCCCCTTCTCCCCTCTTTCTCCCCTCTGCCCGCGCCCTGCCCGGTGCCGTGCGGGACGGCCGATACGGGAGGGACCGCCCGCGATGCCGGACCCGGCCGTTAGTCTTCGGGGATCATGAGGCTGCTGCACACGTCCGACTGGCACCTGGGCCGGGCGTTCCACCGGGTGAACCTGCTCGAGGCCCAGGCCGAGTTCATCGGCCATCTCGTCGCGACCGTGCGCGAGCGCGAGGTCGACGCGGTGGTCGTGTCGGGAGACGTGTACGACCGCGCGGTGCCCCCGCTGGCCGCGGTCGAGCTGTTCGACGACGCCCTGCACCGGCTCGCCGACCTCGGGGTGCCCACGGTGATGATCTCCGGGAACCACGACTCGGCACGCCGCCTGGGCGTCGGCGCGGGGCTGATCGGCCGCGCGGGCATCCATCTGCGCACCGAGCCGTCGGCGTGCGGGACCCCGGTGATCCTGGCCGACGCCCATGGCGACGTGGCCTTCTACGGCCTGCCCTACCTCGAACCGGCCCTGGTCAAGGACGAGTTCGGGGTCGACAGGGCCGGCCACGAGGCGGTGCTCGCCGCCGCCATGGACCGGGTCCGCGCCGATCTCGCCACCCGCGCGCGCGGCACCCGCTCGGTCGTCCTCGCCCATGCCTTCGTCACCGGCGGCAAGGCCAGCGACAGCGAACGGGACATCACCGTCGGCGGGGTGGCGGCCGTCCCCGCGGAGGTCTTCGACGGCGTCGACTACGTCGCCCTGGGACATCTGCACGGCTGTCAGACCATCACCGAGCGCGTGCGCTACTCCGGTTCCCCGCTGCCGTACTCCTTCTCGGAGGCCGACCACCGCAAGAGCATGTGGCTCGTCGACCTCGACGCCGGCGGTTTCGCCGGCGCCGAGCGGATCGACTGCCCGGTCCCGCGTCCCCTGGCCCGTCTGAGGGGCACGCTGGAGGAACTGCTCGCCGACCCGGACCTCGCCCGCCACCGCGACGCGTGGGTCGAGGCCACCCTCACCGATCCGGTCCGCCCGGCCGACCCCATGGCCCGCCTCACCGAGCGCTTCCCGCATGTCCTCAGCCTCGTCTTCGACCCCGAACGCGCCCCCGACGACCCGGACGTCTCCTACGCCCGCCGTCTCGCCGGCCGCGACGACCGGCAGATCGCGGAGGACTTCGTGACCCATGTGCGCGGGGTGGAACCCGACGAGCACGAACGGGCCGTGCTGCGCGAGGCGTTCGACGCGGTGCGCGCCGACGAGGCGGTGCGGGAGGTGGCACGGTGAGGCTGCACCGGCTCGACATCACCGCATTCGGACCCTTCGGCGGCTCCCAGACGGTCGACTTCGACGCGCTGTCGTCCGCCGGACTGTTCCTGCTGCACGGCCCGACCGGCGCCGGCAAGACCTCCGTGCTGGACGCCGTGTGCTACGCCCTGTACGGCTCGGTGCCCGGCGCCCGCCAGAGCGGACAGGGGATCACCCTGCGCAGCGACCACGCGGCGGCGGACACCCGCACCGAGGTCACCCTCGACTTCACCGTCGCCGGCCGCAGGCTGGAGATCACCCGGCAGCCGCCCTGGGAACGCCCGAAGAAACGCGGCACGGGCACGACGCTCGACAAGGCCCGGAGCCGGCTTCGCGAGTACGACGCGGCAACCGGCGTCTGGAAGGACCTCAGCCGTTCCCACCAGGAGATCGGCGAGGAGATCACACAGCTGCTCGGCATGAGCCGCGAGCAGTTCTGCCAGGTCGTGCTGCTGCCGCAGGGCGACTTCGCGCGCTTTCTGCGCGCCGACGCCGAGTCCCGCGGCAGACTGCTCGGCCGGCTGTTCGACACCCGGCGTTTCGCCGAGGTCGAAAAGCACCTCGCCGAGCGCAGACGGGCCACCGAGGCACGGGTGCGCGAGGGCGACGCCGCGCTGCTGGCCGACGCCCACCGCATGCAGCAGGCGGCGGGCGGGGCCATGGAACTGCCGGAACTCGCACCGGGCGATCCCGGACTGGCGCAGGCCGTCCTGGCCGCGGCCGCCGTCGCCCGCAGCACCGCCCGCGAGCAGCTGACCGTCGCCCACTGCCGGCTCACGGTCGCCGAGTCCGCCCGTGCCGACGCCGAGCGGGCCCTGGAGGAGGCACGCGAAACGGCCCGGCTGCAGCGGCGGTTCGCCGAGGCGCAGGAGCGCGCCGCGCGCCTGGCGGAGCGGGCCGGCGCCCACCGGCAGGCACAGGAGCGGATGGAACGGGGACGCAAGGCCGAGACGGTGGCGCCGGCCCTGGAACTGCGCGAGGCCGCCGACGCCGAGCACCGCGCGGCCACCGCCGCCGAGGCACGCGCGCGTGCGCTGCTCCCCGAGGACCTCGCCGGCGCCGGTGCGGCCGGGCT
>NZ_BAAAHG010000070.1:0-24311 GCF_039525155.1 Streptomyces thermoalcalitolerans | reverse complement strand
CAGGTTCCCGATGATCCGGGTGATCGGGTCCCAGGACATGTCCACCAGCTGCGCGGGCCTGCGCCCCGCCGCACGAGCCTCCGTCGTCGTCATGTCGTCTGCTGTCCCTCGCTGTTGTCGGTCTGTGGGTGATCTGCCGCGGCCGGGGGCTCGAGCGGTTCGAGTTCGTCGGGCCGGAAGTGGTGGAAGCGGCCGTACCAGCCGTGCAGTTCGGCCGCGGGGTCGTCGTCGAGGGTGACGGCGAGGTGCACGCTGCCGTCCACGTCGTGGAAGAGCGCGGCGACCCGCGCGGTGCGCCCGGCCAGGAACATGTCCTGGGCGTCGGTGCCCCGGCCCCGCGGACGCAGCCGGACACGGCTGCCGCCGCGCACCGGCACGCCGTCCACGAGCACCGGGTCGGTGGTGGGGGAGAGGCCGTCGTCACCGCCCTCCCGCCACCACACGGGCCGCTCGGCCGCAGGGCCGTCGCCCGCGGCGGAGGCGCCGGGACCGGACGACGGAGCAGCCGGAGAGGCCGAAGGAGCCGGAGCGGCGGGAGCCAGTGACCGGATGGCGCCGTGCAGCCGGGAGAAGACCTCCGGAGGCATGTTCTCCACCCGGTCGAGGATCTCGGCGGCACGCGGGTCGGTGGCGCGCGCCTCCTGCTTCTCCTCGTCCGTCAGAAGCAGTGTGCGCAGCGTCAGAAGCTCGTCGATCTCCCCGGCGTCGTACAGGTCGCCGGGGCTCTCGGGCGCGATCCGCGGATGGTCGGGAAGGATGATCGGTGCGGAGAGCAGCAAGGGCGCGGTGCCGCCGCCCTCCTGCCCGGACGGCGGTTCACCGCCGAGCACGGGGAAGACGAACGCGTTGCGGCAGCCCTGGACGTGCTCCAGCAGACCGGCGGGCGGATCGATCAGCGAGACGAACTCCACGCCCGTGCCGCCGATGAGCGTGTGAGTGGCGATGAGCGCCTGGCGCAGCGCCTCGTCGCGCGCGGCGCACGGATCCGCCGCCTGCCCCGTGTTCTCGGTGCGCACCCGGAGCCGGACCAGGCCCTCGCCGAGACGTTCGGCCGTGAGCGTGGTGCGCGCCCGGACCTCCTCGCGCCGCCGGACGACCCGCCCGGCGCCCCCGGGCAGCGGCTCGCTCTCCTCGCCGGCCGCCGCCCCCACCGGGGCGCCGTGCTCCCGCCGCAGCAGATCGTCGAGCGGAACGACGAGGTCCGTCTCGCGCGGCACCGCCTCGTCGAACGTCAGATGCGCCGTGCCGTCACCGGTCCGCAGCGACTCGACGGCGTGATACCGGCCGTCCCGGCCGGCCTTTTCCACCTGCTTGTGCTGCATCTGCAGATAGCGCACCCTCGCCCGTACGACGGCACCGGCGTCGCGGACCCGCACCAGGCACTCGGTCTGCTGGTACCAGGAGTCGGCGGAGCCGGCGACACCGACCGGGACGGGGCCGTCGCGCTCCACCCAGTTCCGCGGCAGCAGCACACCGAACTGCCAGCGGACCCGGTTCTTGGCGGACGAACGGCGGTAGGGGTAGAGCAGATAGCCCTCGTAGAGGACGGCGTCGGCCACCGCGCTCAACTGCTCGAAGGACGATCCGCCGGGGCCGTCGTGCACGGCGGCGTCGTCCACGGCACCCTCGACCACAGCATCCGGCATTCGGCGCCTCCTCCCGATTCGCAGGTGCGCCATTCCTTCCACCACGGGCACACCGCTCACGCGCCCCCGGCCCCCTCCGGCCCAGTGCCGTTGAGCCGTCCAGGGGAACCCGGAGAACGACCGGACGCATCCCGGAGGCGCCGTGCAGACGTTCCTGCCGTATCCCGACTTCCTCGAGTCCGCGCGGGTGCTGGACCGTCGCCGGCTGGGCAAACAGCGGGTCGAGGCGGTGCAGGTGCTGCGTGGTCTGACGGTTCCCGGCTACGCCTGGCGGCGGCATCCGGCCGTGCGCATGTGGACCGGCTACGAGGAGGCGCTGGCGCGCTACGGACTGGACGTCTGCCGGGTCTGGCGGGAGTACGGCCACCGGGACAGCTGCGCGGCCACGCTCGTCGCCGATTTCGCCGCGGCCCGTCCCGGCACGGCGATACGCGGCCAGGCCGAGCTGGCGGCGGCCGGCGAGCTGCCGCCCTGGCTCGGCGACGAGGCCCTGCACCGCAGCCATCGCTCGGCACTGGTGCGCAAGGACCCGGACCGGTACGCCCCGCTGTTCCCCGGGGTGCCGCCCGGACTGCCGTACGTCTGGCCCCTGTCGGACCGGGACACGGGTCCGCGGGAGGAACCGCGCACCGGACCGTGAGCGGATCCGGCCCGGCCCCGCCCGCGGCTTGTGCGGCCCGTCGGGACGGCATCCGGACCCGCGGCGCGCCCCTTGTGCCGGGCCGGTGTCTCTCAGGGTTCCAGGCCGGTGTCTCAGGCCGGCGGACGGGGCACGCGCAGGGCCAGCAGGGCGACGTCGTCGTTGTACGCGTCCGGGCGGCCGATCAGCGCATCGCACAGCGGGCCCAAGGGGGCGGTGGCCAGGGCGGAGGCATGATCGGCCAGGTCCCGCAGACCCGCGTCGATGCCCCGGTCACGGCGCTCGATCAGACCGTCGGTGTACAGCAGCAGGGTGCTCTCCGGGGGGAGGGGGTGGGTGTGGTCGGGACGGGGCATGCTCGGGTCCACACCGACCGGGATGCCGTGCGCCTCGGGAGCCAGGCAGCGGACGGTGCCGTCGGCGGTGACCAGCAGCGGTGGCGGATGCCCGGCATTGGTCCAGCACAGGACGTGCCCGGCGTCCGGCCGCTGTTCGATCCGGGCCAGGAGCAACGTGGCCGCAGACGAGTCGCCGAACGCGGTCAGCGCCCGGTCGAGCCGGCTCACGATCAGGCTGGGCGGCCCGCACCGGTCGAAGGCCAGCACCCGCAGCATGTTGCGGATCTGCCCCATCTGCGGTGCCGCCTCCACATCGTGGCCGGTCACGTCGCCGACGACGACCAGGACCGTTGTGTCGGGGAGGCCGAAGGCGTCGTACCAGTCCCCGCCGAGCCGGGGGAGGTCGGAGGCGGGCTGGTAGCGGGCCTCCACCCGCAGGGGCGACAGATCGGGCAGCACCGGCAGCAGACGGCGCTGGAACTGCTCGGCGGCCCGCTTCAGACGCTCGTACAGACGGGCGTTCTCGATGCTGATGCTCGCGGCGCTGGCCAGGGCGGTCAGCAGGGTCTCGTCGGCGTCGGTGAAGGGCGTTCCGTCCTCCTTGTCGGCCAGATAGAGGTTGCCGTACACGACACCGCGCACCGTCAGGGGGACTCCCAGCAGGCTGGTCATGACCGGGTGACCGGGCGGGAAGCCCACCGCGCGGGAGTCCGTGCGGATGTCGTCGACCCGCAGGGGCTCGGGCCGCGAGATCAGCCGGCCCAGCAGCCCGTGGGTCTGCGGAATACCGCGTTCGGCCAGCAGCGGCCCGGCGTCGACCCCGGTGGTGATCAGGTCGACGAACGTGCCGTCCTCCCCGAGCACGCCCAGGGCGCCGTAGCGCGCGCCGGTGAGATCGGCGCCCGCTTCCACCAGGTGTCGCAGGACGGCGCGGGGGTCCATGTCGGCGCTGATGGTCACCACCGCCTGGAGCAAGCGGCCCAGCCGGCGCCGCTCGAGGGACAGCTGCCGTATCCGGAGGCTGAGCTCCTCGAAGGCGTCGATGCCCGAAGGGCGGTCGTTCTCCCCGAAGGGGGCGTGCGCGTGCCCGGCGGTCTCCCGCGTCTTCGGCCGTTGTGGATCATCCGGCATGGAGCACCTCCCGGCAGATCCGACCCCGGTCACTGCCCGGGCCCGGCAGAGCCCACATTACGCCGACCGGGGGGACGGCGGCGCCCCGATGACGGCCCGGGAACCCGCGTCAGGGCTTCTTGGAGACCGTGAGCAGGACCGCGGCGTCCTCGAGGGCCTCCAGGCTGTGCCGGGCCTGGGGCACGATGAGCAGGTCGCCCGTCATGCCCTCCCAGGAGGAGTCGCCGCTGCGCAGCCGCACCCGTCCGCGCAGCACCAGCACGGTCGCCTCGCCGGGGCTGTCGTGCTCGGCCAGGGACGTGCCGGCACGCAAGGTGAGGAGGGTCTGGCGCAGGGTGTGTTCATGGCCGCCGTAGACGGTCTCCGCGCTGCGGCCGGCCGAGGACTCCGCGGCCCGTTCGAGATGCTCGCGTACACGGGCCTCGAGAGAGATCTTCTGCATCGTCGTGACTCGTCCTCACCGGGAGTGCCCATCGGGTCGGTTCCGTAGCCTACGCCGGTGGGCCGCCGCTTTCGGGTGCGTGTCGTCCGGTCGCGCCGCCGAAGAGCCGGGCCCGCGGAGAACCGCCCCACCGGGCGTCCCGCCGGCATGGCCGAGGGGAGACACGGCTGGGGGAGCGGGAGACGGGCGAACGGCTCCTGACGTGGCGAACGGCCCCCGGCGCGGCCGTCACCAGCGGTACCAGCGGCTCCTTCGGCCGCCGTCCCCGGCCCGTACGACGAAGCCGAGCAGCCATACCACGAACACGATGATCGCGATCCACCACAGCGCCTTCAGGGCGAACCCGGCACCGAAGAGGATCAGGGCGAGCAGAAGAACAAGCAGCAAGGGCACCATGGTGATCGACCTCCGAACCACCGTCTGCCCCTCTTTTCCGGAAAAACGCCTCGTGGACACCGGTGTTTCCCTGTCCGAAGGAGGGGAACCCGGTACGGTCCGTCCCCGTCCCGGAGCGTGCGGAGCCGTCCGGAGGCGTGGCGTTCCGGGTGGGCGCACGCCGGCCGGTGAAACGCGCCAGCCGGTGAAAAGGGTGTCCGCGCGTCCGCGAGCCGTCCCGGAGGCAGAGATGACGGTGCGCCGTGTCGGCCTGGTCGTCCACAGCGGGCGCGACGAGGCCGTGGCCGCCGGGCGGACGGTGCGTCAGTGGTGCGAGGAGCACGGCGTCGGCTGTGCGGACATCGACGTGTGGGGCGGCACGGGCCGGCGCAGCTCCCGGGAGGAGGTCGAGGCCGCGGGCGATCCCGATCTCATCGTCACGCTGGGCGGGGACGGGACCTTTCTGCGTGGCGCCCGGCTGGCCGCCGTGAACGACGCCCTCGTGCTGGGCGTCGACCTCGGCCGGGTCGGCTTCCTCACCGAGGTTCCGGCCCCGCTCGTGCGCTCCGCGCTGGACGCCGTCGCCGAGGGCCGCCTCACCGTGGAGAGCCGGATGCTGCTCACCCTGCGCGCCTCGCGCCGCCTGGAGGTGCCCGCCGGCATCGAGGAGCTGATGCGCTACGGCCGCCGCCCGATGCTGCCGCCGCCACGGGTGCGCACCGACTGCGAGGCCGACGGCGACTGGGGCGTCGCGCTGCATGTCACCGCGCTGAACGACATCGTCCTGGAGAAGCTGGCACGGGACCGGCAGATCTTCGTCGGGGTCTACCTCGCGGGCCAACTCCTGGCGTCCTACTCGGCCGACGCGCTGCTGGTCGCCACCCCGACCGGCTCGACGGCCTACAGCTTCGCCGCCGGCGGCCCGGTCGTCTCGCCCCGTGTGGACGCCCTCGTCTTCACCCCGGTCGCCCCGCACATGGTGTTCGACCGGTCGGTCGTGGCCGCACCGGACGAGCCCGTCGCCCTGCGCGTCCTCGAACGCTCCGGCCAGGCCGCCGTCAGCATCGACGGCCAGCTGCGCGGGGTCCTCGACCCCGGCGACTGGATCGGCGTGTACGCGGCCCGGCGCCGGCTGCGGGTCGTCCGGCTGGGCCCGATGGACTTCTACGGCCGGCTGCGCGACCGTCTGAACCTCACCGACGCCCCGGCGGCGGTCGCCGACGGAGTGCCCGCCCCGCTCTGGCCGGTGACCACTCCGCGGCCCGAGGATCTCGCCCATCTGGCGCTTCCTCCCGGACCCGACGCACCCCGTGGCGCCTCCGGGACCGACGGCCTGCCCGAGTGACACCGCTCCGTCAGGGACGGGGCTCCTCGGGCAGGCGGTAGGCGGCGAGTGCGGCGATGTCGTCCTCCAGCCGGCCGCCGCTGTAGTCGAGCAGGTCCGCGTGCAGCCGTTCCAGAAGCTCGCCGGGCGGAAGGTCCCCCCAGGAGCGGACACGCTCGACCAGCGGGTAGAGGGCGCCGGTCCGGTCGCGGGTCTCGGTGATGCCGTCGGTGTACAGCAGCAGCTGGTCACCGGGCCGGAAGGGCTCGACGTCCACGTGGTAGCCGCTGCAGACCAGTCCGCCGATATTGATGGGCGGCGAGGGATCGGTCGCCTCCAGCTCGGTGACCTTGCCGTGGCCGATGAGCAGCGGCGGTGGATGACCGCAGTTGACGATGCGGACCACGGGCTCCGTGTCGGGAATCTCCGCGAACAGCGCCGTCACGAAGCGTTCCGCCGCGTCGCCGGTGACCTGCTGGGCATGGCGGCTCATGCTCCGCTCCATCCGCCGGGCCAGACCGGCCAGATCGGGCTCCTCGTGGGCGGCCTCGCGGAAGGCGCCGAGCATCGTCGCGGCCGTCTCGACGGCGACCAGTCCCTTGCCGCGGACGTCGCCTATGAGCAGGCGCACTCCGTGCGCCGTCGGCACCGCCTCGTACAGGTCGCCGCCGATCTGCGCCTCGGCGGCCGCGGACAGATACAGGGTCTCCACGGAGACCTGGCCGAGACGGTGGGGCACCGGCCGCAGCAGGACCCGTTGCGCGGTCTCCGCCACGGAGCGCACCGTGGCGAGGGTGCGCTCCCGGCGGGTGCGGTGCATCGACAGGAAGGTGCCGAGGACGCCGATCAGGAAGGTGCACACGTAGTTGGCCACGTAGTGGCGGTCCCACATGTAGTCCACCGGCCGGCCCGCGCAGCACGGGGTGCCGGCCAGAACGCCCTCGAACATGACGGCGAACACCGTGATGGCGGCGACGGCGACCGGACCGTGGGCGAAGGCGGCGACCATCGGGAGCGCGGTGAGCACAAAGCTCACGGGCCACTGCACCGGGGTGACCGGTTCCACGATGAGGACCACCGCGACGTACAGGGCCGGAAGCCAGCGCAGCCACAGGGGCGGCGCGGGCACCAGCTGCTGCGCCGACGGGTTCCGCGCCGCACGCGTGTCCTCGCCGGTACGGCGGCCTGGCCACCTCATCGCGGGCTCCGGTGGCATCGGGGCGGGGGAGCGGACGGCCCGAAGGAGCGCGGCAGGAGACGTCCCGGCCGCGGACGGCGGCCTTCGGGGAAACACTCGGGCGGCTTGTTCACAGGAAACTCCCGGCTGGCTTGGCCAAGACCACCAGCGTGCTGCGCCGCACCGGTCCATTGTGGCATTGCCCGGGAAAAGGGCATGTCGGAGACGGACGGAGCCGGGTGGTGCGGGACCGCCCGCCCGGGGAGAACCCGTCCGGGGAGCGCCCGCCCGGACCGGCGGGTCCCGCGAGCGGAGGACGGGGGCACCGGAGCGGAGCCGCGGTGGCCGGCCGGACCGCCGGGGGAGGGACGTTCCGGACGCCAGGTGGTCACCGGCGCGGCGGCCGGCAGCAGTTCGGCGAGGCCGCCGCCGTAGTACATGATCTCCGCCCCCTGCCGGACGTGCTCCACGGGTGCGTGGACACCGACGAGGAAGCCGCCGTACAGGGCCTGGGCGACCAGCGCGTGCACGGCGACCGCGATGTCCAGGCACACCGGCCGGGCCCGTACCCCCGGCCGGTGCGGAGCGGGGCCGGGACGGGACGTGTCGTGTCCGCGGTCGTCATCCTGCGCTTCCTCTCGCCGCCGGCGGTCGCCCCATGCCTTCCCCGGAGGCCTCGGGTCACCCGGTGCGGGCGCCCCGGGTCACCCGGTCACCGCGCGGCCCGCCGGGATGCCGGACGGGTCCCGCCGGGCGGGCCGGCGCGCACGAGAGCGCCCCGGCCGGTTCCCGGGGTGTTCCTCGGGACGGCCGGGGCGCGGTGCGGGGCGTGTGCGGCGGGACTCAGTGCGAGGGGCCGGCGTCCCCGGGCCGGACACGGCCCCGCCAGGATCCGGTCTCGTCGCCGCGCTGCTCGATGTACTGCTTGAAGCGCCTCATGTCGCCCTTGATGCGCCGGTCGATCATGCCCAGCATGTCGCCGGTCTTCTCCACGACTCCGCTGGGCTCGACGTCCATGACGAGCTCCACCCGGGTGTGCGTGTCGTCCACGGGCTCGAAGCGGACCGTGCCCCTTTGCCGGGTGTCGCCCGTGGTGCTGCGCCAGGTGATGCGCTCGTCGGGCAGCTGGTCGACGATCTCGGTGTCGAACTCCCGTGTGACACCGCCGATCCTGGTGGTCCAGTGGTTGTGGCGGTCGTCGATCTGCCTGACCTCCTCGACCCCCTCCATGAAGTTCGGGAACTCCTCGAACTGCGTCCACTGGTTGTAGGCGGTGTGGACGGGGACGCCGACCTCCACCGTTTCCCTGACCGTGCTCATCCGCGCCTCCTGATCTCGCTGACCGGCCCCGGCGGGACGGCTGCCCCGCCGCGGGCTCCCGGTATGCGGCGAGTACCCCGCGACAGGGGATGCACGACCGGCCGGTGCGGATCAGCCGATTTCCCCGGCGCGGGCCGCCCGCCACAGATCGACGTCGCCGTCGGTGGCGTACTTGTCGATCTCGGTCAGCTCCTCGTCGCTGAAGTCGAGGTTCTTCAGCGCGGCCACGTTCTGCTCCAGCTGTTCCACACGGGAGGCGCCGATGACCAGGGAGGTGACGCGCTGGTCGCGCAGCGCCCAGGCGAGGGCCATCTGGGCGAGGGTCTGCCCGCGGCGGGCCGCGATGTCGTTCAGGGCCCGCAGCCGCCCCAGCATCTCGTCGGACAGCCAGGCGGTGTCGAACGAGGTGCCCTGTGCGGCCCGCGAGTCCTCGGGGATGCCGTTCAGGTAACGGTCGGTCAGCAGCCCCTGGGCCAGTGCGGTGAAGCCGATGACGCCGAAGCCCTCCTCCTCGGCGGCCTCCAGCAGCCCCTCGGTCTCGATCCAGCGGTTGAACATGTTGTACGACGGCTGGTGGATCAGCAGCGGGGTGCCCAGGTTGCGCAGGATGGCGACGGCCTGCCGGGTGCGCTCGGTGTCGTAGGAGGAGATGCCGACGTACAGGGCCTTGCCCTGGCGCACGGCGGTGTCCAGCGCGCCCATCGTCTCCTCCAGCGGCGTGCTCGCGTCCAGCCGGTGGGAGTAGAAGATGTCCACGTAGTCCAGGCCCATGCGCTTCAGCGACTGGTCGAGCGAGGCGAGCAGGTACTTGCGGGAACCGCCGCCCTGGCCGTAGGGACCGGGCCACATGTCCCAGCCCGCCTTGGTGGAGATCACCAGCTCGTCCCGGTACGGCGCGAGGTCCTGCTTCATCAGCCGGCCGAAGTTGATTTCCGCCGAGCCGTAGGGCGGGCCGTAGTTGTTCGCCAGGTCGTGGTGGGTGATACCGAGGTCGAAGGCGCGCAGGGCGATCTCGCGCTGGGTCTCGAACGGCCGGTTGTCACCGAAGTTGTGCCAGTAGCCCAGGGACAGAACGGGCAGGTCGAGCCCCGAGCGGCCGGTGCGCCGGTAGAGCATGGTGCCGTGGTAACGCTCAGGATCTGCGACGTAGGTCATCAGGTGGTCTCCGGGTGATGCGGTACGGCGTCCCCCCGGGCCCGGGGGGACGCCCCCCACCTTTGCTTCCGAGTGATCCTGAAGTCCAACCACTGTCCTTCATCGGATTCAGCACCGCCGTTTCTGAATCCGGCGGGATGCCGGGTCCCCCCGTGCGGGGCCGGCGCGGCAGGGGTCAGAGAGACCTCGACGGGCTGGTGCCCTCGGCGGAGGAGGGGCCGGGCTGGAGGCCGAGGCCGAAGCGGCGGCCGGACGGTGCGGGGACACGGTGGATCGCGATGAGGGCGATGTCGTCGTCGAGGCGCTCGCCGGTGTGGGCGAGCAGGTCGCACTGGATGTGGTGGAGCAGGGTTTCCGGGGAGCACCCGGCCCACTGGGTGATCCGCTCGGTCAGCGGATAGAAGGCGCCGGTGCGGTCACGGGACTCGACGGCACCGTCGGTGTAGAGGACCAGGGTGTCGTCCTCGCCGAAGGGCAGCACCTCGACGGCGGGGCCGTCCGGGTCGGTCAGACCGATCCCGAGCGGCGGGGCGGGGGCGAGGTCCGGCACCGTGATCCTTCCGTCCGGGCCGAGCAGCAGCGGTGCCACATGACCGCAGCTGGTCATCCGGACGACCGGCTCGTCGTCCGGTATCTCCAGCAGCAGCACGGTGACGAAGCGTTCCCCCGCCTCCTCCTCCGGTTCGAAGTCGGCGAGGTGGCGGGCCATGCTCTCCTCCAGGGAGGCGGCCAGCGCGGGCAGGGTGGCGTGGCGGTGCGCGGCCTCGCGGAACGCGCCGAGCAGCAGGGCCGCCTCGCCGATGGCCGGCAGACCCTTGCCGCGTACGTCCCCGATCATCACCCGGGCCCCGCCGTGGGCGCGGGCGGCGGCGTACAGATCGCCGCCGATCGACGCCTCGTCCTCGGAGGCCAGATAGAGGGAGGCGAGCCGCAGGCCGCCCAGCCGGCTCGGCAGGGGCCACAGCAGCACTCGCTGAGCGGCCTCGGCCACCGACCGCACCTGCGCCAGTTCGCGCGCACAGTGGCCGCGGACCACGCTCAGGGCCATGATCAGCAGGGTGAGCAGCGCGAGAGCGATCAGCTGCACGATCATGTTCCGTGAGGACAGTTCCCCCAGCCACCAGCCCGCGAACGCCTGGGCCGCCACCGAGACCGCGCCGATGATCCCCGTCGTCCACGGGCCCGAGAACCATGCGGTGATCGCGGGGGCGATCACCAGCAGCGGGCCGAGCACAATGTCGGACGGCACCACGATGCTGGACACGGTGATGAGGACGATGAGCGCGACCGGGATCAGCAGCAGGGGACTCACCTGTCCCGGCTGCGCACGAACAAGAAACCGCGCCTGCCAGGAACTCACGCATACCACAGTGCACCGTGGCAGCGGGACGTGCGAGCGCAGTCCGCTCGGCCCCTCGGTCCGCGACCGGCGGCGCCCTGCCCGGTTCCGCGGAACCGGGCAGGGCGCCGCGGAGCCCGGCGTGGTGCCCGGCTCGCGTGGCACCGGGAGCCGCCCCGCCGGTGACGGAGCGGCCGGACCGGGTGGTGCGGGTCAGGACCGGGAGGGCACCGTCGCGCAGTTGGAGGTGGCCGGCTTGCCGGCGAGGCGGTCGGTCAGCCAGGACACGGCGGCGCCGTGGTCGACGAGCAGCGGGGTGAAGTGGTTGATCAGAGCGCTGCCGAGAGGGGGCAGATGGACCGCCTTGTAGGTGACGTCGGCGCCCTTGGCGCACCAGTCGGCGGCGAGCTGCCGCGCCTGGGCGTGCGGAACGAGGTTGTCGCTGACCCCGGTGGCCAGACGCACCGGGCCGGCCGGCTTCAGGCGGCCGATGCGCTGTTTGTCGAGGAAGTCCTGGAGTGCGGGTGTGGCACGGATGATCTCGCTGACGGACCGGCCGTCGGTGGTCCATCCGGTGCTGCGGGCGAAGCCGTACGAGAAGAGCGCGTCGCCCGCGCACATGGTCGACAGATCGGCCAGGGCGGCCTTGCCCGCGGCGTTGAGGTGCGCGTCGGCGATCGGCTGGAGCTCGGGATCGGACTGGAGGAAGCCGTTCAGGGACCAGCCCAGGGCGCCGGCCAGTTCACTGCCGTCGACGGCCCGGGTGACCTCGGTCAGGTCGGCGGGCGGCGCACCGGCGTAGGTGCCGGCGAGGGGGACGTCGGGGGCGTAGTCGGGCTGCAGTTCGGCGGCGGCCGCGACGGCGCCGCCTCCCTGGCTGTAGCCGAACAGGCCGACGGGGGAGGCCGGGGTGACGGACGCGCCGGCGACAAAGCGGGCGGCGCGGGCCGCGTCGAGGACGGCGTGGGCCCCGTCGACGCGGTTGACGTAGGTGTGCAGCCGGTCGGTGGTGCCCAGGCCGACGTAGTCGGTGACCACCACGGCGGTGCCCCGGGCCAGCAGCCGGTAGATCGACAGGTTCTCGTAGCCGACCGACAGGGTGCGGCCGTTGAACAGGATCGGACGTTCCAGGCCCAGGGAGGCCGCGCACTGGTCGCCCTGTCCCAGGGTGCCCGGTGCGACGACGACCAGGGGACGTGGCCCGGTGCCCTTCCAGCGGGCCGTCGGTTCGATGTAGGCGCCGGTGACGGCCACCGGCCGGCCGGTGGAGTCGGTCGACTTGTACATCAGGCGCGTGGCCCGGCCCGGCAGAGGACCGTGCAGGCCGGGCAGGCTGAGGGCGAGCGGAAGCGGTTCGCTGCGGATCAGGGTGCCGTCGGCCTCCGGAAGCCCGGCGGGCGGGGTGTAGAAGGCGGGAATCCTGACGCCCCGGGAGACCACCTCGGCCGGTCCGGTGGCCGCGGTGGCCGGGAGAGCCTGGACGCCGAGGCAGGCGGCGGTGGCGACCGCGACGGCGAGCAGGCGTCTGCGTGCGGGCATGCGGAACCTCCTCGGTGAGGCCACATACGAAGTGGTTGAAGCCGAACGTACGTGGCCACCGGTTACCGCGGGTAGCGGTTGGAAGGTTACGGTTCAGTAATGTGACTTAGCGTCAGATGGAGGATGTATCTCCGTTACCGACCGCACGTGGATTCGGCATCTTCAGGGCTTTTGTCGCGCCGGTGCGCTCACCAGGTCTGTGCTCACCAGGTCAGGGTGTCGAGCAGCGCCTCGGAGGCCGGCCCCGGGAGGCCGCCCGGGCTCAGTTCCGCCCAGATCACCTTCCCGTGCGCCCCGTAGCGCGTGCCCCAGCGCCGCGCGAACCGCGAGACCAGGAACAGACCGCGGCCGCCCTCGTCGGTGGCCGCCGCGCGCCGCAGATGCGGTGAGGTGCTGCTGCCGTCCGACACCTCGCAGATCAGACTGCGGCCCAGCAGCATCCTCACCCGGACGGGCGGGGCGCCGTACCGGACGGCGTTGGACACAAGCTCGCTGAGGACCAGCTCCACGGCGAACGCGGACTCCTCCAGCCCCCAGCCGTGCAGCCGGGCGGCCGCCTCCGTGCGCACCTCGGAGACCTCCGCCGCGTCGAACGGCACCTCCCAGACCGCGACCCGGGACGGGGCGAGCAGCCGCGTCCGGGCGACGAGCAGGGCCACGTCGTCGCCCGGATGCTCCGGCAGCATCGCCTCCACCAGGTCCCGGCAGGTCTCCTCCGGGGTCCGGCCCGCGTGTGCGACGGCCGCGCCGAGCATCGCCAGCCCCTCGTCGATGTCCCGTCCGCGGTTCTCCACCAGGCCGTCGGTGAACAGCACCAGCCGACTGCCCTCCGGCAGGGTCAGCTCACCGGTCTCGAACGGCACCCCGCCCACCCCCAGCGGCGGTGACAGGGGCAGATCGGGGAAGGTCACCCGCCCCTCGGGATCCACCACGGCCGGTGCGAGGTGCCCCGCGCGGGAGACCGTGCAGTGCCCGCCCACCGGGTCGTAGACGGCGTACAGACAGGTGGCCCCGGTGACGGGGGACACCTCGCCGTCGGCACCCGCGGTCTGCGCGTCCAGCCGCGTCACCGTCTCGTCCAGACGGGCGAGCAGTTCGTCCGGGGGCAGGTCCAGGGACGAGAAGTTCAGCACCGCCGTCCGCAGCCGGCCCATCGTCACCGCCGCGTGCAGTCCGTGCCCCACCACGTCGCCGACCACCAGCGCCACCCGGAAGCCGGGCAGGGGGATGACGTCGAACCAGTCGCCGCCCACGCCGGACCGCGCCGGCAGATACCGCCACGCCGGCTCCAGCGCGTCCTGCTCCGGCAGGTCCCGGGGGAGCAGACTGTGCTGGAGCGCCACGGACATCGCGTGCTCGCGGGAGTACCGGCGTGCGTTGTCGATCGCGACGGCCGCCCGGGCCACCAGCTCCTCGGCGACCGCGGCGTCCTCCTCCTCGAACCGCGCAGAGCCGGACCCCCGCCAGAAGCTGACCATGCCGAGGGTCATGCCCTGTGCCCGGAGCGGCACCGTGATCAGCGAGTGGAGGCCGTGGGCCAGCACCCGGCGCGCCTCCTTCGGGTCCTGTGCCCGCCAGTCCTCCGCGGCGTACAGGTCCGGCACCCGCACCGCCTTCCCGCGCCGCAACGCGGCCGCCATCGGGGTGCCGGCCACCCTGAACCGGATCAGGTAGCCCACCGGCTGCAGCGGGACGGACGTCACGATCCCGCGCAGCGCGACACGGCGCATCCGGTTCACCGCTCCGGTGGGTTCCTCGCCGTGCAGCACGGACTCCAGCAGTTCCACGCTGACGACGTCCGCCACCCGCGGGACCGCCACCTCGGCGAGTTCCCGGGCGGTGCGCCGTACGTCGAGCCTGGTGCCGATCCGCATCCCGGCCTCGTACAGCAGGGTCAGCCGTTCCCGTGCCGCCTCGGCCCGGCCGGACAGGGCCCGCAGCTCCGTGGTGTCCCGGAAGCTGGCCACCAGGGTCCGCCCCGGGTGTCCCGTCGTCCGCCCGGAGAGCGGGCGCCGCGGCGTCCGGGGCGGAGGGCCGTGGGCGTACGCGGACGACTTGGACGACTTGGACGACCTGGGCGGCTCGGACGACGCGGGCGCCCCGGCGAGACGCCGTGCCAGACGCCGCAGCGCGGACGGGAGACCCCGCCCCCGGAAGGCCCCGGGGCCCGGCGCGCTGCCGTACGGCGCGGTGCGGCGGGTGTTGACCGCCAGCAGCCGGTCACCGGCCGGGAACACCGCGTCGGAGACGGCCGCTCCCGACTCCAGCAGCCGTGTCATGCCCGGCCCCAGACCCAGGTCCGTGACGTGCCGCCGGTCGCGGTCGGTGTCCTCCGGGAGGTCCAGCAGCCGGCGGGCCTCGTCGTTGGCGAGCAGGACCCGGCCGTCGGCGTCGACGATCAGCACGCCCTCGCGCACCGCGTGCAGCACCGCGTCGTGGTGCTCGTACATGCGGGCCATCTCGGCCGGACCCAGACCGCGGGTCTGGCGGCGCAGCCGCCGGCCGACGAGGAAGGTGCCCCCGACCGCCAGCACCGCGGCCAGGACGGCGGCGTTCAGGACCATCGGGACCTGCTGGTCCATCATGCGGCCCGGGCCGTGGACCCCGACGCCCGCGGTGACGACACCGACCACGTTCCGGTCCGCACCGATGACGGGCACCACCGCACGCACGGAGCCGGCCGGTCCGCCGTGGAGGGTCTCGGTGAACGTCCTGCCCGCCAGTGCCCGGCCGATCTTTTGGGGCGGCACGTCGGCCGGCCCCGGTCCCGCGTCGGTCACGGGGCGTCCCTGAGAGGTCAGCACGGAGAGGGAGTCGACGCCGGAGCTCAGCCGTGCCTTCCTGGCCGGGGTGCGCAGAAAGACCGATGGATCGGGCGACTCCAGGGCGAGCGCCGTACCGGGCGCCCGGGCGAAGACCTCGGCGGCGGCCAGTGCCTGCTCCTTGGCCCTGAGCTCGCTGTCGTACTGCCGCTGCAGCACCACGGCCGCGGCTCCCGCCGCGGCGAGCACCAGGACGACGACCAGCTGGAGCAGGAAGATCTGTGCGGCGACCGTGCCGAGCCACCGGGACGGCGGAAGGCTCCGCTTCAGACCCCGCTTCCCAGGGCTCCGTGCCCTCCGCGCCCCCGGACGGCGGCGGGCCGGAGCAGTCCGCCGCCGGTCGCCGGCCGGCGGTTGCGCGCCCCGCGGGAACCAGCGGGGACAGGAGCCCATGCCCTCCGTTCTAACACCTCGCCTCCCCGTCGGGCGAACGGCAGGTCCGGCACCTTCTCCCGGGAGCGCGGCTCAGGAGGCCGGTGAGGCAGGACGCGGGAACGCCGGGGCCTGGCTGGGCAGGGGCTGTTCCGTCCAGATCGTCTTGCCGGAGCCCGTGTACCGGGTGCCCCAGCGCTGGGCGAGCTGGGCGACCAGGAACAGGCCCCGCCCTCCCTCGTCCGTGGTGCGCGCGCGCCTGAGGTGCGGGGAGGTGCTGCCGCCGTCGGAGACCTCGCAGATCAGGACGCGCTCGTGGATGAGACGCAGGCCGATCGGGCCGCAGGCGTGCCGGATGGCGTTGGTGACCAGTTCGCTGACGATCAGTTCCGTGGTGAAGGACGCCTCCTCGAGCCCCCACAGGGACAGCTGGTGGCTGACGTCGTCGCGCACCTTGTGCACGGCCGACGGCTCGACGGGCACCTCCCAGGACGCCACGCGGTCGTGGCTCAGGATGTGCGTGCGGGCGACGAGGAAGGCGACGTCGTCGCGCGGCCGGTCCGGCAGCAGGATGCGGACCATGGTGTCGCAGATCTCCTCCAGCGGCCGGTCGGGGTGGGCCAGGGTGAAGCAGAGCCGTTCCAGGCCGACGTCGACGTCCTGGTCCGAGGCACTGATGAGACCGTCGGTGTAGAGCGCGATGACGCTGCCCTCCTCCAGCTGCATCTCGACCGACTCGAACGGCAGTCCGCCGATGCCGAGGAGCGGGCCGGTGGGGATGTCGGGGAACTCCACGGGCTCGTTCAGATGGGCGATCGCGGGACTGGGGTGTCCGGCCCGGGCCACGGCCATGGTGCCGGAGACGGGGTCGTAGACGACGTACACGCAGGTCGCGCCGACCGCCGTCGGTCCCTCGTCAGACGCCTCCGCCTCCTCCGACAGACGCACGACCAGGTCGTCGACGTGGGCCAGCAGCTCGTCCGGGGACAGGTCCAGGTCGGCCAGGGTCTGTACGGCGGCCCGCAGCCGCCCCATGGAGGCCGCCGCGTGCAGACCGTGGCCGATCACGTCGCCCACCACCAGGGCGACCCGGGCACCGGAGAGCGGGATGACGTCGAACCAGTCCCCGCCCACCCCCGAGTCGGTGTCGGCCGGCAGATAGCGGTAGGCCACCTCGACGGCACTGAGCCGGGGCAGGGCGGACGGCAGCAGGCTGGTCTGGAGAGTGAGCGCCGCCTGGTGCTCCCGGGCGAAGCGCCGGGCGTTGTCGACGCACACGGCGGCCCGCGCCACCACGTCCTCCACCAGCAGCTGGTCGTCCTCGGTGAACGCGTCGGGATTCTTCCAGCGCAGCAGGGTCACCACGCCCATCGTGATGCCGCGGGCCCGCAGCGGCACGACCAGATGCGTGTGCGCGTCGAACCGGTCCGTCCCCGTCCACTGCAGGGGGGCGTCGGCGAGCCAGGGTGTCGACGGACCGATGGCCTGGCGGACGGCCTTTCCGGTGGCCAGGCAGAGCTGCTGCGGAGACCCGCTGGGGTAGTGGACGGCCTCGCCGACCCCGGCGAGCACCCGGGGGTGGTCCTCCTGGATCGACAGGTGGGCCGAGTGCCGCAGGACGGCCGGACGGAGTATGGAGGTGGCGGGCGGGCCCTGTTCCGTCTGCACCACGTCCAGAAGGTCGATGGCCACGAAGTCGGCGATCCGCGGGACGACGACCTCCGCCAGCTCCTGGACCGTCCGGTCGAGGTCCAGCGTGGTCCCGATGTGCTCACTGGCCGTGTTCAGCAGCAGCAGCCGCTCGCGCGACGGATCCTGGGCGGTGACGTCCAGGGCGGCGTAGCAGATGCCCAGCGTCCGGCCCGTGCCGTCGCGCAGCGGGAAGAACGACCGCAGCCGGGAGCGCGGGGGACCGCGCCGGGGCGACACATGCTCGATGGTGACCTGGGACTGCCCGGAGATCAGGGTCTGCCGGGCGTGCCGGGTGACGACCGGCGACGTCTCCGTCACGACGTCGCCGGCCGCGGCGCTGCTGCTCTCGGTGTCCACCGGATGTCCCTCCACTCCGGCCAGGGCGCGGTTCACCCAGCGGTACCGCAGCCGGGTGTCCAGCGCCGCGACCCCGATGGGGGACTGTTCGAGCAGGCCCTGCACGACCGCCTCGTACCACTCGTGCCGGTGCCGGTCGGCGACGTCGCAGGCGAGGACGAGCCAGTCGCGCGAGCCGCCCGCGGCGAGCAGCGGGCACACACGGACGGCGAGCCGGACGGTGTGGCCCGCACGGTGGCGGACGGCGATCACCGCGTCCCCTGCGCGGTCGATCCGGCGCAGCCGGGAAACCATGGCGGTCGGGATGCGGCCGGGCCACAGCAGCCGGGCCGGACGCTGTACGACATCATCAGCCGGATAGCCGAGCAGGTCCTGGGCTCCCCGGCTCCAGTAGGCGATCAGCCCCTCGGCGTCGATGATCGCCACCGCTGAGGTCTTGATGTCGAACGGATCGCCCGGATACGTGTGGTCGGCCGCACCGCTGACGCCCATGTTCTCGCTCTCGTCCACGGGCAGGACCTCCTACGGGCACATCCTGCCATCGGTGGCGGTCTCCCGCCGCTCGGGGAGACACGGGCCGGTGCCACGGGGGAGAACAAGCCGTGTGCCGCGCGGGAGAACGGGCCGTGTGCCGTGCGCGGGGAGAGCCGGTCATGCCTCCGCCGCCAGCGCCTTCAGCGGTTCGTCGGTGAGCCGGTACACCGTCCACTCGTCCTGCGGGCGGGCGCCCAGGGACTCGTAGAAGCCGATCGCCGGCTCGTTCCAGTTCAGGACCGACCACTCCAGGCGCGCATAGCCGCGGGCGACGCACAGGCGGGCCAGTTCCCTCAGCAGCGCCCGGCCGTGGCCGTTGCCGCGGGCCTCCGGGCGGACGTAGAGGTCCTCCAGGTGGATGCCGTGCACTCCGCGCCAGGTGGAGAAGCTGAGGAACCACAGGGCGAAGCCCACCACGTCGCCGCCGGCGTCCTCCGCCAGGTGCGCGAACACCGCCGGGTGCTCGCCGAACAGCGCCTCGGCCAGCTGCTCGGGCGTCGCCCGGGCCTCGTCGAGCGCTTTCTCGTACTCGGCGAGCTCACGGATCAGGGTGTGGATGACAGGGACGTCGGCAGGGGTCGCGGGACGAATCATGCGCGCAGTCTCACATGCCGTGTTCCGCCGGAACCGGCCGGGGAGCGGAACAGGACGGCGGGGGGGGCGGGGGGGGGGGGGGGGGGCGGCCGCGGGGAGCGGCCGGCCGCCGGACGTCCGGGCGATGGGCCGGCTCAGGACGCCGGTGCCGGATAGGTCGGGTACTCCACCCCGGAGACGTACTGCACGACCCGGATGACCTGGCAGGAGTAGCCGAACTCGTTGTCGTACCACAGGTAGAGGATCGCGTTGTCGCCGTCGACCTTGGTGGCGCCGGCGTCCACGATGGAGGCGTGGCGCGAGCCGATGAAGTCGCTGGAGACCGCGTCGGGGGCGCTGGTGAAGTCGATCTGCCGCTTGAGCGGGGAGGTCAGCGACACCTTGCGGAGGTAGTCCAGGACCTCCTCCCGGGTGGTCTCGCGCGCCAGCTGCAGGTTGAGGATGGCGATCGAGACGTCCGGCACGGGAACGCGGATCGAGCTGCCGGTGATCTTCGCCTTGAGGTCGGGCAGCGCCTTGGACACGGCGGAGGCGGCACCGGTCTCGGTGATGACCATGTTGAGCGGCGCGGAGCGTCCGCGGCGGTCGGCCTTGTGGTAGTTGTCCAGCAGGTTCTGGTCGTTGGTGAACGAGTGGACGGTCTCCACGTGACCGCGCAGCACGCCGTACTCGTCGTCCATCGCCTTCAGCGGCGGGACGATCGCGTTGGTGGTGCAGGAGGCGCAGGACAGAATCCGCTCGTCCGGCTTGATGGTGTCGTGGTTGACGCCGTGGACGATGTTGGGGACGTCGCCCTTGCCCGGCGCGGTCAGGACGACCTTGTCGATGCCGGGGCGCAGGTGCTGGGACAGGCCCTCGCGGTCGCGCCACTTGCCGGTGTTGTCGATGAGGATGGCGTTCTTGATGCCGTACGCCGTGTAGTCCACCGACGCCGGGTCGTCGGCGTAGATCACCTTGATCCTGTTGCCGTTGGCGAGGATCGTGCTGTTCTCCTCGTCGACGGTGATGGTGCCCTGGAACTGGCCGTGGATGGAGTCGCGGCGCAGCAGCGAGGCACGCTTGACCAGGTCCTCGGAGGCCCGGCCGCTGCCTCTGCGGACGACGATGGCGCGCAGCCGCAGGCCGTTGCCGGAGCCGGCCTTCTCGATGAGCAGACGGGCCAGGAGCCGGCCGATGCGCCCGAAGCCGTACAGGACGACATCGCGCCCCTCACGGCGCTCGATCTTGTTGGCGCCGGTGGCGCCGGCGACGGCCTCGGCGGTGAACTCCTCCACCGACAGGCCGCGGTTGTCGTCGCGGTACGCCGCGACGAGCAGGCCGAGGTCGATCTGGGACGGCCCGAGATCCAGTGTGGTGAGCGCCTTCAGGAACGGAAGCGTCTCGGTGACGGACAGCTCCTCACCGGTGATCTGCCGGGCGAACCGGTGGGCCTTGAGGATGCTCACCACCGACTTGTTCACCAGAGAACGACTGTGAATCAGGACGGTGACGTCCCGCTCCCGGTGCAGTTTCCCGATCATCGGGATCATCGACTCCGCGATCTCCTCGCGGTTCTTCCAGTTGGTGAACGAGTCGTCGTTGACAGTCACGGATCTATCTTTCGAGATCTTTCGAGCTGGGCTGCTCTATCTTTCGAGCAGAGTGGCGCTCATATGCTAACCACACGAGATGTTGATCATGACAAGCGGGTCGTACCGCCGCATCAGGGCGGTACGACCCGCTGTCGTGACGGATGTGTCAGTAGGGGGCCGACGGCATCACCGGTGGGAGGCGTGGCCGTGGCGGGCGGCTCCGAGCGTCAGTGCCGTGGCGGCGAGCCCCAGCAGGGCCACCAGGGCGCCCATCCAGCAGTTGTTCCAGATGATGCCCGCGCGTGCGCTGTGGGTCTGGGTCACGACCCAGGGGGAGATCAGCAGCCAGAGGCCGAGCGGGGCGAGGATCCACGCGAGGCGGTAGGTGCGCTCCGGAACCAAGGTGAGACCGGCCCCGATCAGGGCGATGGTGAGACCGATGATCAGGTTGTTGATCGTGATGTTGCGCTGCAGCGCGAAGTGCACGACCCAGGGCGAGATGGCCACGTAGAGGCCGGCCAGGACGATGAGCCCCTCGACGACCATGGCCCGGCCGCTGGAGGCCGTCCGCTCCAGGCGCTCCCGCATCTCGGCCATCTCGGGGTGCGAGGTCATTCCGGTTCCGGTGGTGGAGCCGGTGGCGGAGCGTTGCGGATACGACATCGCTGCCGTCTCCTCTCCATGAGATTACGAGTGTGTTGTTGTGGTCCTAAGCGCCGATTTCCCTTAAATGTCTGAATTAGCACCTTCTGATGTGATTTTTATCGTGTGTGGCGCCTCGGCCGACCCCCTTCACGGAGCGTGCTCGGCCATTTGTCAACCGCATCCGTGGTACGTCAAGATTTCGTCAAGGACGCGTCAAGATCTGGGGAGGGTGTGTGACAGAGGCGGAGCTCCCCGACGAGTACCTGGCGGGATACACCCGGATCCTGGCCGATGTCTGTGCCACCGGCCGCCGTCTGACCCGGGACGAGCTGAACCTGTTGCGCGCCCAGGGGGAACGGGCCGCGGAGGCCGGGCGCAGCCTGCGCGCACTCATCCTCCGGCACCTGGCCGAGGCCAGGGCCGTCGCCCCCACGCTGACGGCCGCCGGGACCGACCTGGTCCTCGCCGCCGTCGAGCAGGCCGTCGACGCGTTCGCCGAGGGCCATGAACGGGCCCAGCGGCTCGCCATGCGCCAGGAGGAGGCCGACCGCCGGGAGTTCATCGACGACCTGCTCTACGGCCGCAGCGACCTGGGGCGGCTGGCCGAACGCGCCGAGCGTTACGGGCTGCTGTTCTCACGCGCGCACGCGGTGGCGGTCGCCCAGGGCGCCCAGCCCGTCGACGACACCCATCCGGCCACCCGGCATGTCGAGACCACGCTGTTCACCCGGTTCGGTGAGCGCCGCATCCTGCTGACCACCAAGGACGGCCGGCTCGTGTGCATCGCCCCGGGCGACCAGGAGGACGTCCTGACGTTCTTCGCCAAACAGGCGTACGCCGCCACCGACGGCGGCCGGGTCGCCATCGGACGCACCCATCCCGGCGCCGGGGGAGTGGTCCGCTCCTACGAGGAGGCCCTCAACGCGCTGGAACTCGCCGACCGGCTCGAGCTGGAGGAGCCCGTCCTGCGCGCCGCGGACCTTCTGGTCTATCCCGTCCTGACCCGCGACCGGCAGGCCATGGCCGACCTGGTCCGCGACACCCTGGGGCCGCTGGAGACCGCCCGCGGCGGGGCCCAGCCGCTCCTGGACACCCTGACCGCCTACTTCGAGGCCGGCTGCACGGCCGCCGAGGCCGCGCGCCGCCTCAACCTCAGCGTGCGCGCCTTCACCTACCGCCTGGAGCGCATCCGCAAACTGACCGGCGCCGACCCCGCCGACCCCATGCACCGCTACACGCTCCAGACCGCCACGATCGGTGCGCGTCTGCTGGGCTGGCCGGAGAACGAGCTGTGACGCGGCGGCGGTTGGCGGCGCCGCCCGACCGCCTTGGACCTTCCGGGCACGGAGCTGCTCCGGACGGCTCTCGCCGTTCACTCCACTGACCCTTCACAGGAGGCGTCCGCCGAGGGGCGGGGCAAACCTGGAGGGCGACGGATGACCTTCCCGTGAGGGGCGTCGTCCGTGCCGGCCGCGCAGCCGGCCGGCAGGCCGGCGGCACCCACCGCACCGGCTCCGCCGCAGGTCACCGCCCCGGACGAGGAAGGCGCGATGGACGCCATCGAGTTGTTGAAGCACGACCACCGCAGGGTGGAGCAACTGTTCCGTGACTACCGTGCCGCGGCCTCCCGGACCCAGCGGCGCGCCGTGGTCGAGCTGATGATCCGCGAGCTGTCCCAGCACGCGGCGCTCGAGGAAATGATGCTCTACCCCCTGGCCAAGAAGGTGCTTCCCGACGGCGAGCAGAAGATCGACGAGCATCTGAGCGAGCACATGGCCGTCAAGAAGCTGCTGTTCGCCCTCGACAGGCTGCCCTCCGGGGACGAGCGCGAGGCCGGCCTCGTGGCCGAGCTCAAGCAGGAGATCGACGAGCACATCCGCGAGGAGGAGGGCGAGACGATGCCCGCACTCCGCGACCGTGTCTCCCAGGAGAAGCTGGACGAGCTCGGCCGGCTCCTCGACCGGGCCCGGCGGACCGCTCCCACCCGGCCCCACCCGAACGCCCCCGACCAGCCTCCCGCGCTCGCCGTGCTCGGGCCGGTGGCCGCCGCCTACGACCGACTCCGTGACCGTCTCCATGGGAGGCCGAGCACATGACCACCGCCAGTGGTACCACCGAAGTCAGCCGGGAACCCGAGGGCGCCCGGGAACAGGCCGGTTTCGACGAGATCCACATCCTCTGGATCTCCGAGGGCATGAGCTGCGACGGCGACACCGTCTCCATGACGGCGTCGGGCCAGCCGGCGATCGAGGACATCGTGCTCGGGCTGATTCCCGGGCTGCCGAAGGCGCACCTGTACAACAAGGTGCTCTCGCCGAGCCTGGGCGGCGAGGACTTCCTCGTCCCCTTCCGGGCCGCGGCGGCCGGGGAACTCTCCCCGTTCATCCTCGTCATCGAGGGCTCGATCCCCAACCAGAACATCATCGAGGGCGACGGCTACTGGACCTCCTTCGGCAACGACCTGAAGACGGGTGAGCCGCTCACCCTCAACTGGTGGATCGACCGGCTCGCCCCCAAGGCCTGGGCGGTCGTCGCGGCCGGCACCTGCGCCACGTACGGCGGCATCCACGCGATGGCCGGCAACCCCACCGGCTCCATGGGCCTGGCCGACTACCTCGGCTGGGACTTCAGGTCGCAGGGCGCCCTGCCCATCGTCAACGTCCCCGGCTGCCCCATCCAGCCGGAGAACTTCATGGAGACCCTGACCTGGCTGCTCTACCACGCCGCGGGCTCCGCACCGCCCCCGCCGCTGGACGAGATGCTGCGCCCGCAGTGGCTGTTCGGCAAGACGGTCCACGAGGGCTGCGACCGCGCCGCCTACTACGAGCAGGCCGACTTCGCCAAGGACTACAACTCACCCAAGTGTCAGGTGAAGGTGGGTTGTTGGGGCCCCGTGGTGAACTGCAACGTACCCAAGAGGGGCTGGATGGGAGGCCTCGGCGGCTGCCCCAACGTGGGCGGCATCTGCATCGGCTGCACCATGCCCGGCTTCCCCGACACCTTCATGCCGTTCATGGACGAGCCCACCGGCGGCAGCCTGTCGTCCAGCCTGATCAGGCCCTACGGCGCCTTCATCCGGCGCATGCGCGCCATCACCAGCATGGCCGTCAACAAGGAACCGAAGTGGCGTCACAACCGACCCGAGCTGACCAGCGGGTACGACCCGCACTGGCGCGCCTGACGGAGGAGTGAGGACCAGACCGACATGACGACGACGGAGGCTCGTGCGGCGGGGCGCAGGCCCGCGCAGCTGGTGGACATGTCCTGGGACCCGATCACCCGGATCATCGGGAACCTG